>NZ_JBNBZS010000106.1:0-15322 GCF_049629625.1 Roseomonas chloroacetimidivorans | reverse complement strand
TGCGAGCCATCACCCGCTGGGACAGGCCCTGGCCCCAGCCAAGCCGTAGAACATCTCGGATCTTGCGCATCGGCACTCTCTCGCCTGGCATCCCGCCCCCCTGCTCAGCACAGGGGCGAAACTACCGTTGGTTGAGACTTGCCGGCCGCGCCGCTCCTCTGACCCGACCCCAATTCCAGTGATCACATTCACCGGAATCACCGATCAGCATCCACCGGATCCACTGATCACGATCAAACGGAATCACTGATCACGATCCACCGGATTACGCATTCTGGCTGCTCGAGGGCCGAAAGGTGGCCCGCAGCGGCGATCTCGACGTAGCGGGCGTTTGGTGTGGCATCGGCCATCGCCCGCATGACCTCGGGCGGTGCTCCGGCGTCCTCGGCACCGGCAAGATAAAGGGTGGGGATCGTGATCGTGTGCAGCCTTTCGCCGTAATCGAGTTGCTGGAGCGCGGCCGCGCAGCCGCGATAGCCCTGCGGGTGCGTGGCCCGGACCATCGCGGCCACCCGCGCGGCCTCGGCTGGCTGCTCCTCGCGGAAGCCGGCGGCGAACCAGCGGGACAGGCTGGGCTCCACCATTGTCTCCATGCCTCCTTCTTTGACGGCGGCGGCGCGCCCCGCCCAGGCCTCGCGATAGGCGGCGGGCGCGGAGGCGCGGGCATCGAGGCAACTGAGGCTGAGCAGCCGCTCAGGGTGGTTCAGAGCCAATCCGAGCCCGACCATGCCGCCCATCGAGAGGCCGGCGAAATGCGCGCGCTGAATCCCTAGCGCGTCCATCAGCCCGAGCGCGTCCTGGCCGAGTAGGTCGAGGCTGTATGGGCCCGGAGGCGCGTCCGAGCCGCCATGGCCGCGCGCGTCGTAGCGTAGCACGCGGAACCGATTTGCCAGCCTCCGCGCCACGCCTTCCCAGAGCCCGAGATCCGTGGCGATGCCATGGGCCAGGATCGCCCAGGGGCCTTGCGCAGCGCCCTCGATCCTGGCGTGCAACACAGTGCCATTGGCGGCAACGCGCATCGCTCCCTCCTTCCGGTCTTTCACTCGCCGGTTGCGCCGCCCGACCGCGGGGGTGGGCGCATGATTTCGGACGTTAGGGGTAGGCTAGACGGCCATGCAGGCGTTGAGGATTTCTCAGATAAGAAATTCATCTTTGACTTTTCGTCCGCGACCTCATGCCGCTCGTCCGGTCTCCTGGGCAATCGCGGCGTTCACTCGCGGCATCACCTGCTCGGCCATCAGGGTCATCGATCGCTTTGCCAGCGCCGGATCAACCCAATCGAGGCCGGCATAGACAATCTCGCCGAAGTCGCCGATCCGCTCGCGCAGCGCGAGCAACTGCTGCACCACCTCGTCCACCGTGCCCCGGATGACGCATTCCTTCAGCACGCGCTCCAGCGTAACGGCCTCGTCCGGTTCATCTTTGTGCGTCTTGAACACGAAGAGACGCTTGCTGCGCGTCATCTTCGCCAGGAGTTGCCGGTAGTAGAACGTGTAGGGGCTGTTCGGGTCGTCGCCGCCATATGAGGCTGCGGTGCGGGTATCGTCCGACACGAAGATTGTCCGCGCGACGCGCCAGTCGGCGGTCTGTGCCACCTGCCCGACCTGGGACTTACCGTCTGCGTAATTCTCCCAGTGCGAACGGAGCCACATTGGAAGGAGGAAGTTAGCCGAGAGCGGGTGGAAGTCCCGCCGCCCCATGGCGATCACGCCCTGCGAGCCTGGGGCGAGCACCGTGCCCACGATTTCCGGCCGTGGGCTCTGATAGGGTTTGGGCAGGTTGCCGACGCCCAGCTGTAGTGCCTGGGTCTTCATGGTCGAGACCTTGAAGCGGTTATCCGGCAGGTCGATGTCGTAGGGCGCGTTACGGGCCCAGATCTCCAGGATCACGTCGATTGATTCCGCGAACATGCGGTTCCGGTCCTGGTCCAGGATGCCCAGCGCCTCGGCGTCGGAGGTGAGGGCTCCGGGGCTGACTCCAAGGATGAAGCGGCCCTCCGCCAAATGGTCCAGCATTGCGGCCTGCGCCGCGACGATGACGGGATGATGGTGGGAGAGGTTGGCCGTACCTGTGGCGAGTTTGATCCGCTTCGTATCGGAAACGAGGGAGGCGAGGAACATCATGCTGCTGGTGATGTTTTCGCAGGTGTCGGTCAGGTGTTCGCCGATGAAGGCATCGTGGAAGCCCAGTTGGTCCGCCAGGATTACGGTCTCGCGGTCTTCCTTCAGTGTTTCCGTCCAGTTCCGGCCCTGCGGGTGGATCGGCATGGTGAAGTAGCCCAGGCGCATGGCTCGTTCCCTCCATCCGGCATTCGGCCGGCTTGGGGTGGAATCACGTCATGGAAACCGGCTTTCCGGAATGTCCGATCTCGCCAAAACAAACTTGCCGTTCTGTCTCAAATGGAAGCGCTCCTCAGTCGGCTCGGGTGATAGCCACAAGGAAATCGATGAAGACCCGGACCTTCGCCGGCAGGTGCCGCTGGGCGGGATAGAGGATGGATATTGGCATGCCCCTGAGCGCGTAGTCCGGAAGAATGGATTCGACCGCGCCCCTCTCCAGGTCCTTGCGGACCAGCCACCAGGTGCCCTGGCCAATGCCGATGCCCGCTACCGCAGCCTCCCTCAGGGCGTCCCCGCTGTTCACGACCGTGCTGCCCCGCACCATCACCGTCATTGGCTTCCGATCCGGGCCGCGGAAACTCCATTCCGGCCCGAAGCGGCCGACGATGCAGTTGTGCTGACGCAGCTCTTCCGGTGTCCGCGGGATCCCGTGTCGGGCGAGGTAGGAGGGCGCGGCGAAGGTTACCTGCATGCCGTGCGTCAGGACTCGGGTGGTAAGGCGAGAGTCACTGATCTCGCCGGTACGGACCGCCAAGTCGTAGCCCTCCGCGATCAGGTCCACTGGTCCGTCGCTGAAGGAGAGGTCAAGCTGGATCTCCGGGTATTTGCGCAGAAAGGCCGGAAGCTCCGGCACCAGCGTCACCCGCCCGAAGGAGAAGGGGGTAAGCACCCGGACGCGGCCGCGATAGGCGATGCTGCCTTGGCGCAGCGCCGCCTCGGCATCCTCCAGGTCCGCGAGGATACGGACGCAGCGTTCGTAGAACTCCTGTCCGAGATCTGTCGTGTGGAGCTGGCGGGTGGTTCTGTTAAACAGTTGGGTGCCCGTCTCGTCCTCCAGCCGGGCCACCGTTTTCGTCACGGCCGATACGGAGAGGCCGAGCCGCCGCGCCGCGGCAGTGAAGCCGCCGTGCTCCGCCACCTTGGTAAAAACAGTCAGGGCCAGGAACTTGTTCAACGAATCCCCCTTAATTTCGGACTTTTGGGCAAGAGCTTATTGATCAGCTCGGACATTTCCACCCGGCCCCGCCGGGGCCTAGGTTCCACGGTAAGAGGGGGGCATGCCCCACGGCGGAGGAACGGCGATGGTGGGGCGCGTGGCAATTGTCACGGGCGGGCTACGAGGCCTGGGGAAGGCGATGGCGATCGGCCTGGCCGAGGCCGGCTACCGCGTGCTTGCGGCCGGCCATATCGCCGAGGACCTGGCACCGATGCAGGCGGCGGCCCGGGCGCGCGGCATACCCGACGAGGCGCTGCAGCCCGCCCTGTCCGACATCCGCGACCCGGAGGCCTGCACCGCCCTTGTTGAGGCGGCGCGGGCACGCTTCGGCGGCCTCCACATACTCGTGAACAACGCGGGCCTGACCTTCACGACAATCAGCCCGGACAAGTTCCGCCGCCCGAAGCCGCAGCCCTTTTGGGAATGCGGGGACGGGCTAGTGCAGGCCGTGATGGACACGAACTTTACCGCCGCAGACCGTCTGGCGCGCCGTGTCGTGCCGTATCTGCTGGAGCAGGGGTGGGGGCGCATTATCAATGTCACCACCAAGCTGGATACGATGAACCGCCCGGGCAGTTCGCCCTATGGTCCCTCGAAGGCGGCGCTGGAGATGGCGACTGAGATCTGGGCGAAGGAACTGGCGGGAACGGGGGTGACGGCGAATATCGTCAATCCAGGCAGTGGCGCCAACACACCCGGCATGGCCGAGGAGTGGCGTGCCGGTAGCCGGAACGGAACCATGCCGGTCCTGCTGGAACCGGAGGCCATGGTGGCGCCACTGCTCTTCGTCGTCTCCGACGAGGCAAGCGAGGTGAACGGCTACCGCTTCGACGCGAACAGCTGGGACGGAACGCTGCCGCCCGCACTTGCCGCCCGGCGCAACGCGCGCCCGGCCGGCTTCGTGCTGCACGCCGCGGCAGCTTGGGACGCGGCACCGGCCCAGCTGGGCTGAGGCATTCTGGGGGAGACAGCATGCGACGCAGAGAGTTCACCGTGGGGCTGATGGGCCTGGGCGCCGCGGCGCTCGCACGCCCGGCCCTGGCACAGGGCGGAGACGGCCGCGCGCAGCTGATCGAGGGAGCGAAGCGGGAGGGTAGCCTCAGCTACTTCGACACGGTCCTGCAGCCTGAGACAAATGACGAGCTGACGGCGGGCTTCCGCAAGGCCTACGACCTGCCATCCTCGTTCCGAGTGAACTACACCCTCTCCAACACCGGCAACATGATCACGCGCGTGGAGCAGGAGTTGCAGGCAGGGCGCGTGACGATGGACATCGCCTCCGTCGCCTCCCCCACCTGGGTGTTCGAGAAGGTACGCGACGGGCATATCCTGGAATATGACTCGCCGGAGTACCAGCACTACGGCGGCGTCTTCACGACGGGGCTCGGCCAGCCGCGCTTCTTCGCCTTCAATGGCGCCTATCTCTTCACGCCCATGTGGAACAGTGAGGGCGTGAATTTCAACGGAAAGTCGTGGCGCGACGTGCCGGGCTTCATCCAGCCCCGGCGCGCCAGCCTCGGCGATGCTTCCATCTCGGCCGCTTACCTTGCCACTTTCATCGGAATGCGTCGTGTATTGGGCGACGACTGGTTCCGCGAGGTGGCGGCGAAGCGGCCGAACTTCCTCGTGCGGTCAGAGCAGATCGCCAGCCGACTGGTTTCCAACCAGGACATGATGGCGATTTTTGGCCAGCCGACGCGCGCGCTGCAGAACAATGCGAACGGTGCGAAGCTGAAGTTCATTTTTCCGGCGGAAGGGAACGTGCTGATGCCGCAGTGCACCTTTATCCTGAAGCAGGCGCCTCACCCTAACGCGGCAAAGCTCTGGATCGACTACATCCTGTCCCCGGAGGCACAGGGAATTCTCGCACGGCGCGAGGCCATGAGTTCCGGACGCGCTGGTTTCGATAGCCCCGTGCCTGAGTACGCGCCGAACGTGAGCAACCTGAAGCTCATCGACCTGGATTGGCGTGCCCTGTCGACCGCAGACATGCAGAAGGCGCGGGCGGAGTGGCAGACGATCTTCAAATCTTGATTGCTCGGATGCAGGCCGGCCTGTCCGTGTTGGCAACGGGCGAGGGAACCTCCCAGGATGGCATTATGCGAGGGCTTCCTCTCCTGACTCGCCGGACACGTTGTCGGCTGGGGATGGCAGGCAGGGCGGCAGGACCACCGCCCGGAGCGGGTGCCTAAACCTGCATTGGTTCGAGACGCTGGGAGAGGCAAGGAAGAGATCGAGGCCTGGCCGCGGAACTACAATGAGAGCCGTCCTCCGATGGCCCTTGGCCAGAGGACGCCACAAGAATACCGTTCTCTGGCAAGCCCTTCAGGGGTGTCAGAGGGCTCCGTAGCCGTCGAAGGCTAACGCTGGACCTGGACCACCAAACCCAAGCGCCTCACCACCGTCGAGGTGGTCAAATCTTGGGCGCGCTCTCCGCGATCTGGAGCAAATAGAGCGGGTACCAGCCGACTCCGAACAGCCCCAGCACGGCGAGGACTGCGGCAATCACGGGCGGCGGGGTGCCCGCCTGCGGGGGCGGAGCCCCAAGATGTGCGTGTGGGGAGGAGCAGGGCGTGGCTACTGCGGCCGCGGTCTGGGCCGGGGTAGCTGATGGAGGCGAACGGGGCACCCGCCTTCTCAATCGGCGGCGCCGCGTTCCGAGCCAGCCATAGCCCTGCGCGACCGGCGTGTGTATTGTTTCCGGAACAAGTGGGAGGAAACAGGTGCAAACAACACGCCGCCTGATGCTGTCCGCTGCGATCGCAGCACCGTTTGTGCGCCCCGCCGCGGCGCAGGAAGCTTGGCCGAACCGCTCTGTCCGCGTCATCGTGCCTTGGCCGCCCGGGGGGTCGACCGACGTGCTTTGCCGGCTTCTTTGCGAGCAGATGCAGCAGAAGCTCGGCCAGTCCTTCGTGCTGGAGAACCGGCCGGGTGCTGGTGGCAATATCGGTGCGGATGCTTTAGCCAAGGCCCCCAGCGACGGATACAGCATGGGGCCGCTGACGCTCGGCGCCTGGCATATAAACCAGTTCCTCTACAGTAAGCTTCCCTACGATCCGCAGCGCGACTTCCAGCCGATTTCCATGCATTGGGAGTTGCCGAACGTCCTGGTCGTCTCTGCCCAGCACAATCCAGCGAACAGCTTCCAGGAGTTTGTCGCCTGGGCGAAGGAGCGGCGCGGGGGCATCAGCTATGGTTCCCCGGGGGTCGGCACGACAGCACATCTGAGCGGAGCGCTCTTCACCAACCGCCTCGGCATCGACGGCACCCATGTGCCGTTCCGAGGCGCGGCGCAGATCATTCCAGCGATGCTGGCCGGCGATCTGACCTGCGCGATGGACAATCTCGCC
The DNA here is from genome assembly GCF_049629625.1 of Roseomonas chloroacetimidivorans. Classification (NCBI taxonomy): domain Bacteria; kingdom Pseudomonadati; phylum Pseudomonadota; class Alphaproteobacteria; order Acetobacterales; family Roseomonadaceae; genus Roseomonas; species Roseomonas chloroacetimidivorans. The sequence goes on along the minus strand of NZ_JBNBZS010000106.1, from coordinate 8,636 downwards.
AGCTATGTGCCGGTCATCAAGGAAGGCCGCATGAAGGCCTTCGTTATCACGGGCGCCGAACGCTGGCCGACCCTGCCCAATGTTCCCGTCATGGCTGAGGTAGGGGTGCCCGACTTCGTGGTGACCAGTTGGTGCGCCATGGCCTTCCCCACGGGCGTTCCCGCCCCGATCGTGGAACGCGCGGCGGGGACGATGCGCGAGATTGGCCAGGATCCAGCGATGCAGGAGCGGTTCCTGCGCGCTGGAGCCCGCTGCGTCTGGAGCACCCCTGCTGAGGTGAGTGCCCGTGTCGAACGCGAGCGCCCGATGTGGCGGGAGGTGGTGCGAATCTCCGGTGCCCGGTTGGAATAGATGGAATGCCGTCGCCCGGCTTCTGTCCGTGAAGGTACAGAAATATACGTATGGAACTGGACCATGCGGTGGGTCCCCGGTCCGCATAGCCAGCCATCAGGCCTAGCAAAGGAAGGCGTCTCATCGATTTTACGTCGGCGAGGAAAAAGTTGGCTGCTTTGATTTAGTTGACGCTTATAAATTTGGTGAAACGCCGAATAGGTGGCAGCCTCGATACCGGGCTATACGATTGCCGCTGCACAAGCGGATACAATGGGGGCATCGGACTTAGTCCGACGCCCCCATTCCCTTTCTATCCCGAGAGGAACAGCGACACCGCCCGCCTCGCACTGCGCGCAGAAGGCGCGCCGGTCGCTCTCATAGGCCGCCGCGTATCGTCAGAGAGGACCCGCCCGGCATAGCCGGAGGCCCGCGCTACCGCCTCGCTTACCGACCCCAGGCCCCTTGAGGCCGCTCCGACCTCCGCAGGAGGCCAAGGCTGCCGTCCCGATAGCAATCTGTCCCCTTCTCCCCTGAGGGCACGGTAACCCCCTACTATCGTGCCTCCGGCGGAGGGGGCGCGATTGCCTTCCGTGAGCCCGCTCTGGCACACTAGGACGGGCCAAAGTGGCGGGCGCGCGGACGGCTGCGGGGCGGGTCAACGAGGGCAGGGGGTTCGGGGGCAATGATCGCGAGAGGGACGCGCAGCCCAGCAAAGGCCGGCGTTTTCTGGTGTCAGCAGGCGAGGGGAGGGCGGTAACGCCACCGGGGCCAAGGCGCTCCCCTGGCGGTGCTCGCGAGGCTGGTCGGAACGAGGTCGCCCAGGCCGCCGACTACGCAGGCCCGGCCTTGTTCGGGAACACCCGCCGCGCTTACGAGGTCGACTGGCGCGTCCTCTGCGCCTAATGCGAGGCCGGTGCCGTCTCCCCCTCCTCGCCGCCCCCTTCGTGGTCGCCGGCCACCTCGCCAGCACCCTCGTGGCAGGGCTGGAGTTAGCGCGTGCTGGCGCGATCACACTCAAGCAGCACCATCCGTTCGGACCGATCTAACTCCAGGAACTCCGCATGCCTAGGGCAGCTTAGGAACGATGGACCTCGAAGCAACACTCATCCTGCTCGGTGCGGGATTGCTGGCAGGCGCAATGAACGCGGCCGCGGGCGGCGGGTCCTTCATCACCATCCCTGCGATGGTGTTCGTGGGACTGCCCTCGGTCGCCGCCAACGCGTCCAGCACCGTGGCACTGCTGCCCGGTACGCTTGCGAGCGCCTGGGCGTGGCGGCGGGACTTCCGCTCGCTGCACGGGATCCCCTCTCGCACCCTGCTGCTGATTAGCCTCACGGGTGGGCTGGCCGGGGCGCTGCTGCTCCTCGCAACCACGTCTCGTGTCTTCGACCGCCTGCTGCCCTGGCTCATGCTCCTCGGCACCCTGGCCTTCACCTTCGGGCGGCCGCTTGGGGCAGCCCTGCGCAAGCGGGTTCGCATCGGACGCGGCGCCGTGCTCGGCACCCAGGTGCTGCTGTCGATCTACGCTGGCTATTTCGGCGGGGGCGTCGGGATCATGATGATGGCTGTCTGGGGCTTGCTCGGCGATCTCGACATCAAGGCCATGAGCGCCCTGCGCACCCTCCTGGTCAGTGCGGCCAACTTCGTCGCGGTCGCCTGCTTCGCTGTGGCCGGCCCGGTGCACTGGTCAGCCACTGGCATCATGCTCGTTGCAGCCGTGGTTGGCGGCTATTTCGGGGCGGTTCTGGCCAGCTGGATGCCGGCGCCCGTTCTGCGGGGGTTTGTCATCCTCTTCAGCACCGCCATGACCATCACCTTCTTCTGGCGTGCCTGGGCATGAATGCCGGGCCGACATGCCACGGCCCCGCATTCGGACAGTGCGGTGGGCAGCCTTGATGATCGGCGCACCCCACCCTACCTGCGGACCACTCAGATACGCTCCGGCATCCTGCTGATCTGCTTCAGCGGCGCTCGATCGGCCGAGCCTTGGAACGCAGCCTGCCCCGATCCCCAACATGCGCCAGACGGCCCCATCCGAATTCGGGCAGCCCTGGTCGGCACCTTCGTGGCATGGCCGAACTCCCCAGCGACGGTGCGGTCACAGTTGAGCAAGACCGCCCCTTCGGTCCGGTGGGCCTCGCGTTGCTACCGCCGGAGCGTCTCCACAGCGAAGGGCAGATGCATGCGCCTCAGGATTGTAGCGTCCCTGTTGCTGACGGCGCTGGCCGTGGCGGCGTGTGACGACGCGGAAACCAAGAGAAAGCGCCAGCAAGCCGAGCGGGCGGCGCACTCCGAAGCGGACGCTACGACAGCAATCAAGGCGGCCGAGGAGCGGCTTCGCGCGACGGCCCGCAACATCACGCCGGGGGCGAAGTTCAGGGGCGTGATGGCCCACAGGCAAGCCCTTGGCGGTTTTGCGGTCTGCGGGCAGGTGAACCTCACTGGTGCAGCGGAAGATCCCTACCTGCCCATTGTTTCGATCGTCAGCCCGAGAGCGGAGAGGATCGAGCAGTTCGTTGCTTTCAGCAGCTCGGAAGCCACCCGCACCTATGTGGAAACAACCACTCGCTGCTACGATGGCGGTGGGCCGACCTCTGCACGGTCCGTCGTGCCTCTTCCGCCCGTGCCGGACACCTCGACCTTGGCGCCGGAAACAGCGACGCCTCCGCGCCCGCCTTCGCGTGCACGATCCACGGCTGAGCCGGTGCCGCCTCCAGCCCTGCCGACACCGTCCGCCGAGAGCATGCCCTCGCAGGGCTCGGTTACCACCACATCGGCCCATCCGGTCAACCTCCGGAGCAACCCGGCCGGTGGTGGGGCGGTTCTGCGCGTCCTGCCGAGAGGCACGCGGCTTCGCGTCTTCGCGGAGGCGCCGGGCGGGTGGTATCAGGTCGGAGAAACTGAGCCGATCGGATGGATCCACGGCTCGATGCTTGAACGCTGAGAGGATACCTCTTGGGCGTTCCTGCCGGCAGCCTCCAACTGTCAGCAGGTGACGGCGCGTGCGGAAGATGATGGTGTGCGCTGAGAGAAGGGCGTCGTCAGGTTAGTGGACCCAATCGGGCCTTGGCAGCCTCCGCTGCATACCCTTCCCCAGCCCTTATCGCGGCTTCCGGTATCCAGCATGCAGCGTGGCTGTACCATTGCTTCAGCATGAGCCTCCAGGACGCCAAGCTCAGCTTGGCCGCGCGTGGGACCGCAGTCAGCTACGAGGCCATCCGGGACTGAGGTCTTCGCTTCGGCCGGAGGTCCGCCAACTCTCTCCGGCACTGTGCGCCTCGCCCGGGCGGCTAATGGACCTGCAGAGTGTCCGTAGACTGCTGCGCTCTGCTACGGGCTCTCCCGCTTCTTCGTGCTGGGTGGTGCCTTGAACATGTTCGACATGGCTTCCTGCATCTGGGCTGGTGTCCAAGGCGACAGAGGAAGCCAAGTCCTGAGCATTGCCTCGGGTGCCAGGCTCGCGACGGCGTCGGTCATCTGCTGGCTGAGCTTCGCCATGGCAGCATCCTGCATGGGCTTGACGTCGGGGAGGCCGAAGAAGTGCCTAGCCTCCTCCGCCGTGCAATCGACCTCTATGGTGAACTTCATCGTTCCGCCTCCTTGCTCTACTTCTCCAGAACGTATCGACCGGGTGCATCTTCCAGCGGTGGATGGCGCGGGCTGCCCATCGCTGGCGGAGGGGCTTTGGGACCTGAACGCTCACCGAGCCATACGCTCCAGTCGGACCACCAGCTTCCATCGTGCCGGACGGCGCTTTGCCTCCACTCGGCCGCTGTGGCGGCGGCCGGCACATCTGGGGGCAGTATCCAATGGGCCCCCTTGCCCCCCGGTGGATTGATGATGCCGGCGATGTGGCCGCTCGACGCCAGCACGTAGCGGACCTTGCCGCCGACGAGCTGGCTGATGCGCCACGCTGCGTCCCAGGGAACAATGTGGTCCCGCTCGGCACCGACGGCATAGATGTCCTGGCGGATGCGGCCGAGATCGATTGTCTCCCCCTTCAACTGTATCCGGCCCGGTATGATCAGATTGTTCTCGCGATAGGTGTTGCGCAGGTACCAACTATGGGCCGCGCGGGTCATCCGGGTTCCGTCGCTGTTCCAGTAGAGCAGGTCGAAGGCGGGGGGTTTTTCGCCCATCAGATAATTGTTGACGACATTTGCCCAGATTAGGTCGTTTGAGCGCAGCAGATTGAACATGTTCGACATCTCTCGGCTGTCGAGATAGCCGCGTTCCATCATCTGCTGCTCGATCAGGTCAAGGGAATCGTCCCCCATGAACACCGCGGTGTCGCCGACGCGCGAGAAGTCCTGCATTGACACCATAAAGGTGGCCGCGTTGAAGCGGTCGTCGCCCTTGGCTGCCAGCCAGGCGAGCGTCATGGCCAGCAGGGTGCCGCCGATGCAGTAGCCCATTACGTTGACGGTCGGGCTCCCCGTGATCTCGCGCACCACGTCGCTAGCTTCGAGGGGGCCGAGGTCCATGTAGTCCTCGATGGTGATGCTATCCATCGATGCGTCCGGGTTCTTCCAGGACACCATGAAAACGGTGAAGCCCCGCTCCGTCAGGTAGCGCACCATGCTGTTCTTCGGCTGCAGGTCGAGGATGTAGTACTTGTTGATCCAGGGTGGCAGGATAAGCAGTGGCGTCTTGTGTGCCTCGCCACCCGTGGGGGCGTACTGGATCAACTCGATCAGCTTGTTGCGATGCACGACCTTGCCGGGGGAGAGTGCGAGATTGCGGCCCGGGGCGAAGGCCTTCGTGTCCACCAGGCTCAAGCGGCCCTCTTTCAGGTCGCTAAAGAGGTTGCGCGCGCCATCCGCAAGGCTCGCGCCACCGGTCTCCACGGCCCGGCGCAGGGCGGCGGGGTTGGAGAAGAGCAGCAGGGAGGGGCTCATCGCATCCACGAACTGGCGGAGATGGAAAGTGAGGCGCTGCCGTTCCGCCTCGTCCAGGTCATCCGCCTGGCTCTGCCGCAAGAGCCAGTCCGACGCCAGCAGATAGGCTTCCTTTAGGCTGCGGTAGACCGGGTTGTTCTGCCATTCGGGAGCTGTGAAGCGCTTGTCCGCAGGCCGGGCGGCCGTTCCCGGCGCAGGGGGGGCGATCAGGCCGAGCCACTGTTGGCCCGCTTGGTTCCAGGTTTCGATTGCCGAGCGCCACATATCCGCATTCAGCCGGGCGGCGGAGGACAGCGTATCGGCCGGGCGCGCGAGGTTGCGGAGCCAGACCGTCCGCAAGGCCCGCACGACCTCGGCCCAGTCGACCGGTACAACATCGCGCAGAGGGTTCGCGTTCCACATGCGGTCGATGGAACGCAGCACCGGGTCCTGGGCAAGGTGGTCGCCGAGGCTCTTTGCGGTGTTGGCGGCCAAGCCTCCGGCTACATGGCCGGGAGAGATGGCAGGCCAGATCCCGGCGCCTGCCCAGGCTTGGCTGGTTCCGGACATTGCGTTCACCCAGGAAGTCCAGAAGCTGAGCAGGGCCTCCGGCCCAGGCGTGAGGGCCGCCACTCCGGGCGGGGATACCCGTTCCGGATCACCTGGGCCGCGAGGGGTGGATGATTGCGCCTGGGGCGTCTCTTCGGTGCCCTTGCTAGATGGCATCACGCTTCTCCCTTGTGTCGCCCTGCGCTGGCGGAACTGGGCCGCTTTCGACGCTCGTCTTGCGTCCTGGGGCCTGCCGATTGCGCCGCTCCGGTAGAACGCGCGGAGGCCGGCGTTGGTGCAGGAAGCCAGGGCGGGTAGCCCATCTCTGGCCACGCCGTTATGCTCTCGAGCACGCCCTTCAGGCGTCACGCTGCCCGGCGTCATCACATTCCGAGGCCCCTTGCCGGATCCAGAACTGGCCTGCCTACGGCGTTGCAGGCCGAAAGCACGCGGCCGCACCAGTCGGCCCGATGCATTTGCTGGTCGACAGCTCCGGGCTGAAGCTGCTCGGGCAAGACGAGTGGGATGCGGAGAAGCACCGCCGGAAGCGCCGATCCTGGCGCAAGTGGCATCCGGCCGTGATCTCCCGCGTTCAAAATCCTCCGTTCGGCATTGTTCTTGAACCGAGCCGTCGTGCCGTCTCGCACTGGCTTACGTTGGCCTTGAAGCCGAGTTGCCGAGCTTGTGGGTCAAACAGGCGGCGCGGCGTGCCTGCCCGGTCCGGTCGAAGCGGTCGGCATAAACGACACTTCGGCGAAGCATCCAGTGAACGGCGGTGAGGATAGCGGCTGCGGCTGCGATTATAGCCTTTCGGCCTATAGCGTGCCTTGGGGTGCCCGAGGGGGGCCACCGCCAGGTACTGAGCCGAGCCGGGTATCCTGGAGGCTCCAACCCCGGAAGTGGGTTCGGCAGGCCAAGCGTGACGGGGGCGGGAGGCCCGGGCCGAGGACGGCGGAGCGGGAGCGGACCAAAGCCCTGGGACGAGAGATGCGCGAGCTGTGCCAGGCCAATGAGATGCTGCGCATGGCGTCGGCCTATTTCGCTCAGGCGGAGCTCGACCGCCGGTCAGAGACCTGAACGCCTTCATCGACGATCACCGGGGTGCCTGCCAAGCTTGGGCCGCGAAGCGGATCAAGGCCGATCTGCAAAGTGCTGCCGATCGCCCCGTCCACCTACTACGCTCACGCTGTGCTGCGGGCGGATCCCTCCAGGGCATCGGGGCGGGCGAGGCGCAATGCCAGGCTCCGCACCGAGATCTGGCGGGTGCACGAGGCGAACTTCGGGGTCTATGGCGCCCGCAAGGCCTGGCGGCAGCTTGGCCGCGAGCGGATCGCGGTCGCCCGCTGCACATTGGAGCGGCCGATGCGCGCTGCGGGGCAGCTGTGCGCGGAAGGGAGACGCGGACCCCCGCATCCAATCCCGGGACGTCGTACCTTGCCGACCTGGTGAATCGGCAGCTTCCGGCGCCGGCGCCGAACGGGTTGTGGTTGTCGGATTTCACCTACGTCGAGATACGGCAGGGCACCGCCCAGGTCGCTTCGTCATCGATGCCTTCGCACGCCGGATCGTCGGCTGGCGAGTGTCGAGAACGGCCCGTGCAGGCTTCGTCCTTGATGCGCTCGAGCAGGTACTGCACGAGCGCAGTTCCACGAAGGGCGCACTGACCCACCACTCGGACCGCAGGTCGCAATATGTTTGCATTCGCTCCACGGAACGGCTGCTCGAGGCCGGGGCCGAGCCCTCCGTCGGCAGCGTCGGCGGCAGCTACGATAACGTCCTCGTGGAGAGCGCCATCAGGCTGTTCAAGACCGAGATCATACGCGGCCGCGGCCCTTAACGCTGCCCGGAGACCGTCGAATACGCTACCCTCGAGTGGATGGCTTGGTTGAACAATTACCGCCTCCTCGAACTCGACCGGCGGCAAGGCGCGGCTGGGCAGTATTTAGGGGATGGGCCAGCGCGACATCCGACGCCTGTTGATCGTCGGCGCCTCGGCTGTCGTGTGCTGGGCGGCCCGCAAGGAAGCGCAGGCAGGCTCCTGGTTGGTGGGATGATGGCGCCGAAGCCACGCAGGCTGGTGGTTGCCGCACTCGCCAACAGGATGGCGTGGAGGATCTGGGCGCTGGCAGTCCGCGGCGTGATGGCACGGCGGCCACCAGTCAGGTTGAGGAACGCCATCTTTCCAAGCAGTAACCGCGCCACCTCGTCGGCAAAAGCCAGTATGGGTCTTGTGCCATGGCCGCGCTACACGACCCTGGTGCATGAATCGGCGGCATCAACGCAGAGCGCTGAACCTGTGCTCCACGTCATGTGATGCAGACCTACTCCAGGTGGCCGACGCCGGGCATGCAGTTCAGGACGCCGGTTCCGATAGCCAGTTGAGTGACTTCCACTTGGCCACCTTTGAGCGCACCCGATCCTCGACGACGCGTGCTCATCGCGAGATTTCGGCCTCGACCAGGGCACACCAGTTATCGCCAGAGGCCCTCCACCACCGCACACGGCCAAGTTTTCCGGTAGCTGCGACGTGCCGGACGCGCTGGGTCGGCGCGGTCTCGACCGCCTCGCTCGGCGCTGCGCCGGACCATGGTGGTGCGATTATCTCAGCGTCCGGCTGCCGCGCCGCAACCTCGGCGTGGACGTCTTTCCGATGGATCGCGCCATCAGCGGTGAACGCTACGACCGGACTATTGATCTGGTCAAGCACGGGGCCGACCAGCAAACCATCGTCGAAATAGTGGCCGGTCAGAATGAACGCGGCGGTCGGGCCGGTGTCGTCATCCGCGGCCGGATCTCTGGCCATCGAGCCCGAACAACTCTGAGCTGTTGAACATCACCGCCGGCAGGCAGATGGCGACAGGTAAAGCGCTGCGGCGG
>NZ_JBNBZS010000105.1:0-15347 GCF_049629625.1 Roseomonas chloroacetimidivorans | reverse complement strand
CGTCGCGCCGCCGCGCCCGATCAGGGAACGGTCCAGCACCAGGACCTCCGCGCCCGAGCGCGCCGCCTCGATGGCCGCATAAAGCCCGGCACCACCCGCCCCGATGACGAGAACGTCGGTTTGCATGCGCGCCGCGTCCTGACGGGCGGGCTGGATCGAAGGAAGGGCGGGTTCAGACACGCAGCAGGGCTCCGGCGGCGGCCAGGAGCGCGCCATCCGGGCGGCGCAGCTGGTCGAGGATACTGAAATGATCCGCGCCATCGACCGAGAGGAGCAGGCCGGGCGCGCCGGCGGCGGCGCGGCGCTGGTGGAACTCGACGGATTGGCGGCGCAGCTCGGGCAGTTCCTCCGCGCCATAGGCCAGGGTGAGGGGCTTGGGGGAGATGGGAAGGGATTGTGGGGAGTAGGCGGTGATCTCCTCCGCCGTCAGCTTCAGCGCGTCGTTCAGGCCGGTGCCCTGGATCGGGGCGAGATCGAAGATGCCGGAGATGGCGAGGGCGGCGGTGACGACGGGGTGATCCGCCAGCAGCGCGGTCAGATGGCCGCCGGCGGACCAGCCGGAGAGGATCACGGGGCCGGCGATGCCCTTGGAAGGGCCGTTGGCCTGGAGCCAGTCCATGGCCTGGCGCATCTCCGCGGCGATGGTGGTCATGTTGGCCTCGGGGGCCAGAGTGTGGCTGGGCAGGGCGGCGGACCAGCCTTTTGCCAGTGCGCCCTCCACGATGCAGGAGAAGCCCTCGCGGCTGTTTTTCTGCCAGTAGCCCCCATGAATGAAGACGAGGCAGGGGGCGTCCGGCTGCGCGGCGGGGAAGAGATCCCAGCCCTGGCGCGGGGTGGTGCCGTAGAGCTGGTCGATTCCGGCCGGACGTTCGGCGCGCAGCTTCGCGGAGGCGGCGGCCCAGCCGGCGACGGTTTCGCCGGCGGTGGGGACGGCGGCATTGTTGTTGTAGGCGGCGCTGAGCGTGGCGCGGTCCCAGCCGCGCCAGGCGTTGCTGTCGGTCATCGGGCAGGCTCCTGTGCGGTCAGACCAGCCCGCGCTCGGCGGCCTGCTTGACGTCGCTGTTTCGGTATCCCGCCCACATCTTGTCGAGATAGTCGAGGCAGACGGGATCAAGATCCATGCGCGGTTCCGGGTCGCGGTCCCAGTGGCCGTGGCGGTCCTCGCCCCGCACGAGCATGGCGCCGCGGCGGCCGAGCGTGGAGCGGGTATGGGCGGGCATGTAGAAGAAGGCGATGCCGACGCGGCGCTGATCCGACGGGTTGGGCGCGGAGCAATGCGCGGTGCGCTCGTGATGCAGGGAGAACTGGCCGGCGCGCAGTTCCATGTTCACGGCCTGGCTGTCGTCGATGCCGCTGATAGACTGGCCGCGCGCGAGAAGGTTCTGCGGGTCGTGGGTTTCTTCATGCTTGAAGTCGGCCATGAGATGGCTGCGGGGCAGAACGCGCAGGCAGCCATTTTCCGTCATGCTGGGGGTGAGCGCGACCCAGGCGGTGACTTCCTCATGCGGGTCCAGGCCGTAATAGGCGGAATCCTGATGCCAGGAGACGAAGCGCGTATCGTTGGCGCGCTTGGCGAAGACGGAAGCGCCGAAGAGGAGGATGTCAGGGCCGATCAGGCTCTCCACCGCATCAAGGATATGCTTGTTGCGGCCGAGCGCGGTCATCCAGGGCGCGACCACCTGGGCCTTGATCTTGAGGCGGAGCGTGGCGTCGGCGCCGAGCTTGCCGTTGTAGCTGTCCAGCGCGGCAAGGTTTTGCGCGGCTTCCTCGGGGGGGATCGCATCGAGCGGGTAGAGCCAGCCCTCGCGGTGGAAATGCTCGACCTGCGCGGGGGTCAGGGATCCTGTCATGGCGTGTCCTCCTCGATGTGCCGGGTTCGAAATATCAGGCGGCGAAGGCGCGGCCGCCGAGATAGGCCTCGCGCACGTCGCTACTCTCCAGAAGCTCGGCGCCGGTGCCGGAGCGGACCACGCGGCCGGTTTCCAGGAGATAGGCGCGGTCGCAGAGGCTGAGGGCGGCAAGGGCGTTCTGCTCGACCATGAGGACCATCAGGCCCTCGCGGCGGACCTCCTGCACGATCTCGAAGACCTGCTCGACGAGGTTCGGGGCGAGGCCGAGGGAGGGCTCGTCGAACATGACGAGCCGGGGGCGGGACATCAGGGCGCGGGCGATGGCGAGCATCTGCTGCTCGCCGCCCGAGAGCGTGCCGGCGGCCTGGTGGGCGCGTTCCTTCAGGCGGGGAAAGCGGGCGTACATCGCCTCCAGATCCGAGGCGATGCCGGCGCGGTCGCTGCGGAGCAGGGCGCCCATGGCCAGGTTCTCGCGCACGGAGAGATGCGGGAAGACGCGGCGGCCTTCCGGGCAATGGGCAATGCCGCGCTGGAGGATTTCACGCGGGGAGAGGCCGGAGATGGGCTCGCCATCCCAGGTGATGCGGCCGGAGAGGGGCCTCAGCAGGCCGCTGATGGTCTTGAGGGTGGTGGACTTGCCCGCGCCATTGGCACCGATGAGGCTGAGCAATTCGCCCTGGCGCAGTTCCATCGAGACGCCGTTGAGCGCGGTGACGCGGCCATAGGCAACGGTGACATCCTCAAGCCGCAGCATGGCTGGCTCCTTGATGCGCGCTGCCGAGATAGGCGCGGATGACCTCCGGGTTCTGGCGGATGTCGGCGGGCGGACCATTGGCGATGATGCGGCCCTGGTTGAGCACGACGATGCGGTCGGAGATGCGCATGACCATGGGCATGTCGTGCTCCACCAGCAGGATAGTGGTGCCGCGATCGCAGAGCTGGCGAATCAGGGCCATGCATTCCGCGGTCTCGGAGGGGTTCAGGCCGGCGGCGGGTTCGTCCAGCAGCAGGAGGCGGGGCGCGGCGGCGGCGGCGAGGGCGATGCCGAGGCGGCGCTGCTCGCCATAGGCCAGGGAATCCGCGCGGAGGTCGGCGCGGTGCGTGAGGCCGACAAAGTCGAGCATGGCCAAGGCCTCGTCGCGCAGCCGCGCTTCTTCCCGGTGCTTGCCGGGGAGGGAGAGGAAGGCGGAGAGCAGGCCTGTCCTGCCGCGCAGGTGGAGGGCCATCAGCGCGTTCTCGAACACCGTGCAGCTGCCGAAGATGCTGGTGCGCTGGAAGCTGCGGACCAGGCCGAGGGCGGCGATGTGTTCGGGCTTGAGGCCGATGATGTCGCGGCCTTCGAAGCGGACCGTGCCGCGGCGGGGGCGCATATAGCCGGTTATGGCGTTGAAGGCGGTGGTCTTGCCGGCGCCGTTGGGGCCGATGAGGCTGACCACTTCGCCCTGGTTCACGGTGAAGGTGAGATCGGAGACGGCGACGAGGCCGCCGATCTGCACCATCACATGCTCGATGGAGAGGAGGGGCGTGCTCATCGGGCTGGCTCCTGCGCCGGGGCGGCTGCAGGCGCCGGGGTGGAGGCGCGGCGGGTGGAGAGGAGGCTGGCGACGGCGGGGACGATGCCGCGCGGGAGGAACATGACCAACAGGATCATGGCGAGGCCGTAGGCGATCCACTGCGCCTCGGGCGGGGCGGAGCCGCGGAGCATGTCGGGCAGCAGGCCGAAGATCAGGCCGCCGACCACCGGGCCCCAGAGCGTGCCCTTGCCGCCGGTGATGACCATGATGACCATGGTGACGGTGTAGATGAACAGGAACACGTCCGGATCCACGATGCGGACGTAATGGGCGAAGAGGCTGCCCGCGGCGCCCGCAATGGCGGCGGAGATGACGGTCGCGATGACGAGGTAATGGGTGACGCGGATGCCGACGGAACGGGCGAGCGTCTCGTTTTCCCGCAAGGCGATCAGGGCGCGGCCGATGCGGGAGCGCACGATCTGGCGGACGGTGAGGAAGGCGAGGACGGCGACGGAGAGGACGAGCCAGTAGGTCTGGCTCTTGGAGTAGAATTCCACCACGCCCTGGCCGGGGATCCAGAGGGCGAAGGGCGGGATTCCCGTGAGCGCCATGGGGCCCTGGGTGAGTTCCACCCAGTTGAGCGAGACCATGCGCAGCACCTGCGCGAAGCAGATGGTGATGATGACGAAATAAGCCCCGCGAACGCGGAAGGCGAGGCGGCCGAGCAGCCAGCCGAAGAGGCCCGACACGACAAGGGCGGCGAGGAAGCCGATCCAGACGGGTTGCGGATCGAGGCGGAGGCGCAGGCCGAAGCCGATGCTGATATCGAAGCCCAGCGAGGCCAGGGCGCTGGCATAGGCGCCGAGGCCGAAGAAGGCGGCGTGGCCGAGGCTGAGCTGGCCGGTATAGCCGAGCAGCAGGTTCAGGCTGATCGCGCCGATGATGAAGATGCCGGCCGAGGTGAGGACAGCCAGGACGTAAGGGTCTGGCATGACGAGGGGCAGGGCCGCCATGGCGGCGGCGAAGGCCCAGCCGAGAATGGCGTTCATCCCACGCGCTCCTTCGCGGCGACGAGGCCCTGGGGACGGATGGCCAGGACGAGGATGATGAGGAGGAAGCCGAAGGCGTCGCGGTATTCGGTGGAAAGGAAGCCGCCGCCGAATTCCTCGACATAGCCGAGGGCGAAGCCGCCGATCACGGCGCCGGGCAGGTTGCCGAGTCCGCCGAGGATAACGATGGCGAAGGCCTTCAGGCCGACGAGGTCGCCCATGGTGGGGGAGACCATGAAAACCGGGCCGAGCAGGGCGCCGGCCGCGGCGGCGAGGCCGGAGCCGATGGCGAAGGTGGCGGTGCTGACCCAGTTGACGCGCACGCCCATCAGCGAGGCCGTTTCGGCATCCTGGAAGGTGGCGCGCATGGCGATGCCGGCGCGGGTGCGTTCCAGCAGCAGCCAGAAGCCGAGCAGGAGCGCGCAGGAGACGCCGAGCACGAAGAGGCGCAGCGGCAGGACGGAGACCGGACCGACGACCAGGGGCGTGCCTTCGAAGGGGCTGGGGACGAGCTTCGCCACGCCGCCCCAGGCCCACATGTTGGCGTTCTGCAGCACGAGCGCCGCGCCGATCATGGCGAGCATGACGGAATCAATGTCGGCGCGGCGCAGCGGGCGCAGCAGCACCAGCTCGATCACCGCACCGAGGGCCAGGCCGAGAAGCGTGGCCAGGAGCAGGGACAGGTAGAAGTCCAGGCGCAGCAGCGCGACGAGCCCGTAGGCCATATAGGCCCCGAAGGCGTAGAGCTCGCCATGCGTGAAGTTGACCACGCGCATAACGCCGAAGATCAGCGTCAGCCCGATTCCCAGCAGCGCATAGGTGCCGCCGAGGACCGTGCCGTTGACGAGGTGCTGAAGCGCCTGGTCCATCGGCTCAGACCAGGCTGGTCTTACCGTCCGCGAGGCGGACGATATAGACGTTGGGCTGGTTCTGGCCGCTTTCCTTGCCGGCCGGGCCTTCCTTGTGGAAGTGAATGTTGCCGTTCACGCCGGGGATGTTGACCTTCCACATGGCTTCGCGGATCGCCTCCGGCTCGGCCTTGCCGGCGAGCTTGATAGCCTCGGCGACGGTCAGCACGGCGTCATAGCCGCGGAAGCCCTCGGTCAGGCCGGCGAATTCCCAGCCATGCTTGTTCCATTCATCCGTGTAGACCTTGGCGATATCGGGGTGGACGGCCTTTTCGGGGAACCAGGGGGCGTAGAAGAGCACGTGGTCGGAATGGGCGCCGGCCGGCAGGGGCTGGTGGATCAGCGCGTCGGGGAAGGAGCCGCCGGTGCTGACGATGCGCTTGTTCACGCGCTGCTCGATCGCCTGGCGCATGGCCAGCGTCAGCTGCTCCACGCCCGTGGTGATGAAAAGCGTGTCGCCATCGGACTGCTTGAGGGCGGTGAGCTGGGCGGAAAGGTCGGTGGCCTCGGGCGTCATGGTTTCGGCGCGGCCGGTGGGGATGCCCTTGGCGCCGAGGACGGCGCCGTATTTCTCGATCGCGCCGCGGCCGAAGTCGTTGTTCACGGAGAGGAAGTCGATCTTCTTGATCGCGGGCGTGTACTTGCCCAGCAGCTCGGCGAAGCCGATCGCCTCCATCTCGGAGGTGGGGGCGATGCGGAAGACATAGGGATTGCCGGATGTGGTGATGCGGGCGGCCGAGGAGGTCTCGACCACCATCGGCACCTTGTACTCCATCAGCTTGGGCAGGATGGCCAGGGTGAAGGTGGAGCTCCAGGCGCCAATCAGGGCGGGAACCTTGTCGCGCAGCACCAGCTTCTCGACCGAGGCGACGGCTTCGCGCGGATTGGACTTGTTGTCCTCCAGCACGAGCTGGATGGGGGCGCCGAGCACGCCGCCGGCACGGTTCAGCACTTCCACCGCGATCTTGGCGCCATTGGCGACATAGCTGCCGGAGGCGGCGACGGCGCCGGTGAGCGGCTGGGTCATGCCGATCTTGATCGGTTCGGCCGCGAAGCCCGTGCGTGACAGGGCCGGGAGGGCGAGGCCCGAGAGGAGGGCGGTGCGTCTGGTCAGCATGCGGATGGGTCCTTGGGTGAGGGTCAGGCGGCGACGCGTGTCTGGCGGTATTTTTCGTCCCGGTAGGCACCAGAGAGGACGGGCGGGTACTTGGCTTCGCCGGGCGGTGCGATGCACTCGATCGAGGCGTCGTAATTGGGGTGGTGGAAGAAGGCGATGGACAGGCGGCGGCTGCGCGCGGCCTCGCTGTCCGGCGGGTTCACGACGCGGTGGACGTTCGAGACCCAGCGGTCATTGGTCCAGCGCATCAGCAGGTCGCCGATATTCACGACGAAGCTGCGCGGGTCGGTTTCCACGTCCAGCCAGCGGCCGTCGCGCGTCTGGGCCTGGAGGCCGCCGGGCACGTTCTCGCCATTCAGGATGGTGAGCAGGCCGTAATCGGTATGCGCGCCGGCGCGGAGCTGGCCGGGGGCGGGCGACGCGTGCTGCTCGGGATAGTGGTTCAGCCGCATCGCGGTGATGTGGCGGTCGATCTTGTCGTCGAAGAAATGCTCGGGGATGCCCAGGCCGAGGGCGGCGAGGCGCATCATCTCGACGGTGAGATTCTCCATGGCCGCGTAATAGGCGGCGGCGGCTTCCGCGAAGCCGGTAGGGCGTTCGGGCCAGAGATTGATGCGGAAATAGCGCTGCCCTTCCGCGCAGGTGTAATAGGGCTCGTCCGGCCAGCGCTCACGCCCGAAATGGTAGTATTCCTTGAGGTCGGGCGGGGTCTCGATCGCATTGCCATGGGACAGCGCCTCGACGCCCAGCGCGATATAGCCGCGCGGCGTGCCCTTCACCGGATGCACGGCGCGCAGCTTCTCCTCCAGCGGCAGGGCGAAGAAGGCGTTGGCGGTGTTGCGGAGATTGTCCATCACGTCGGGCGCCACGCCATGACCGGTGATGGTGAAGAAGCCGATTTCGCGGCAGGTGCGGTCCATCTCGCGCCCCGTACGGAGGCGCGCGGCCGGATCACCGGTGAGGGCTTCGGACAGGTCGATGACCGGAATGTCCGACATGATGTTTCCTCCGTCAGTGGTAATAGGCGCCGCCATCCACCACCAGCGTCTGGCCGGTGATGAAGGCGGAGTCCGGGCCCGCGAAGAAGCAGACGGCGCCGACGAGATCGCCGGGCATCATGTCGCGCGCGATGACGCGGTTGCGGAGCGAGGGTTCCTTCACGCCCGCGATCAGGGTCGGGTTGTTCAGCACGTTCTCGCTGAAGGTGAAGCCCGGGGCGATGCTGTTCACCAGCACGGCGTGGCGGCCCATCTCGGTGGCCAGGGCGCGGGTGAGGGAGACGACGGCGCCCTTGCTGGCGACGTAATGCGCCATATACGGGTTGCCCTTGAAGGCGACGCCGGAGCTGATGTTGACGATGCGCCCGCCGCCGCGCCGCTGCATGGCCGGCAGCACACCGCGGCAGCAGAGAAAGGTGCCGATGACGTTCACGTCCAGCACCCGGCGCCATTCGGCGAGGTTCAGCTCCTCGAAGGATTTCGGTGTCAGGCTGGCATAGATGCCGGCATTGTTGATGAGGATGTCGAGGCCGCCGAAATGCTCCTCGGCGGTGGCGACCATGGCGGCGACGGATTCCTCGGAGGTGACGTCGCCGGTGATGCCCTGGGCGGTAAGGCCTTCGTCCCGCAGCCGGGCGGCGGCGTCTTCAGCGCCGCGCAGGTCGGAGACCAGGACGGCGGCGCCGCGCCGGGCGAGCCCGGCCGCGAGGGCGAAGCCGATTCCGGCGCCACCACCTGTCACCAGCGCGACCCGGCCCTGCAGCGGCGCCTCGCTCACGGCATGCGCTCGGGCTGGGGCGGCAGGAAGGCGGTGGAGAAGATCGTCTCCGCGGCCGGCGGGTTGGCAATGCCGTTCACCTCGGCATTGATGGCGACCAGGCGCTTCATGCGCTCCAGCTCCATCATGCCGAAACCGGTGCGGCGGACATTGTCGGTCATGATCGCGACATCGCGGGTCATGTTGAAGCGCTCCAGCTCCAGCGCCGTGTCAAACAGATCCTCGCGCTTCTTCATCGCGGCCATTCCGGCGGCGGGATCGGCGAGGGTGGCTTTGAGGCCTGCGATGGAGGCGCGGACGAAGGCGCGGACGGCCTCCGGGTTGCGCTCGGCGAAGGCGGCGGAGGTGATGATGCCGTGGCCGTAGAGATCCACGCCGGCGGCGGCATAAGGCAGGGAGACGATGTCGGCGGCCGGGACGCCGGCGGCGCGCAGGCCGAAGACGGCGGATTGCATGAGGCCGGTGATGGCGTCCACCTGGCCGGTGGCGAGCATGGATTCACGCAGGCTGGCGGTCATGGAGGTCCAGCGGACCGAGGCGGGATCGATTCCGGCGGCGCGGGCAAAGACGGGGAAGAGGACGCGGCTGGATTCGCCTTCCGGCGCGCCCAGGTTGCGGCCGCGCAGGTCGGCGGCGCTGCGGATGCCGGTGCGGCGCAGCGTGACCACGGCGGCCGGGTTGCTGTCGAACACCATGGCGACGGCGATGACGCGCTGGTTCGGGTTGCGGGCGTTGAACTGGACCAGGGCGTTGATGTCGGCGAAGCCGAGGTCATAGGCGCCGGTCGCGACCTTGGTGATGGTGTCGCCCGAGCCATAGCCGCGGTCCTGCTGCACGCGCAGCCCGGCATCACGGAAGAAGCCGCGCGCCTCCGCCATGGCCCAGATGGCGTGATAGCCCTGCGGCGCCCAGTCCCAGGCGAAGCGGATCGGGGTTTGTGCCTGGGCGCGGGCCGGCACTGCTGAGCCGGCGGCCAGAAGCGGCAAGGTCAGGAGGTGACGGAGGAACTGGGACCGTTTCATGCGCCGGCAGCCTTTTGTCAGCGGTGTTCAGGGCCATGGCAGCAAGCGCCATGCCACGCCGGGCGGGCTGTCGAGGGTGGGCTTGGATGGGATGGGTGCGCAAAGATTGCGCGACATATGGGCGATGCGCCAAAAAAATGTGCCTGCACCCACCTATTCTGTGGCACATGCCGTATCAGCTCGCGCCCCGCGGGCCGTATCAAGCATGGCACAGGCTTTGCCATGAATGCCGCGGCAGGCCGGCTGGCCGCAGGAGCCCAGGTAGGAGGGCATGATGGAATTCACGCAATCGGAACCCTATGACACCCTTCTGCGGGGCGGGCGGGTCATCGATCCCGCGCAGGGCATCGACGGCATTGCGGATGTGGCAGTGCGTGGCGGGCGCATCGCCGCCATCGGGCCGAATCTGCCGGGCCTGGCCAGGGCGACCTACAATGTTTCGGGCCAGCTGGTGCTGCCGGGCATGATCGACACCCATGCCCATGTCTATCGCTTCGTCACCGGCCGCTTCGGGCTGGATGCGGATATGGTGGGCGTGCATTCCGGCGTGACCACGCTGGTGGACCAGGGCGGCCCCTCGGTGCTGACCTTCCCGGGCTTCCGGGAATATGTGGCGAAGCCGGCGGCCAGCCGCGTGCTCGCCTTCCTCTCAGCCTATATGGTTGGTGGGCTGGAGGGGCATTACTATCCAGAGCTGTACCGGCCGGACTGCATCGCGGTGGAGGACACGATCCGCTCGGGCCGCGACAACGCGGACCTGGTGCGCGGCATCAAGGGCCATGCGGAGATCGGCGGCTTCACGCGCTGGGGTGATGAGGCAATGCGGCGCGCGGCGGTGATCGCGCGGGAGCTGGACCGGCCGCTCTATATCCATTTCGGGCAGCTCTGGCCGCTGCCGGAGGACACGCAATCCTATGATCCGGATGCGATCCTGCCGGAGATGCTGGAGATTATGCGCCCCGGCGACATCCTGGCGCATCCCTTCACCCGCCATCCCGGCGGCTTCGTGGACCGGCATGGCAAGCTGCACCCGGTGGTGCGCGAGGCCCTGGCGCGCGGGCTGAGGAGCGATGTGGGGCATGGCTCCCACTTCTCCTTCAAGATGGCGCGGCTGGTGCTGGATGCGGGGGTGCTGCCGGACACGCTGGGCGCGGACATGCATGGCTACAACACCACCATGCCCAAGCCGCGCGGCACGCCGGATACGCATCCGGACAAGGACGAGATGCACCTGTTCGCGGGCAAGCAGAATTTCTCGCTGGCCTCGGCCATGACCAGCATGCTGGCGCTGGGCATGGACCTGACGCATGTCGTGAAGATGGTGACGATCAACCCGGCCGAGATGCTGCGGATGACGGATGAGATCGGCAGCCTGAAGGTCGGGATGGAGGCGGATATCTCCGTGCTGCATGACGAGCGCGGGCGCTTCCTGCTGCAGGACAATGAGGGCACGAAGGTGATCGCGGAGCGTCTGCTGCGGCCAGCTTTCTGCCTGCGGGCAGGCCGTCGCTATGACGCCGATGCGATTGTCCTTCCGCGGCCCATTCTGGCCGAGGCGGCGTGAGTCCCGAGGGCGTCGGCGCGAGCCTCCTTCGCAAGGAGGATGCTCGCTTCCTGCATGGGCGCGGGCGCTATGTCGGCGATATCCGGCCGGCGGGGCTGCTGGAGGTGGCCTTCCTCCGTAGCCCGGTGGCACATGCGCGGCTGCTGGGCGTGCGGAAGCCGGAGGGGGCTGAGGGGAAGGTTTTTACCGCCGCCGACCTGACGGGGGTGGGGGCCATTCGTGCGGCCTCGGCGCTGCCGGGATTCCGGGTTTCGGATCAGCCCGTGCTGGCCAGTGGCAAGCTGCGGCATGTGGGCGAGGCGATTGCCGCCTGCGTGGCGCCCACGCGCGCAGCGGCAGAGGATCTGGCGGCGGCTTGCGTGCTGGACTACGAGGATCTGCCGGTCGTTTCCGACATGCTCGAGGCGCGGGCTCCGGGAGCGCCACGGGTCCATGAGCATTGGTCCGAGAACGCTTTCCTGGAGACCTTCCGGGACGAGGATCTGTCGGAGCTGGACGGAATCGCGGCCGCGAAAGTGACGCGGCGCCTGCGGACCGCGCGGCAATGCATGGTGCCCATGGAGGGGCGCGGCGTCCTGGCGGAATGGGATCCGCGGGTGGAGCAGCTGGTGGTCACCAGCTCCACCCAGCAGCCGCATATCATCCGCAGCGGGTTGTCTGAGGTTTTGGGGCTGGATGAGGGGCAGATCCGGGTGGTCGCCCCCGATGTCGGTGGCGGCTTCGGCTACAAGGGCATCCTGCTGCCGGAGGAAATCATCTGCGCCTGGCTGGCCATGCGTCTGGGCCGCCCCGTGCGCTGGATCGAGGACCGGCTGGAGCATCTGACGGCCAGCGCGAATTGCCGGGAGCATCATTACGTCGTCACGGCCTGGGCGGATCGCGAGGGGCGGCTGCTGGGCGTGGATGTGGATGCGACGGTCGATTCCGGCGCCTATTCCTCTTATCCCTTCAGCGCCTGCCTGGAGGCGGCGCAGATCGGGTCGATCTTCCCGGGGCCGTATACGCTGCCGCGCTTCCGGTATCGCACGGTCTCCGCCTGCACGAACAAGCCGCCGATCCTGCCCTATCGCGGCGTGGCGCGGACCGGCGTGTGCTACGCGCTGGAGACGACGCTGGACGCGCTGGCGCGGGAGCTTGGGATTTCCGCGGCGAAGATCCGCGAGGTGAATCTCGTGCCTCCGGAGGCGATGCCGTACCGGAACCTCGTCGGGAAGGTGTTCGACAGCGGGAATTATCCCGAGGCGCTGCGGCGGGCGGTCGCGCATTTCGACCTGGACCGGATCGCGGCGCGGCAGGCGGCGGGGGAATGCGTGGGCTTCGGGCTCGCTGTGTTCTGCGAGCAGGGGGCGCATGGGACCTCCGTCTATCATGGCTGGGGCATTCCCTTCGTGCCGGGCTATGAGCAGGCGACGGCCCGCTTCTCGCCGGACGGGGTGCTGGAGATCCGCACGGGGCTGCAAAGCCATGGCCAGGGCATGGAGACGACCCTGGCGCAGGTGGCGCATGAGGTTCTGGGCGTGCCGACTTCCCGC
The DNA here is from genome assembly GCF_049629625.1 of Roseomonas chloroacetimidivorans. Classification (NCBI taxonomy): domain Bacteria; kingdom Pseudomonadati; phylum Pseudomonadota; class Alphaproteobacteria; order Acetobacterales; family Roseomonadaceae; genus Roseomonas; species Roseomonas chloroacetimidivorans. The sequence goes on along the minus strand of NZ_JBNBZS010000105.1, from coordinate 3,015 downwards.
GTGCGGGTGGTGCATGGGGATACGGCGCTGACGCCCTATTCCACGGGCACCTGGGGCAGCCGGGCGGCGGTGATGGGCGGTGGCGCGGTGGCGGAGGCCTGCCGGCTGCTCGGTGAGCGGGCGCTGGCCATTGGGGCTTTCCTGCTGCAGGCGGAGCCGGGACAGGTGGAGATTTCCGGCGGGGCGGTGCGGCGGCTTGATGGTGGCGCCGCGGTCACGCTGGAGGAGGTTGCGCGCACCTGGTACCGCCGGCCGCAGAACCTGCCGCGCGGGGTCGATCCCGGCGGGCTGGAGGTAACGGGCGGCTACCGGCCCGATCCGGATACGGGCACCCACTCCTATGCCTGCCACGCCGTCGTGGTCCGCATTGACCGGGGCACGGGCGAGGTGGCGCTGGAGGATTATGTGATCGTCGAGGATGCCGGGCAGATGCTCAACCCGATGATCGTGGATGGGCAGGTGCTGGGCGGGCTGGCCCAGGGCGTCGGGACGGCGCTTTATGAGGAGATGCCCTTCGATGTCTCCGGGCAGCCGCTGGCGGGGACGCTGGCGGATTACCTGGTGCCCGGGGCGACGGAACTGCCGGAGACCCGGATCGACCATATGGAGACACCGAGCCCCTGGACGCGCTTCGGCCAGAAGGGGATTGGCGAGAGCGGGGCGATCGGGCCGCCGGCGGCCATCGTGAATGCCATCAACGACGCGCTGCACCGGTTCGGGGCGGAGGTGCTGGACCTGCCGGCCAGCCCGGCCCGCGTGATCGAGGCATTGGAGAGGGCGCGCCCCGCATGAAGCCTGCTCCCTTCACTTATTTCCGCCCGGCGGACTGGCCGGCCGTGGTGGCCTTGTTGCGCGACGGGGCGCGGCCCGTGGCGGGCGGGCAGTCGATCGGGCCCATGCTGAACCTACGCATGGCGCAGCCCGGGGCCGTGATCGACCTGCGGCATCTGCCGGGCTTCGGAGGGGTGGCGGTGGCCGATGGGCGCTGCCGGATCGGCGCCGGTACCACCCATGCGGCGATCGAGGATGGGGCCGTGCCGGGGCGGCTGGGCGAGATCCTGGCGGGTGTCGCGCGCCGGATCGCCTATCGGCCAGTGCGCAACCGCGGGACCATCGGGGGTAGCCTGGCCCATGCTGATCCGGCGGCCGACTGGGTGGCGGTGCTGCCCGTCTTCCGTGGGGACGCAATTGCCTTCGGCCCGGCCGGGGAGCGCCGGATTCCGCTGTCGGCGTTCGTCACGGGCCTGCTTTCCACCGTGCTGGGGCCGGATGAGGTGCTGCGCGCCATCGAGCTGCCGGTGCTGCCGGAGAGCACACGCTGGGGGCATTGGAAGTTCTGCCGGAAGCCCGGCGAGTTCTCCAAGGCCACGGCCTGTGTGCTGGACGTGCCGGGAGAGGCGCCGCGGGCCGTGCTGGCGGCTCTGGACGAGCCACCGATGCTGATTGCTGATGCCGGGGCGCTGCTCGCGGCACCAGAGGCGGAGGCGGCGCGCCTTGTCGCCGCCCTGCCTGATCTTGATCCCTGGCGGGCCGCCCTGGCGCGCACCGCCCTGCAACGCGCCGCCGAGATGGCGCAGGGAGCCGCATGACCCGCTTGCCCATCCGCCTGACCGTCAATGGCGAGGCTGCCGAGATCCTGGCGGAGCCGCGCACCCATCTGGCCGATCTGCTGCGCGGCGAGCTGCTGCTGACCGGCACGCATATCGGCTGCGAGCATGGCGTGTGCGGAGCCTGCACGGTGGAGCTGGACAATGCCCCCGCGCGGTCCTGCATCACCCATGCCGGCGCCTGTGATGGCGCGGTGGTGCGGACTGTCGAGGGTTTTGAGGGCGATGCCGTGATGGCCGCGCTGCGCCGGGCCTTTGCTGAGGAGCACGCGCTGCAATGCGGCTATTGCACGCCGGGAATGCTGATCACGGCGCGCGACATCGTGCTGCGCCTGCCGGATGCCGATGAAGCGCGGGTGCGGGAAGAGCTGTCGGGCAATCTGTGCCGCTGCACTGGCTATCGCGGGATCGTCCGCGCGGTGATGCGGGTGCTGGCAGAGCGGCGGCTTATTCTGGCCGCAGAGTGACGGTCATGTGAGAGCGGCGGGCCCGCGCCGGGCCTGCGCATCGATCAAGCCCTGAGCGCGCGGCGCAGGACGCTGGCCAGCCGGTGGAAGGTGACGGGCTTTTCGAGGATCGCGTCGGTCGGGACGCCGAGCTGCAGCAGCTCCTTACGGTCGCGCTCAGTCATGTAGCCGCTCAGGACAACGATGGGCAGGTCGGGCTGTGATGCGCGGATGCGGCGCACCAGTCCAACGCCGTCGAGATTAGGCATGCGTACATCCGTGAGAAGGATGTCGAAGCGCCCCTGCGACCAGGTTTCAAGGGCGGCAAGGCCATCCGGCGCGCAGGTGACGCGGAAGCCGGCATCGCTCAGCGCTTCCTCGATCACCATCGCGATCGGTTCTTCGTCCTCCGCCATAAGGACGCGAGGAGCCAATTCTGCATCTAGTGGCATGGGAGACGTGTCGCCGAAGCCTGGCGCGGAGCTCCGAACGTCCTTTCCTTTACGGTGTGCTCCGGATCCGGCCGCCTTCCGATGACAGGATCGTGCGTCGCACAAAGCGAGCCACGGCGATTCGAGGGAATAGCAGTGGCAATCACGATTCCGCGATGGCACTTTGCGCCCGTAAGGGCTTTTGAGAAGTGATTCCGTGAGTGCGTGAGGGCTGTGATCAGTGCGGGATGCGGCCGGGCGAGGAGCGCGGTCCGGGCTAGAGGCCGAGCGGGCTCCCTGGGCTCGGGCATTTCTTCGTGGGCAGAGGATGCCCTGAGCGGTCCCCATGCCTTTCGGGCCAGTGGGCTGGCGAGCTGTCGGGGTTTTCGGTTGGGGGCTGGTGCGGGGCACTGGGCGGAGCGGGTGGGGGTGGGGCGGGGTGGGGGCGCGGTCATCACTTTTGCGTGATGTATAGGTGTACTATCCTAAAACTCAAGGTTGCAGACGGCCTGTTTTGGCGATGAATGCGTC
>NZ_JBNBZS010000104.1:0-15444 GCF_049629625.1 Roseomonas chloroacetimidivorans | reverse complement strand
GGCCATCCTGACCGCCACGGCTCGCAAGCTCCTCGTCACGCTCAACGCAATGGTCGCCAGCGAAACAGACTACCGTCTCGACGCCGCAACCTGATTACAGTTGCCGACAAACCCGGGGCGGTTCACACCGCCTGCCGGTCCATCGCTCGGCCAAGGTCCGCGCCTGGCTGGCCGGGCGGGAAGCCGAGATCGAGGTGTTCTACCTGCCCGGCTACAGCCCCGAGCTCAATCCGGACGAGGGGATCAACGGTGACCTGAAGCAGGCGGTCACCCGTCAGGAGCCGGCGCGCAGCAAGGAGCAGCTCAAGCGCGCAGTCATTGGGCACATGCGCAAGCTGTCAAAATCGCCTCACCGCGTCCGCAGCTTCTTCGGGTATAAAACCTTCCGCTACGCCGCGTAGCTCAAGATCACCCAAGCCGGATCAATAAGAGCGACCCAAGACCTACGCCACCACGAGCCCCTCCAACTCCCGGCACAGCGCCCCGAACGCCGGGGCATGCACGTGGCGCGGGCGCGGCAGTTCCACCGGGACGATAGCGCGGATTCGCCCGGGACGCGGGTGGAACACGACGATCCGGTCGGCCAGGATGACGGCCTCATCGATGCTGTGCGTGACGAACAGCACGGTGGTGGCGGTGGTTGCCCAGATCCGCAAGAGCTCGCTCTGCAGATTGGCGCGAGTCTGGGTGTCCAGCGCGCCGAATGGCTCGTCCATGAGCAGCAGCTTCGGCCCGGTAGTCAGCGCACGGGCGATGCCGACGCGCTGCTTCATGCCGCCGGAGAGCTCGTGCGGATAGCGCTTCGCGAAGGGCGCGAGCCCGACCATGTCGAGGAAGCGGGCGGCGGTATCACGCCGTTCGGCGCGGCCGATGCCGCGGGCCTTGAGGTTGAAGGCGACGTTCCGCTCAACCGTCATCCAGGGAAACAGGCCGTGGTCCTGGAAGACAAAGGCGAGGTCGCGGGAGGGGCCGTCGATCTCGCGGCCGTTCACCACGACATCGCCTGTCGTCACGCTCTCCAACCCCGCGATGATCTGCAGCAGCGTCGATTTGCCGCATCCCGAGGCGCCGAGAAGGCAGACGAACTCGCCCGGGGCGCAGGTGAGATCGATCCCGCTGAGGGCCTCCACCTCGCCACCCCGGCCGGAGAAGCGCTTTCCAACGCCGATACACTCCAGAAAGGCGCGGCGCAGGCCCGTTGCGGCGGCCGCCTTCGCCACATCGTCTCCGGTGGCCGCCATCAGACCGGGTCCGCGGTCAATCCGGCCTCCCATGGGCAGAGCACGCCCCGAAGGAGGCGGATGCCCTGGTCGGCCAACAGACCGATGGCCCCAATAACGACGATGCCGGCAATAATGAGGTCGGAGCGGAAGGTCATCTGCGCGTTTAGGATCATGTATCCGAGGCCGGAGCGCACCGCGATCATCTCGGCCGTCACCACGGTGAGCCAGGCGCCGCCGACGGCCAGGCGCAGCCCGGTCAGGATCGCCGGCATCGCGTTCGGCAGCAGCACGTCGCGCAGCACCAGCCCCTCACCGGCGCGGGTGACGCGGGCGACGCGGAGCAGGGTCTGGTCGACGCCGCGCACGCCGAAGATCGTGTTGATGAGAAGCGGCCAGAAGGCGGAGAGAAAGATAAGGATGATCGCCGGCTTGTCGCCGATGCCGAAGAACAGGATGGCGAGTGGGATGAGCGAGATTGGCGGAAAGGAGCGGAACACCTGGATCGACCAGTCGGTCAGCCGGTCCAGCAGGCGGTAGCGCCCGATCAGGAGGCCGAGCGGCACGGCGAAGAGCACGGCGATCCCGACGCCGAGGACGACGCGCGTGATGCTGGCCAGCGCATGCGTACCCAGTTCACCGGGATCGCTGAGGAACACCCGGGCCACGTCGATCGGCGGCGGCAGCAGGATGGTCGGGTAGAGCTCCGCCATTGCTGCTAGCTGCCAGACAGCGAGGACAACGGCGATAGGAAGCAGGCCGAGAAGGCGTCCTTGCAAGTGGACGGCCTCAGAGAAAGCGGGTGTTGATGAAGCTGCTCCACTCCGGCTCGCGCTCCAGCAGGCGGGATTCGACCATCATGCCGGCCAGGTTGTGCAGGCCGGTCTGGAAGGCCTCGCCGGACTCGTAGGAGAAGAACAGGTTGGCGTTCGACTTCTCCGCGACGGGCCGCGGCATGTTGAACTGCCTCATCGTTGTTTGCAGCGCGATGGAGGGATCGTCGATGATACGCTGTGTCGCCTTCTTGTGGGCCTGCACGATCAAGCGGGTGAGGTCAGGCTCCCGCTCGATGAACTTCTGCGAGGCCACGAAGCCCAGATTGGTCTTGCCCATCGGGGTGTCGTAGGGCGTCCACAGCGTGTTGCCCCAGCCATTGACCACGGCCATGGCGGCATAGGGCTCGAAGGCCAGGATCGCGTCCACATCGCCGCGGTAGAGCGGGATCGGCATCTTGTCGTTATCCATGAAGACCAGCTCGGTCATGCCGTCGAGCCCTTCATGCTTCAGCTTCCAGGCTAGCGAGACGAGGCCGATCGAACCCTGCTGCACGGCGATCTTCTTACCGCGCAGCCCGGCAAAGCTCGTGATTTCCTTCTTGGCAACGAGCAGCCAACCCCCATCGCAGCCATTCGCCAGCACGGCCATGGGGAAGCCGCGCGTGGAGACCTGCATGGTCGCGGAAAGGCCGCCATTGCCCACGTCGGTATCGCCGGAGGCCACGGCCTGCATGCGCTGCACGAGGCTGGGGAAGGTCACGACCTCCGCTTCCACCCCATCGGCCTTCAGGATGTCGGGCAGCAAGAAGGCGGCGTTGGTGGTCGTGGTGAAGGCGGAACCGATCTTGATTTTACGCGTCTGGCCGAGTGCCCTGCGGGGCAGTACCGCCGGGGCGGCGAGCAGCGCGGCGGCGAGGAAGGCACGGCGTGAAGTCGGGCGACAGAACGGCATGGAGAACCCTCTGGCTTGGGACACAGCGGTGCGGTGCGTCCGGCCCTTGGAATCTAGCGGGCGGCTCGCCGTTCCATCGAAGCAAAATTGAGGCCAGTGCCGGCCTCCGCTCACCTTTCGGCGCCTGCCCCGTGGCGCCGATGCCTGACCTACCTTACCCTCCGCGCACGGACCGGCCCCAGACCGGCCCGACAGAACCACCTGCACGAGACCGGCCGCCTGCGACACATCGCGGTGCCGGAACGTTGCGATGAAGGATGCGGGAATGCGATTGCTCCTCATCAATCCCAACACCAGCCAATCCGTAACGGATCGCATCGCTGAGGTGGCCCGCGCCGCCGCTGCCCCCGAAAGCACGATTCACGCGGTGACGGCCGCGACCGGATCTCCCTATATCGCCACGCGGGCCGAGGCCGTGCTGGGAGCCGCCTCGGTGCTGGATCTGCTAGCGGCGCATGCGGCGGAGGCCGATGGCGTGATCATCGGCGCCTTCGCCGATCCGGGGCTGGGCGCGGCACGGGAGTTGCTAACAGTCCCCGTGGTCGGCATGGCGGAGGCGTCCATGCTGACCGCATGCATGCTGGGCCGCCGCTTCGCGATCGTGACCTTCTCCACCTCGCTGGAGCCCTGGTACCTGGAATGCGTCGAGTACAATGGTCTCGCCGACCGCTGTGCCGGCGTGTTCTGCCTCGACGAGCCCTTTACCGGGATCGCCGGCGTGGCCGAGGAGAAGGCAGCCCGCTTGGTCGAACTGTGTGGCCGCGCCGTGGCCGCCGGCGCGGATGTCTGCATCCTTGGCGGGGCGCCGCTGGCCGGCCTTGCGGCGCAGGTCGCCGATCAGGTTACGGTCCCGCTGCTGGATGGCGTGACTGCCGCGGTCCGGCAGATCGAGACCCTGGTGTCCCTGCGGCTGCGCAAGGCGACAGCCGGCAGCTTCCGGCGGCCGGCGCAGAAGCCGATGACACGACTCTCCCCAAGTCTTCGCCGGCTTTTCGAAGGGTAGTCTCACCGGCTACTTCATTCCGGTGATGGAGGACACCGGGGCGTGCGGCTCCCGCTCCGGCGAGCGGCCGCAATCCCCCCTACACCAGGAAGGCCCATACCCAGCAGTTGAATTCATCAGGGTGACTGCGTTGCACGCAATAGCTCGAAGGCGCAGTGGGCTCCGGCGGGTTCGGGTTCACGCGATTGTACAGTGACCGGCATGACGTCGCAGCGGCTCGCATGTGATGCGGACGAGCGATGGACGATACGTGCCAATGGTTGGCAGGGGTCAACTGGGCCTCGACCGCACACCAGGTCGGGCTTCTCGATCTCTGGGGTAAACCAGCCGCAGAGCGCGCCTTCGAGCACGGCGGCGGGGAGGCCTTGCAGCCCTTTGTGACTGGTCGGTCGAACGGTCCGGTACTACGCCCAGAAGGATCCCCGTTGCCGCCGAGAAGCTGCATGGCCCGGTGCTCAGGACCATGCTCGATCGCTTCAGTGACCGCCACACCGTCGCGGGCACAAGGACGACAGCGTGACGCCAGGGTCTTGGCTGATGCTCTCAGCACGGATCCGCACTGCTTCCGGCCACTCGAAGCTTCCGCTCACGGAGTTGGCGTCCCTGCGGTCAGCGGCCCTTCTGGATGTAGACCTGTGTCAGGTCCTGGTACCAGCTGCGGGCCTGTTGGAACCCCTTGACCTCGGGCGCCAGCCCGCGCGGGTTCACGTCATGCACCACCCAGAGCCAATAGGCCTCATCGACCACCCGCTCATGAATCTTCGCGACGATCTTGTCGCGCTCCGCCACGTCGAAGGTCCGGGCCGCCTGTTCCATCAGGGGCTGCATTTCCGCATCGCAGACCCCTGCCCAGTTCAGCCCGGCCGGCGGCGCGGCATCACAGCTGAAGTGCCGAAAGAAGGCGTCAAAGGGCGTTGAAGTGCCCATGCTATTGTTCAGCGCATGCACCTCCCGCGCCGAGGGGTCGAGCGGCCCCTTGGAGCGCTGCCCCCGCATCGCGTTCCATTCGACGACGCTGAATCGCAACTCGACGCCTACTGCGGCCAGTTGCTGCTGCACCAGTTCGTTCATCGGCAGAGGCTGCATCTGGCCCGAGCCAGAGGGCGAGATCATGAAAGTGAGGCGCAGCGGCTTCCCCGGTCCATAGCCGGCCTCGGCCAGCAGGCGCTTCGCCTCGTTCGGATCATAGCGGATCTGGAATTTCGGATGGCCAAACCAGGGGCTGCTCTTCAGCACCATGCCATAGGCCGGCTCCGCCATGCCGCCGAGCAGCGCGACCACCTCGTCGCGATCGATCGCCAGGTTGAGGGCACGCCGCACGCGGACATCGGCCAGGGGCGTGTTCTCGCCCGAGACGCGCAGGATGTAGGGCCACACATGCGGGTATGGGTTCGTCCTGATGATGAAACCGCTGGAACGCAGCTGCTCGATCCCGTCCGGCGGCGGCGCCTCGATGAAGTTCACCTGCCCCGACATCAGCGCGGCCATTCGCGTGTTGGCATCCGGCAGCGGCAGCAGGACGAGGCGGTCCAGCTTTGGCCGCCGCTGCACGTCCCAGTATTTCTCGTTCGGCACCATCACCGCGCGCTGGCGCGGCACGATCTCCTGTACCTTGAAGGGTCCCGTGCCGCTGGGCTTCTGGCTGAAAGCGGCCCAGCCGCCAAGCTTCCGCCACTGCTCCGGGCTGGAGATGTGCAGGAACACCACCTGGTCCAGCATCGAGGCATCCGGCGTGTCGCTGCCGATGCCCACGGTGTACTCATCAATGCGCCGCCAGGTCTTCACGCCGGGCATGCGGAAGGAGAGCGTCAGCCGCTGCTGCGGATCGTATTGGGGCGCATCCGTCTTCAGGATCTTCTCGATATTCCAGATCACGGCATCCGCGTTGAAGGCCGATCCGTCATGGAAGGTGACATCGCGCCGCAGCTCGAAGATCCACTCCTTCTCGTTCTCAGGGTTTGGATAAAATTTCTGCGCCAGGGCCGGGACGATGTCCGGGATCGTCTGCTCCTGATTCAGATTCCAGTAGACGAGGGAGTCGTAGATGGTGAAGCCCATCCAGCGGATGCCCTCGCCACCCTGATCGGGTGCCCCACGGGCGGTGGGGACATCGGCCGCCGTCATGCCAATGCGCAACTCGCCGCCGCGTGGTTCGGCGGCCTCGGCATCGGGCATGGGCAGCGTGGCTGCGGCCGCCAGCCCGAGGGCGGCGCGCCGGCTGATTGGAAAGAATGCCATGGCTCAGGCCACCCCCGCCTTGAGGAACTGGAACACGTTGGCCGGCTCATCGGAGAAGTTGTCCGGGCGCTGCATCCGCTCCAGCATCGCGCGCATATAAGGGACGGCGGAGAAGAAGTGCTGCATGTTGCGCTCATTCAGCCGGGTGATCCCGGCGGCGCGGCAGAGTACTACCATCTCGTCCTGCTCGGCCTGGTTCAAGGTGACCGGTTCCGGATCGGGCACCGGGGGCAGTGCCGTGCTGAAGGAGGCCTTCGGGTCCAGCTTCGGCCGGGTATCGCGCCAGGGGGTCGCACGCTCATAGGCATCGGCGACGCGCAGGACGGTCTCCTCGTCGAAGGGGCGCCCGACGACCTGCATGGAGATCGGCAACCCACCCTCGAACCCGATGCATTGCACGAGCGCGGGGCCGCCCGAGACATTGAAGGCGGTGGTAAGGGAGGAATGGCTCTGCCAGAACCTGATGGGCTTCCAGGCGTCCAGGCGCGGCGCCAGGCTCGGGCCGGCCGTGATCAGCACGTCGTATTTCGCGTAAACAGCCTCGAACTCCGCAAGCATGATGCGGCGCAAACGCTGCCCCTGCGCGTAATCCGTGCCGCGGATCATCACCGCCGGAGTGATGCGCGCAAGAAAGTCCTCGCCGAAGTCATTGGGGCGCTCACGCAGGTGCTTTTCGTGCACCGCGAAGATCTCGCTTTCTGCCACGACCACCTTCACGTCGAAATATTCTCTGGCGGGGCGGATGCGGACATCCTCCAGCACGGCGCCAAGCTTGCGCAGCGTGTCATAGGCCGCTTCCAGCGCGGGCTTCACGGCCGGCGGGGTCTTGGCATCCTCCTCGTAGAAATGCCGGAGGACACCGATGCGCAGGCCCTTGACGTCGCCGTTCAAGGCCGCCGTGTAATCGGGCACGGAGCGGTCGGTGCTGCCGGGGTCGCGCGGGTCGTAGCCTGCCATGCCTTGAAGGATCATGGCGCAATCCCGCACCGTCCAGGTCAGCGGCCCCGCGTGATCGTAGCTGTAGGAGTTGGGCATCACGCCGCTGCGGCTGACCAGCCCATAGGTGGGCTTCAGCCCGACCAGCCCGCAAAGCGCCGCCGGGTTCCGGATGGAGCCGCCCGTGTCCGTGCCGAAGGCCGCCGGCATGAAGCCCGCCGCCACCGCGGCACCGGAGCCGGACGAGGACCCACCGGTGAAATGATCCCGGTTCCACGGATTGCGGGCCGGTGGCCAGGCCAGGTCGAAAGAGGGCCCGCCATGTGCCCCCTCATGCGTGGAGAGCTTGCCCAGCAGCACCGCGCCACCCTGCCGCAGCCTGGCGACCGATGTCGCGTCCTCGGCCGCCATACTGTCCGCATAGATGCGGGACTGGCCGGTGGTGGGCATGCCGGCGGCGGCGAAGACGTCCTTCACGCCGAAAGGGATGCCGTGCAGCGGCCCCTTCGGCCCGCCCTGCATGATCTCGTCCTCGGCGGCCTTCGCCTGCTCCATCGCCAGGCCGAAGGCCGGGCGAAGATAGGCGTTGAGTTGCGCGTCGAGTGCCTCGGCCCGGGCGATCAGAGCCTTCGTCAGCTCGATCGGCGACAGCTTGCGTTGGGCAATGAGCGTCGATGCCTCCGATACGGTCATGAAGGCCAGATAGGTCTCGGGCGGGGTCGTAAGGTCGGGCAAGGGTCAACTCCTGTGCGGGAACGGGAAGTTCGAGTGCCCTGAACGTGGCTCGGCGCGGCGAAGGCCTCGTGGCCAGCTAAGCCCGCCGGGTGTCTCCGGCGGTGGACTGGTGCCACGACCTTGCACCTAACCATGAGGGGCACCCGGAAACGGACCAGCGCAGCTCGGTTCGAACGGACCGGCATGGGGCTGCGGTCCCGCCCACGGGGCGGCGGAACACCGATCTGCATCGTCCGGAGCCTTCCGCGAGAGGGGGATCGGACCGAGGGGCCGAAAACACGTAGAGAACGTTGAGCAAGACACGTGCCAGCAGTGGCGGACAAGATAGCTTGCGATGCCATGCCTGATCGCGTCCGCAGCGGTCAGAGCACGTCGAGCTTCTGCACCTCGGCGCGGACCATCTGCTTCATATAGCGCTTCAGCGCCGTGAAGGCCGGGTTGCTACGGTGGCGCGGACGAGGCAGGTCGAGGCCAATGACCTCCGTGATCGAGCTGGGCCGCGTCGCAATCACCACGATCCGATAGGCCAGGAAGATGCTCCCGGAAATGCTGTGTATGGCGAAAACCACGATCTGCGGTGCTGCTCCCAGAGCTCAGCAACTTCTCCTGGAGCACCTCTCGGGTCTGGACGTCCAGCGCGCCGAAGGCCTCGTTCATCAGCAGCACGGACGGCATCCCGCCAGCGTGGCCCAGCCATCTCACTCCGACCAGGGCCGGAGAACGTGACAGTGCCCGTCATACCACCGAGGTGGTCATCGCCACGAGTGGCCTGAACCGGGTGTTGGACCTGGGACGCGCAGAGTACCTCCGCATTGCATGAGCCTGGATGAGGTAGGGCGTCATACGATCGCACCTTCGATCCATGCACCACAGTGGTGCGGCGGTGGATGACGGAGGGCGCCGCTGGGCCGACCTCGCCTCCCTCGTGGAAACGTGCAAGCTGAAGGGCGTCGACCCGCAGCGCTATCTCATCGACCTGCTGACCCGCCTCGTCGAGGGCTGGCCCAACAGCCGCATCGATCAGCTCATGCCCTGGCACTGGGCCAAGGCGAAAACGGGCTGATCGTCAGCCGCGCCCGGCAAGGGTCTGTAGTCCTCGCTTACCATTATCGAGTGGGAAGAGGCTGCTCGATCTAATGGCGTTATCTCGCCATTTTCGTAGCTACGAGATTGACAGGTCTACTTGCTGTAGCTACAAAATCCTATGGAGATCACCTTCGACCCCGCGAAGCGAGACAGGACGCTCCAGGAGCGTGGTCTCGACTTCAGCGATGCGGCCGAGGTGTTCAGGGGCATCACCGCTACGGCGCCGGACGAGCGGCACGAATACGGTGAGCCCCGCTTCATCACCGCAGGCTACCTGCGCGGTCGCTTTGTGGTGCTGGTGTGGACCCCGCGCGGCACGGCCCGCCGCATCATCTCCATGAGGTATGGACATGCCGACGAGGAACGAAACTGGCTGGGTTGACCCCGACGACGCGCCGCCCCTGACGCGCGAGTTCTTCGAGCGCGCAGAGATCCGGCACGGGGATACGATGATCCGGCGCGGCCGGCCGCCTTCTGCGGCGCCGAAGAAGCTCGTCTCCGTCCGCCTGGATGCGGACCTGCTGGACCGTCTGCGGGCATCGGGGCCGGGGTGGCAAAGCCGCCTGAATGAGGCAGTGCGCGCCTGGCTAGACCGGTGAGCACGCTCTGGGCGAGGGGCGAAGTGACTTCTCGCCCAGTCCTGACGGGATAGATTGAAGGAGACGCGCTATGAAGATCGCCCACAAGGCCAGTCGCGACATGCAGGCGGTCGAGACCGTGCAGCAGGCTGCTCGTGCGCTGAACGAGGCCATTCAAGCCGCCTTAGGCCTTGGTCTCCTTGTAGGCATCAAAGTTCACGAAGACGAGGTCCAGAACGCCGACCAGTGTAATCCCCTTGTGCCTCCCAGCGTCGAGGTGGTGGTGGACAAGCCCTAACCTCGACCACCTACCTGCGGGGGTGGATGGAACGACGGGCGGCGGCTTCTGGGTGGCAACTCGGTCCGGCACCGATCAGAGATGCACGACCGCCATTGTGCGCCGCACAATTGTATTGCGTGAGGGAGACGAACTGCCAACAGTGTCCAACGCAGCAACCCGGAGTTGCCGGGTTGCTGCATCTTGGACGTTTCCTCCCTAAACTCGGCGGCGGCTTCGGCTGCCGTCTTTTTTCCTAGGTTGGCAAAGCTAGCTGGCGAACTCGGAGTTCGAGGGCAGCGAGATAAGCGTCGGGATCACGACGGAACCGGGTGCGCAGGGTCCGCGCCTGACGCCGTCGGTCCAGCCGCCGGCGGAGTTCGCCCCATTGCTGCCGGTTGACGCATCCCAGGTCCCGGGCGGCAGGCGGGCACAGCCGGGTCGCGGAGGCAGCGATCAGGCGCACCTCGCCGCGCAGCACGGCCGCTGGCGAGGCTGCCTTGCGCCCTTTGGCCCGCCGCTCGTGGTAGCGCTGGGAACCGAAGATCTGCTCGAGATCGTTGTTGGTTCGCGGCAGGCCCGGCACGGCGCAGCAGTGGAACAAGCCGGGGCGATAGCTGCGGAAGACCTTGACGAAATGCTCGATCGCGGGGGCCAGGCTGCCGGCGTGGTGGCGATGCCGGCCGATGGCGGCCACCAGCCCGTCGAACCGGCGCCGCACGCGCGCCTCGCCCTCGCCCGCAGCGTTGCCCAGCACCCGAGCGGCCGCATGCACCCAGCTGTATGCACGCTCGATGTCGGGCCAGAGCGAGGCCGTGCCCTCCAAGCCGCGGCCAATCAGTCGGCGCAGTCGCGCGAGCGGCGCCGGGATGACCTCGCCCCCTTTTCCAGCACCCGATCCAGGCTGCCCGCCACTGCCTCCAGGCGCCCCTTCAGCTTCAGGCCGGGGGCCGCGAGCGGGGTGCGCCCGTCATCGGTGATGGCGCTGCGCACCGCGGCACAGTAGCCGCGCACCACCTCCGAACCGGCATCGTTGCGCCCTTCCACCGCGCGCTCGATCGGGCGGACGCCGCGGACCTGCTTCTTGAGTTCCTTCTTGGCGTGCCGATCCGCCTCGTAGACCGGGTTCGCCGCTTCGCGCAGGAAGTGGAACTGGCAGAGTTGGTGCGGCACTCCGGGCAGCGCCTGGGCGACCGCGCGGCGGATCGAGGTCTGCCCGTCGCTGATCACCCCCTCCACCGGCACTCCGATCGCGTCTGCCGCCTCCCGCAGCCGGGGGGCCAGGTCCTCGGCCGTGCCCGACAGCAGGCTGCGCGCCAGCACCACCTCGCCCGATAGGCATTCGCGCACCACCCACAGCACCTCATGCCCCACGTCGGGCTGCAGGCCGTCCAGCGCCAGGATGGCCCGGCCCTGCTCGCCCAGCACGCGCCGCAGCCGCAGCCGCGAGGCATCGGTCAGGGCAGTGGCCAGCAACTCGTCGTAGCGGTCCAGCAGATTGGTCACGCTGCGCTCGGCAATCTCCACCCCGCCGCCGCGCAGCACAGCGTGGATCTCCGGCACGGAGCGATGGTCCCGGTGCCGCAGCAGGCCCACCAGCGCCACCAAATCCAGGCCAAACTCATGCTGCGGCAGGGCAAGTACCCCCTCCGCCTCCGGCCGATACGGACGGTGGTGACGGACGCAGCCCACCACCTCGTAGCGCCGGATCTTCAGCCGCAGTCGCACCGCGCCGCTCAGAGTTGCCAGGGTGCGGCGGTTCTCGTAGCGGATGCGCATCGTGCCCCCGCAGGCCGGGCACAGCCGCCGTGCCGGAACCAGAACACGCTCGCGCTCGGGCCGCCCCCGAGCCAACAGCCTGCCCATCGTCCATCCTCTTAGCTGCTCGCGCCGCAGCAGGGATCAGGTCATCAGACAGCTAGCTTTGCCAACCTAGTTTTTTTGTGTGACTGGTCGATCCGCTTCAGCATGCTCCAGATCGTCATCAGCGATACCGGCGCCACGCCGCGCTCGATCAGGGCCGCCCGGATCTCCGCCAGGGTGGTCCCCTTGCGGCTGGCCGTCAGCTCGCGGAGGAACTCTTCCTGCCCGGCCAGTAGGGGCTTGCGGTAACCGCCGATCCTGGCCGGGGCCGTAGGCGTAAACAGCCTTCCCTCAGAGCAGTCTTTCTGCTGGACATACAACTGAAGGTTGTTGCACTCCGTGCAGTCTTGAGAGGGAAGGCTGACATGGAACGGCGACGCGCAGCTCGACTCAACATGCTCAAAGCGACGCAAATTGTCTTTGGTGACAGGTCCCTGGACTGCGCGCTCACGAATCTTTCGCTAACTGGCGCTGGGGTACGTCTTTTTACCTCCTCAGATGTCCCGGAGCGGGTGATCCTGCGGCTTCCAAAAGGGCAGGTCCGTGTGGCGCAGCGCTGCTGGCAGCGGGACCATGAGATCGGGTTCGAGTTTCTGAGCCGACGCAAGGCGCTTACGATCGTGCGCTGACTTGGGCCGATCAGGGGAGATTGGCTGCCACAGCCTCTCTGCGGTCCGCGACGAGGCCTTGTCCGGCCGCGGGCACAAAGCGCTTAGTGGCTGGCCAGCTGATACCCGGACCAGCGTTGCTCCAGCTCCGCCGGCTTTTGTTTCCCGGCCGAGAACATCGGCCGCGCGGTGTGGTCGACCTCCGCTTCCCGCTGAACCTGCGCATGCTGGAGGAGATGCCGGCCTTGCCTGGCATCGCGGTCAGCCACGAGAGGATGGAGCCGCAAGTTCGGCCACACCTTCGCCTGCCAGATCCGCCGACGACGACCGCAGGCCGTGACAAGGGGCACCTCGATGAGGTCACGCTCAAGGTCGGCGGCACAACGCCCTGGACCTGGCGAACGGTCGATGAGACCGGAATGGTGGTTCAGCATCATGCAGGCCCAGGCTGAAGCAGGGACACAGCCATAGGGCGTATCGGATTTCTCGGCCGAATAGCGGAAGCCTCGCGGAAGGTGGGGAGAGCCAGGCTCCCTCGGCCCAGCTGCGCCTGCGAGCCTGACAACGCACCAGCTCCTCACGACATCTCTCGACGGAGCCCACCGGAAACCCGCCTGTGCCTCGTCATCACAAAGACGCGACACGAGGCCGTAGGCAATCACATTTACACGGATTTACGTAACAATTCCTAAAACTTACGGTTGCGCAGCTCAGAAAAACTGCAATCAGCGTGGTTAATCACGCAAATGTGATAATGCCATTGCGGATGGCCCGACCGGCTGATACCTACCGTCTCAGACGAGGGGATCGGACCTCCTCAAGTTGTCCAGCCGGACCAACACCGAACCGACAGAACAAAACACCGGACTTCAAGTCAAAGACCTGACCAAGACTCTGGTCACGAGCCTCTTCGACTGCGGGATCCCCATCCCGCGGCCCTCAACAACTGCGGCCTCGCCGCGAGCACTGGAAACGGATTGATCATGTCTGATCAGGTTCACGGCTTCGCAGCGATGAACGGCGGGACCACGGGCGGAGCCGGTGGCGCAACAGTAACTGTCACGACCGGAAAGGAACTGCTGGCCGCCGTCAAGCAGGCCGCGGACGCGCCCCTGACCATCATCGTCCAGGGCGAGATCACCGCCGCCAATACGGGCGCTGACAAGCTGGTGCTCAATGACGTCCATAATCTCTCGATCATCGGTGCCGGGGATGGTGGCGAACTCGACGGTATCGGCTTCCAGGTAAAGGGCGCCTCCTCCAACCTGATCTTCCAGAACCTGGTGATCCACGACGTTCATGGCGGGGAGGGCGACGCGCTCGGCATCGAGGGTGGCTCCCACAACATCTGGATCGACCACAACGAGTTCTACGACAGCACGGACATGGGCAAGGACTACTACGACGGCCTGGTCGACATGAAAAAGGGCGTGGAATACGTCACCGTCTCCAACAACTACTTCCACGATCACCATAAGGTCTCGCTGAACGGCTATACCGACGGCGATGCCGGCGCCCGCTACACCACCTTTGACCACAACCTGTTCGAGAACATCGGTTCCCGCGCCCCGCTGGTCCGCGACGGCGAGGTGCATGTCTATGACAACTACTACAAGGATGTGTCGGAATCGGCCGTGAACCTGCGCATGGGCGCTGAGGGGCAGGTCGAGAACAACGTCTTCGAGAATGTGCGCGACCCGATCGTGAGCGTCGACAGCCCCGAGATCGGCTACTGGAACCTCAGCGGCAACGAGTTCGACAACGTCGAATGGAGCAAGATGGACAAGGGCGAGGCCAATGCGGCCGACGGCAAGTCCACGACCGACTACACGGTGCCCTACGCCTACACTCTCGACGCTACCTCGACCGTGAAGGCCTATGTCACGGCCAATGCCGGCGTGGGCAAACTCAACCTGGCGGAGGATGTCTCCGGCGATAGCGCTTCGGTCCCCGCCAACTCGAGCACGGCCCCGCAGGACAGCACCGCACCGCAGGTCACTGCTCCGGAGGTCACCGCTCCCGAGATCGCCGCTCCGGACACGACTGCTCGAGGCAGCGATGAATCCACCGCCTTGCCCGCCCCGATCGAGACGGCGCCCCCCTCCAGCTCGGCTCCGGCTGACAGCATCACCTCGATCACCGGAACCGGCGCGGCGGATCACCTGAAGGGCACGACCGGTGCTGACACCATCGACGGCGCCTCCGGCAATGACACCATCCTGGGCGGCAACGGCGACGACCACCTGATCGGCGGCAGCGGTAATGACAGCCTCGACGGCGGCAACGGCAATGACTTCCTCGAGGGCGGCAACGCCAACGACACGCTCGACGGCGGGGCCGGGGACGACCGGCTGGATGGCGGGGCCAGCGCCGACACGCTCCTGGGCGGCAACGGCAACGACACTCTGATCGGCGGAGACGGCAATGACAGCCTCTCCGGCGGCGCGGACAACGACAACCTCGATGGCGGGGCAGGCAACGACACGCTCAGCGGCGGCTCGGGAGACGACATCCTGGCCGGCAGCGCGGGCAGGGACACGCTCACCGGCAGCTCCGGCGACGATCACCTGATCGGCGGGCTGGACAGCGACACCCTGTCGGGCGGTTCGGGGAACGACAGCTTCGTCTTCTCCCAGCTCCTCGACTCCAAAGTGGGAAGCGGACACGACGTCATCCTCGACTTCGGCCATGGCGACGTGATCGACCTCTCCCTGATCGACGCCATGCCGAATACCAGCGGCGACGATGCCTTCTCCTTCATCGGCGACCATGCCTTCACCAGGCAGGCCGGCGAACTGCATGTAATCCAGTCCGGCGCCAACACGCTGGTCGAGGCCGATCTGACCGGCGACGGCAAGGCCGACTTCCAGATCGAGCTATCCGGCCACCACGCCATGGCCGCCTCCGACTTCATCTTCTAAGCACCGCTCTACACACCAGCACCACTGGCCCCGGCTCCTTATGTGGACGGCCCAGGCCTGGCAACGAGCATCTGCTCTCTGCGGCATTATGATCCGGGATGTTGCAGGGCAAGGTGCTGTCGCTGTCCTGGTCACACGCCGACCGGCGCGCGAACATGTTTCGCCATACAAGACCTGTTCCTCGCAAGTGCTGCCGAAAGGCTCGTGTTGGTGAAAGATCCGGTCAGGTGCGCCCTTATGTCCGGCCTGTC
>NZ_JBNBZS010000103.1:0-15661 GCF_049629625.1 Roseomonas chloroacetimidivorans | reverse complement strand
CGCAAGCCGCCGTCGCATGCTTCATTTCCGTCGTGCAGCAACCGTGCTTGCCCTCCTTGAGGCGGCATAGGCTGATAGCATCAGCCGGCGGGTGACGGCAGCTCTGGCGCGAGCGCTGACAGATCCCTGCGGATTGCGTGCAAGACAAGCACCGCCGGCGTGCACGGCGGCGGAACGCCGCGAAGGGAATACGACATGGCGCAGGAAGCATCGCACGGGGCGGAGCCGGATCTTGACCAGCTCTGCATCAACACGATCCGAACGCTGGCGATGGACGCGGTGCAGCAGGCGAAATCGGGCCATCCCGGCACGCCGATGGGACTGGCGCCTGTCGCCTACACGCCGTGGAACGAGTGGCTCCGCTACGACCCCGCCTTGCCGATCTGGCCGAACCGGGACCGCTTCGTTCTCTCGGTCGGCCACGCCTCCATGCTGCTCTACGCGGTGCTGCACCTTGCCCGGGTGCAGCAATTCGACCGGCACGACTGCCCGGAGGGACGGCCGGCCGTCTCGCTCGACGACAAACGCCGCCCCCTACCGCGTGGTCATCGTGCGCATGCGCGCTCACCAGCCGAACCTTGACTACGTCAGGCGACGCACCGCCGAGGGGAAGAGCAAGCTCGAGATTATCCGATGCCTCAAGCGCTTCGTCGTCCGCGATATCTTTGGCTATCTCTGCCGCCCGGCAAACGCCCAACACTCAGCGCCAACGTGCCCTTGACCATTATAGGAGAATCGGAGCCGTCTGACGTCCCTTGTGCTGAGATCCAGCTACGCTGCGGGCGCCCCCGGGCGCCCGCCCGACACGGCTCTCTCACAGCAGCCCGATCGAGAGCCACGGAACCGCCGCGACCACGACGACCGCCAGAAGAAGGATGCCGAGATAGGGCCAGATCCGCGTCATGGCCTGGTCGGGTGCGGCGCCACCGATGGCGCAGGAGAAGTAGAAGCCCAGACCGAAGGGGGGGGCGAACAGGCCGAGCCCCATCGCCAGCACCACGGTGATGGCGTAATGGATCTCGTTCACGCCCAGCGCCCGGGCGGCCGGGAACAGCAGTGGGCCAAACAGGACGATCGCCGGTATTCCCTCCAGCAAGGAGCCGAGCACGGCGAAAGCCAGGATCGAAACGGCGAAGAAGCCGATCTTTCCGCCCGGCATGGCGATCATCATTGAGACGAGTTGCTGGCTGAAGCCGGACTGCGTCAGTGCCCAGCCCATCGCCGTCGCCATGCCGATGATTAGCAGGATCGCGCCGGACAAGGCCGCCGTGTCCACCAGCATCGGATAGATCCGCCGAACGTCGAACTGGCGGTAAATCAGCAGCCCGGCCAGAATGGTGTAGACCACGCCGACAGTGGAAACCTCCGTGGCCGTTGCAACGCCCTCCACCACCGCTGCACGAATCAAGAAGGGCAGGACGAGGGCCGGCAGCGCGATGAGGCCGGTGCGCAGCATGGTCTGGTAGCTCGCGCGCTTCGTAACGGAGTCGCCCGCGTGCCGCGAGCGGATCCGGCACATGATAACCAGCGCCAGCGCGCAAACCAGGGCCGGCAACATGCCACCGGTAAACAAACCGGCGATGGACACACCGGTGACGGAGCCGATGGTGATCAGGACAAGGCTAGGTGGGATCGTCTCCGACATTGCGCCGGAGGCCCCGAGCTGCGCCACGAGCTCGCCCGGATGCGCGCCGCGCGCCTTCATGCCGGGGAAGAGCGCCGGTACGATCGCCGCCATGTCCGCCGCCTTGGCGCCGGAGATGCCCGAGACGAGATACATCGCGGCCAGCAGCACATAACTCAGCCCGCCCCGCACATGGCCGAGTAGAGCGATCATGAAGTTGACAAGCGCCCGCGCCAGCCCTGTGATCTCGATTAGCATGCCAAGGAAGATGAACATCGGTACCGCCAGCAGGATCAGCTCCGACATTCCGGCATCGACCCGGCCCACCAAAATGCTCAGTGGCATGTCGGTGGTTACCGCGATATAGGCGATGGTGGCAGCACCGAAGGCGAAGGCGATCGGCGTGCCGATCAGCACACACAATCCGACACCGACGACGAAGAACAGCAGCAGATTCATGTTTTGAAGAGGCACCAGCAGCGGTGCGGCGAACCACAGCCCGAGGCAGAAAGCACCGACGACGGCGGAAGCACCCAGCGCGTCGGCCCTGCGGGAGTGCCGGAATAGCCGCAGTAACGACTCGGCCAGCATCAATACGCCGCCGACCAAGATGGCGGCCACGCGAAGCCCGTTGTTCATCTGCAGCGCTGGAGTGACAACGTCCCGCTCAAGATCGACGTATTCGACGGTGGGGGCGAGCAGGGCGATGAGGCAGGCCACCGTAATGGCCGCGCCCAGCGCCTCGACCCGCCCCCGCCAGGGGGCGGGCAAGTTGCTGACCAGCATGGTCAGCCGCATGTGCTCGCTGCGGCGCAGCGCGATAACCGAGCCGAACATGGCGAGCCAGAGGAACAGGACCGAGGCCAGCTCGTCCGACCAGACCAGTGGATGGCCGAACAAGTAGCGCGCAGCGACGCCCGCACCGAGCACCACCAGTTCCACGACCATCAGCAGGGCCGCAGCCCCTTCCGTGAACACGGTGAGAGCGGACTCGGTCACGCCGAGCAGCGTGCCGCGCGGAAGCTCCGTGGCCTCGACCGGCTGGGAGATGATGCTCATGCTGCGAACTCCAGTTTCTTCCGATTCGGCAGCGGGCCGGCTCCGTTCAGGCGAGGGGGCCGGTGTACTTCTCGAGCAGCGACCAGCATTCGGGGCCGAAGCTCTCCCGCCACTTGGCGTAGAAGCCTGCCTTGCGCAGGACCTCACGGAATGCGGCCTTATCCGGCTGATTGAAGATCATCCCCTGCTTCTCCAGCTCTGATTGCAGCCGATTGTTCAGATCACGAATATCGGTGCGCTGGTGCTGCGCGGAGGTGTCCATGTTGTCCGAGACGATCTTTTGCAGGTCCGCCGGCAGCCGCTGCCAGGCGCGCTTGTTGGAAAGCAGCCAGAAGCCATCCCACATATGGTCTGTCAGGCTGCAATACTTCTGCACCTCGTAGAATTTCCAGTTGGAGATGATGGCCAGCGGGTTCTCCTCGCCATCCACCAGATTGGTCTGTAGCGCCGAATAGGCCTCCTTGATGTTGATGCTGGCCGGCGCGGCGCCATAAGATTCGAAGAGAGAGGTTGACAGCGGCATGACGGGGATACGGATCTTGAAGCCCCGCAGGTCCTCGGGCGACTTAATCTGCCGCGAGGAGGAGGTGATCTCCCGGAAGCCGTTGTCCCAGATCTTCGGGAAGACGTGGAGCCCGGCGCCGTCCATCTTTTGGCGCAGGTAAGCGCCGAAATCGCCGTCCATCGCCTTCCAGACCGTGTCATAGTCGCTGAAGGCAAAGCCGATGCCATTCGCCCCGGCCGCCGGCACGATGGTCTGGACCACCAGGCCCGAGAGCAGGAAGAACTGGATGCCGCCGGCGCGCAGCTGGCTCAGCATCTCGGTGTCCCCGCCGAGTTGGTTGTTAGGGAAGAGCTGGATGTTCAGCCGCCCGCCCGACCGTTCCTTGATCCGGCCAATCGCTTCCTGCGCTCGCGTGTTCGAGGGATGGGTCAGTGGCTGGTTGGTGGCGAACTTGAAATTGAACTCGGCCGCCTGGGCGGGGCGCGTCCGGATCGCCGGAGCGGCAATGGCGGACGTGGCCAGTGCGAGATGCCCGAGCTTTCTACGAGTGATTGTCATTCCGTTATCCTCCCGACGGGGCGTTTTACATACGATAGAGTCGCACCGCGTTGTCGTGCAGTAACTGCCGCTGCTCTGCTTCCGGTCGATCATAGATGGCCTGCAGGAAGCCATCTATGATCGCGTCGAAGCTGCCGACCAGGCTGTCCACCGGGTAGTTGCTGGCGAACAGGCACCGTTCGGCGCCGAAAATCGTGACGGCGTCACGGATGATCGGCACATTTGAGGCAGCGCGCCAGGGCTCGCCAGGGACGCCAAGTCCAGAGATCTTCAAGGCAACATTCGGTGCCCGCGCCAAACCGGCCAGTGCCGCGCGCCAAGCCCGCAGTCCCTCGACGCTGCGGTCGGCCGGCAGGGCAGTGTGGTTCACGATGATCTGCGTCTCGGGGAAATCCCGCGCCAGGTCATAGGCGGCGTCCAGGTGCCACCAGGGTGTCTGCAGATCGAAGCTGAGGCGGTGACGGGCGAGCAGCGCATAGCCGCGCCGCCAAGCCGGGTCGTCCATGGAGCCGGGGGCACCACGCGCTGCATCTTCCGGGCGTGCTGCCGAGCGGGGTTTGTGGCGGATGCCACGCACCATGGAGTGCGCAACCTGTGCCACCACAACGGTCTCCACCTCCGGATCGTCGAGATGTGCCTGCGCGACGCAGACGGTCGGCAATCCCTCGCTTGCGGCAAGGCATTCGAGCCATTCGGTTTCTGCCACGGGCCGCGAGGGATCGAACTCCGCCTCGATATGCACGGTGCCGACGATCCGGTGCCGGGCCGTGTCCGCACGGTAATTCTTTGGAAGATAGTTACGGCGCAAGGCTCCGTAGTTGCCGTAGCGGAAGGAGACGGCCTCGGCATCGCACAGCCAGGGGTAATAGTTTTCGTCGAGATTCCAAAGATGTTGGTGCGCGTCGATGATGGGCAGTGCCTCGCTCCGGGGGCGGCCCTCGCGGTCGCTTTCATAGAGGCGGATGATTGAAATGCTGTCAGCCAGCCCGTTGCCCTGGGCGACATAGGTGGAGAAGCGCTCGGTCGCCGTCTCGGCCATGGGCAGTTCGAGCCCAAGCCCGTGGGCGAAGCTCTGGACCGCCCTCATGTCCTTTAGGAGTTGGCGCGAATATCCGAGCGGCGGATCGAAGGCGCGCCGCTGCATCAGCGGGTAGACGCGCTGCAGGAGGGCGCTGTCGGCGAAGCCGCCGGCGAGGCAGGCGGGCAGTGCTGCCGCATCGATGCCCGCCGCCTCGGCCAGGTGCAATGCTTCAGCCATCACCACGAAGCCGGAGCCGACGATCGCCTGGTTTATGACCTTCGTCACCTGCCCGGCGCCGACCGGCCCCATGCGGGTGACATTGACGGCGAGGTCGGCGAGCACGGTTGCGGCGGTCCGTAAATCCTCCTCCTCTCCGCCGGCCATGACGGTCAGCGCGCCGCTGCGTGCGGCTGCCGGGCCGCCGGAGACTGGCGCGTCGATCCAGCCCATCCCGGCCTTCCCCCGTAACCGGGCGGAGAAGTCCCGGGTTGCGTCGGCGTCGATCGTCGAGAAGTCAACCAGCAATCGCGCACCGCCGGCCGCCGCGGCGACGCCGTTCTCGCCCCACACACAGGTCTCCACGGCTAGGGTGTCCAGCACGCAGAGCAGGACGATGTCGCTGGCTTCGACGACCTCGCGCGGGCTGCCGGCCTCCTTAGCCCCAGCCGCCAGCACCGGATCCAAATTCGGGCGTTCGCGATTCCATACCTTCAGCGACCAGCCGCGCTCCAGCAGCCGCAAGCTCATCGCGGTGCCCATCAGGCCAATGCCGATGAAGCCCAGGCGCGGCCTGCTGCCGCCGTCCGCTTCGCCGGCCATTACGGCTCGCCTCGATGCGGGCTGGCGATCTTTATGAAGACGCCGGCTGCACTGCGAGGCTTTGGCGGGAAATCGGGCTGGCCGCTCACTGCGCCACGCACCGCGGGCACTGCCGCCTCCAGGCGATGTCCATCCGCTTCCTCCCCCTGTTAGGCAGATCCAGAAACCCGTCACCGATTACCAGCCGGGGGACCTCGGGGCCAACATCCTGTCCTGGCACGTCGGGCTGCTGCATGACACCGTAGAGAACGCAGGCGCCCAGCACGGCAGGACCTGAGCCGGCCCGTCGGGTCGATAGATTCATCTCCGCGTTTCCCTCTCCGTGCCTTGTTGTTGTTCAGCGATGCAGCCAGCGCGGCGGCCGCTTCTCACGGAAGGCGGTGAAGCCCTCCGTGGCGTCGGCTCGGCCGAAGACCTCGACATAGGCAGCGTGCTCGACTGCGAGGTGCGCGCGGAAAGCTGCAATGAACGCATGGTCGATCATGGATTTGATATCGCGCACGCTGCCGGCCGGCGCATGGGCCAGGCGTGCCGCCTGCTCCACCGCCGCGGTCTCCGCCTGGCCCGCCTCCACCAGCTGGTCCACCAGCCCCTGCCGGTACGCCGGCTCCGCCTCCAGAACCTCACCGGCCCAGGCCAACCCCTTGGCCCGCGCCGGGCCGACCCGCCGCGCCAGCAGCGGCAGCCCCCCCGTACCCGGCCAGACACCGCGATGAACCTCCGGCAGGCCGACCCGCGCATTCCGCGCAGCGATGATGAGATCGCAGCCCAGCGCTAACTCATAGCCGCCGCCCAGGCAGGCACCCTCCGCTGCGACCAGGACCGGCTTCGGGCATCGAACCAGGGCGAGGATCATGCGCTGGGCGTTGTCCGCATGGGCCGCCGCGACGGCGGGATCGCGGCGGGCGGGGAACTCGCTCAGATCGGCGCCGGCGCAAAGATGTGCGGGGCCCGGCAGGAAGACGACGCAGCGCACGCTGTCATCCGCGGCCGCTGCCAGAAAGGCATCGCCGAGGGAGCGGCGGATCACCTGCGTCAAAAGATTCAGCGGCGGCGCATTGATGCGCAGCAGCACCACCGCATCCTGGCGCGACAGGCTGAGACCGGGCAGCGCCTCGGGCCATCGGCGCGGTCCGTCCTGTGCACCGTGCGGCATCATCATGTCCCCGCCAACAAGATGTCGGATGCCTTCTCGGCGATCATCACCGTCGCCGCGTAGGTGTTGCCCGACACCATGGTCGGCATCACCGAGGCGTCGCAGATCCGCAGCCCTTCAAATCCGGGCACCCGTAGCGATGGATCAACCACCGCGCCCGGGTCGGACCCCATGCGGCAGGTTCCGACGGGGTGGTACACGGTGGCGCCGGTCCGCCGCGCATGATCGAGCAGCGCCTCGTCGGGCATGCTGGCGCCCGGAAAGGTCTCGTGGTCGACCACCGCCGCCAGGGGCTCGGTGCGGAACAGGGTGCGGACGAAGCGCAAGCCGGCCAGCAGCGTCGCTTGGTCCATGGGGTCGGCCAGGTAATTTGGCTGGATCTCCGGCAGGGCAGCAGGGTCGGTGCTGAGGGCGCGCACATGACCGTGGCTTTCCGGCCGGAGTTGTGCGGCGCCGCAAGTCATGCCCGGCTCCCGCTCCAGCAGGCCAGCGCCGAAGCGGAGGGTGGAGTAGCTGGCCGGGGCAAACAGCAGCTGCAGGTCGGGATAGGCCAACTCCGGGCGCGTCCGTAGGAATGCGCCGCCATGGGCGGGGCTGGTGGCCAGGATGCCGCGACGGCTGATGGCGTAGCGCAGCACCTCCCGCATCAGCCGCAGGCCATGGGCGCGTTCATTAAGGCTCGCCGCGCCACGCAGCCGCACGGCAATGCGGGCTGCGTAGTGGTCGCGCAGGTTGCGCCCCACCTCCGGCATGGCTTGGCGCACTGGGATGCCGAGTGGCATGAGCCAATCCGGATCGCCGATGCCGGAGAGCTGCAGAAGATGCGGCGAGTTGATTGCGCCGGCTGCCAGCACGACCTGCCGCCGTGCCCGCACCAGGAAGCGCGTGTCGCCGCGCCGGTAGAAGACGCCGGTGGCGCGACGTCCCTCGAAGGCGATGCCCTCGACGAGGGCACGCGTGGTCATCTGCAATTCCGGGCGGCGCAGCGCGGGACGCAGGTAGGCATCCGCCGCGCTCCAGCGCCGGCCGCCACGCAGCAACTGCTGGTAGAGGAAGCAGCCCTCCTGGTTGCCGCTGTTGTAATCCGGATTGCGCGGCAGCCCGAGCCGCGTGGCCGCCTCCAGGAAGGCTGTCGTCAGCGGGTGCGGATCAGCTTGGTCGGTGACGCTAAGCGGTCCGTCGTGCCCGCGCAGGGCGGGGTCACCGCCCGGCCGCGTCTCGGCCCGCCGGAAATACGGCAGCACCTCCTCCCAGGACCAGCCGCGGCAGCCACGCTGGGCCCAGAGGTCGTAATCCGCCGCCTGCCCGCGCACATAGAGATGCCCGTTGATCGAGCTGGAGCCGCCGACCACGCGGCCGCGCGGGAAGGGGATGGCACGTTCCGCCGTGCCCGCCGAGGCGGCCGTGACATAACCCCAGTTCAGGCTCTTGTTGTGGATGGTGCGGCTGAACCCGGCCGGCACCTTGATCCAGGGATGGCGGTCCGGACCTCCGGCTTCCAGCAGCCGGACGCTGTGCCGGCCGGACGCGGTCAGGCGGTTGGCCAGGACGCAGCCCGCCGCGCCTGCCCCGATCACCACGAAATCGGCCTCGCCTGCATCGAGCGCCGCCGCCTGGCCCGGGTGCTTCCCCGCCGCGGCCATTCCCTCCGGCATGGCTCAGCCGGTCCGCAGCGCGGCGGCGATGGTGTCCGACATTGCGCGCAGATCTCCTGTGTAGTCGACGCCGCGCGCGGCGGTGATGGTTCCGCTCGCCTCGGCGAAGCGTTTCCAGCTGGGCGTCTCCAGCGCCGCGCTGAAACCGGAGCGCAGCCCTTCGACGATTGCGGCGGGCGTGGCGGACGGTGCGGAGAGGCCCTTCATGTTCTCGATGAACACGTCCAGGCCGCTCTCTATCATGGTCGGAACTGTCTCGAAGCCTGGAATGCGCTCGCGCGAGGCAACCGCCAGCAGCCGCAGCGTGCCCCCTTCCAAGAGCCCCTTGAATTCATCGGGGCTGCCAAAGGCCGCGGTGATCTCGCCCGCCGCCAGCGCCAGCAGGGTCGGGCCGCCGCCAGTATAGGGAACGTGCAGCATCTCCGTTCCGGCACGCTTGTTCAGCACCACGAAGGCCGAGTGGTAGAGCGAGCCGACGCCGGACGAGCCGTGTGACAAGGATCCCGGCTTCTCCTTCGCAGCCGCCATCAGCGCGCCAAGGCTGCTATAGGGGCTATCCGCCCGCACGCAGAGGAAGAGGGGATACCGGGCCAGCAGGAGGAAGTGCCGGAAATCCTCGAAGGGGCGGTAGGGCACCTCCCGGTAGTGCGGCACGGAGGTGGTCTCGGACCCGCCGGAGAGCACGACCTGCGTGCCGTCGGCGGGGCCGCGGGCCACCTGCTGCGCGGCCAGGACGCCGGCCGCGCCCGGCTTGTTGACGACAACCACCGGCACCGGAAAGACATCCTGCGCTGCCTGGGCGATGCCGCGCGCCACGATGTCGGAGGCGCCACCGGGGGCGAAGCCCACGATGATCTGGACGGGCCGCTGCGGCGTCCATCCGCCGGCCTCGGCGGCTGCGGCACCGGTTGCGCGCCCGGGTAGCGCCAGGGCCGGGGTAGCGAGCAATGCGCTCGACAGCAGACCACGCCGCTCCATGAGGTTCGTCATCTCTTTTCCTCTTCCTCCGTTCCGCCGGCTTGTTGGTGCTGGTCGGACTTCACGCATGTCTCAGGCGGCGGCGTTCTCCCGCTCTCCTTCCAGGGCCCGCACGGCCCCGGCTTCCTGCAGGGCGCGCACCTCGGCCGGCACGAAGCCGAATTCCGCCAGTACCTCCACGCTGTGCTCGCCGAGGCGCGGCGGCGGACGGCGGTAATCGGGCGGGGATGCCGAAAGGCGTACCGGCGAGGCTAGTGTCTCAATCGGGCCCGCGGTCGGGTGCTCGAACGGCACCAGCATGCTGGCATGCGCGAGCTGCGGGTCGGAGCGCAGGGCCTCGTGCAGATCCTGGATCGGCGCCGCCGGTACCTGTGCGGCTCCGAGCCGGGCCAGCCATTCGCCGCGCGGCAACTCGGTGAAGCGGGCCTCCAGCAGGGCGATCAGCGCATCGCGATGGGTACAGCGGGCGGGGTTGGTGGCGAAGCGCGGATCGTCGCGCCATTCGGGCCGCTCCAACGCTATGCACAGGTTGCGCCAAAACTTCTCAGTGAAGCAGGACAGGAAAAACCAGCCGCCATCGCCAGCTTGGAAGGCCTGATAGGGCACGAAGGTCGGGTGCCCGGTTCCCAGCCGCGGTGGGGCCTTGCCGGTCTGCAACGTCTCGATGTCGCGCGGGATCGAGGCGAACACGGCGCCCTCCAGGAGGGATGTGGTGACGCGCTGGCCCTCGCCGGTCCGCATCCGGTGCAGCAGCGCCGAAGTGATGCCGAAGGCGAGCAGTGCGGCGGCACCGAAATCGGGATAGGGGTTGCCGATGCGCGCGGGCGGCCCTCCGGCCTCGCCGGTCATCGCCATGAGGCCGGACAGCGCCTGGATCACCGGATCATTGGCCGGCAGATGGGCATAGGGCCCGTCCTGCCCGAAGGCTGAAGAAGATGCAAAGATCACGTCCGGCCGTACTGCGCGGATGGCCTCGTAGCCGACGCCCAGCCGATCCAGCGTGCCGGGACGGAAATTCTCCACGACCACATCGCACTGTGCCGCCATGCGCAGCAGTGCTTCCCGCCCCGCGGGG
Source organism: Roseomonas chloroacetimidivorans (assembly GCF_049629625.1). Classification (NCBI taxonomy): domain Bacteria; kingdom Pseudomonadati; phylum Pseudomonadota; class Alphaproteobacteria; order Acetobacterales; family Roseomonadaceae; genus Roseomonas; species Roseomonas chloroacetimidivorans. Next base: position 5,211 of record NZ_JBNBZS010000103.1, on the reverse strand, counting down.
TTCTTCAGGTCCAGCCGCAGGGATCGCTTGTTGCGGTTCTGCGACAGGAACTGCGCGCTCTCGCCGTTCAGGAAGACGGTGCCGAGTTTGCGGGACAGGTCGCCTGCCTCCGCCTCCTCCACCTTGATCACATCCGCGCCCAGATCAGCGAGCAGCATGGTGCAGACCGGTCCCGCGGTCATCACCGTCAGGTCGAGGATGCGGATGCCGGCCAGTGGCATGCGTCGTGCGGTGTTCTCGGTCATCCTCGCCTCCTCAGGCATAGGTCAGCGGATGAAGCGCGATGCCGTCCTCGCCGTCGCGCGTCGCGACGTAGGAATGACCATGGCGCGCGTCATCACGCTCCGGGCGATCGACGCGGTTATGCGCGCCGCGCGTCTCGTCGCGGGTGATACAGGAATTCAGCACCAGCTCTGCGACCAGGGCGAGGTTGCGCAGAGAGAGGCCGCTGGCCACAGTCTCGGGCGTGAGGGCGAGCCGTGCGCCGATCTCGCGGCGCGCCGTGCGGGCGGTTTCGCGCACGGCGGAAAGCCCCGCCTCGCTCTTCTCCACCAGGCACTGCGCCTGCATGCCGGCCCGGATGGCATCGCCCATCTCAGACAGTTCCGGATCCGCTGGCCGCGCGAAGGCGGCGGCGAGGTCGTCCAGGCTGGCGGCCAGCGTGGCCGGCTCGGCCGGACGGCCGTGCCGCGCCGCCTCGCCGGCCGCGCCGCGCCCGGCGCAATGGCCGAATACCTGTCCTTCACAGAGGGAGTTGCCGCCGGGACGATCCGGTCCGCGCACGCCGCCCGCCACCTCTCCGCAGACGAACAGGCCGGGAATGGTGGACTGCGCGTCGGGCCCTGTCATGCGCACGCCGCCATTCATGCACTGGAAGGCGATGCCCACTTCGAAGCGGTCCTTCGCCATGTCCAGCCCGCGCTCACTCAGCCAGCGGAAGGTGTTCGGCGCGCCCGCCGCGAGGCGCTCGCGCGGCTGATGCGTAAAGGAGAACCAGACACCGCCGCGCTCCGTGCCGCGTCCCTCCGCGATCTCGCGATGCATCGCGGTGTCGAGGTAGCGGGAGATGTTCGAGGTGGTGAAGGGGAACACCTTCTCGTGCAGCACCGCCTCGACGCTCACCCCCTCGGGCAGGTAGCGTGGGAGGAAGACCTCACCCTCGGCATTGGTGATCTCCGGATCCAGCACGAAAATGGATTTGGAGAAGAGCTGCACATGGGGGTGGATCATCGCCGGGCCGAACTGGTGGAACTCCAGGTTCACCAGCTCCGCGCCGTGCCGGAATGCGATCGCCTGGCCGTCGCCGGTCATCTCTGCCGTGGAGACTTGCTGGCTGAAGGCGCCATGCACTCCGCCAGAGCCGAGCACGACGGCCGGGGTCCGGATATGGAGGAAGCGGTGTCTCGTCAGGTCCCAGGCGAGGGCGCCGCAGACATGGCCCTCCGCGTCGCGCAGGATGTCGGCCAGCATGCAGGGCGCTTCAACCCGTACACCCGCTTCGACCACGGCGCCCGTCAGCGCATCCACGATGGCGCGGCCGGTGCGGCCCTGGGCGGTCATCGCGCGGCCGTAGGAGTTGAAGTCGGAGCGGATCAGGCTGTACCGGTTGCCGTTCCGGTCGAAGGGCACGCCGAGTTCGACCAGTTCGCGTATGCGCGACGGGGCTTCCTCGGCCAGCACCCGCACGAGGGATGCATCGACGAAGCCGCGCGCCAGGCGCATCGTGTCCTCGTAATGCACCTCTGGCGCGTCGCGCTCGTCGCCGAAGCCGGCTGCGGCATTGATGCCCATGATCTCGGACGCGCCATGCACGGAGGAGCCGCCGCTGTGCAGCGGTGCCTTGGCGAGAAGCAGCACGCGCGCGCCCGCCTGGGCGGCGGAGAGCGCGGCACGCGAGGCGGCGCCGCCGGCGCCGGCGACGACGACATCGGCGTCGGCGGTCACGATCTCGAAGGGAAGGCTCGTCATGGATAGGCTCCAGCGCCAGCGACCGTCCAGGCAGGGGTGCGCTTCTCGAGGAAGGCGGCGATCCCTTCTCGCGCCTCGGCTCCGGCGCTGTTCAGCGCCATGGCGCGGCCCATGAAGGCCGTGGCCGTGTTGAACTCCAGCGACAGGCAATCCTGGAAGGCGCGCTTGCCCGAGGCGACCGAGACGGGCGGCAGCGCCGCGATCTTCTCGGCCAGCTCCTGCACGGCCGCCTCCAGCCCGCCGCGCGGCACCACGCGCGTCACCAGCCCGGCTTGGTGTGCCTGCTCGGCGCTCAACGTCTCGCCAAGCAGCGACATCTCGTAGGCGCGGCGGGGGCCCACGGCGCGGATCACCGCGGGCAGCAGCGTGCAGGGCCAGAGGCCGAGGCGGATCTCCGGCAGGCCGAAGACAGCATTCTCCTCCGCCACCACCAGATCGCAGGCTGCGGCGAGGCCGGTGCCTCCGCCCAGCGCATGCCCAGCCACTGCCGCGACCACGGGCTTTGCCGCGCGCGATGGTGCGAGGAAGAGGTCCGCCACCAGCGCAAAATGCGCCTCCCGCTGCTCCGGCGTGACGTCGAGGAAGGCGTTGATGTCCGAGCCCGACGTGAAGATGCCGTTGGAGCCCTCGATGATGATGCAGCGCACGGCCGGATCCTCCCCAGCCTCCCGGATCAACGCCGCCAGCCCGCGGTACATTCCACCGGTCAGCGCGTTGCGGCGCTGCGGCCGCTCCACCCGGAAGCGGGCGATGCCTCCCAAGAGCGAGGTAGCGATATGCTCGACCTCCCGCATTAGCCGAGCCCCATGGTACGCGCGATGATGTTGCGCTGGATTTCGCTGGTGCCGCCGAAGATCTGGAACAACTTCGCCTCCCGGTAGTGTCGCTGCATGGCGTTTTCCATGGCGTATCCGTTGGCCCCGAGCACCTGCACGCCGTCGGCGGCAACTTGGACATAGGTATCGGCGGCGAAGACCTTCGCCTGGCTGGATTCCCGTGCGCAGGGATGGCCATCGGCCAGGAGCCGCGCGGCGCGGTAGGTCAGGAGGCGCGCGGCATCGATGCGCGTCTGCATCTCGGCGAGCTTGTGCGCGACGGCCTGGAAGGCGCCGATAGGCCGGCCGAACTGCTCGCGCGTGCGGGCATATTCCAGCGCCTGGTCGCAGGCAGCCTGGGCAGCGCCGACGCAGATGGCGGAGAGGGCGACGCGCTCCTTTGCCAACACGCTCATCAACTGGCGCCAGCCGCGGTGCAGCTCGCCGACGCGGTTGGCCATCGGTACGCGCACCCCGTCAAAATGTAGCTCGCAGGTGCGGATGGCGTGGCCGCCCAGTAGGTCGATGGGCCGGATGGTCAGTCCGGGCACATCGCGCGGCACGAGGAACAGGCTGATGCCATCATGTTTGCTGCCGCTGCGATCTGTGCGGCAGGCAGTGAGGATGTAGTTGGCTTGCAGGGCCCCCGTGATCCAGGTCTTGGCGCCGGTAATCACCACCTCGTCGCCCTGTACTTCACCCACCGTGCGGAGGCGCGCGGCGTCGGATCCGGCCTCCGTTTCCGACAGAGCGAAGGCGAAGAACATCCGCCCTTCGGCGACGTCCGGCAGCAGGCGCCCCGCCAGCTCGGGCGCGAAGGCGGCGATGGCGCCGCCCACCATGTTGCAGGTGATGTTCCAGTGCCGGGCCAAGCCGATGGAATGGCGGCCCAGCATCTCGAGCAGCGCCGCCATTTCCATATAGCTGCCGACACCGCCATGCTCCTCGGGTAGGGTCACGGCGAACCAGCCGGCTTCCGCCATCGCTCGGATCGCCTCCTCGGGGAAGCGCTTCTCCTCGTCGGCGCGATGGATGTACTCGGGGGGCGCGTGGCGTCGCAGCACGGCGTCCACGTTGCGCCGCCACTCCAGCGTCGCGGCGTCCAAATAGGGCGCCAGATCAGCCTCGGACAGCCGATCCTCGGTTCGAGTGGCAGCATGATTCATGGAACGCTTCACTCCTGCTTTCCTATTCGGCCGGGTACAGAGCCGAGTGTTTCGAGCATGCGGCTGCGGCCGAGATTGATATGCCGCTCCGCCGCCTGTCCCGCGGCCGTGGCATCGCGCGCCTCAAGAGCCGCCAGGATTCGGTCATGCTCTCGCCGCGACAGATCGAGCTGCGCCGGGTGCAGCAGCGTGCGCTTGCGGAAGAGGTGCAGGCCCTTGGTCGCATTGGCATAGGCCTGCGCGAGCGGTGGGTTGGCACTGGCCTGCATCAGCGCGGCGTGGAAGTCGAGATTGCGGTCGTAATAATCGTTGAAGCGTTCCTCAGAGGCAGCATCAGCCATTGCATCGTCGATGGCGCGCAGGTTTGCGATCGCCGCCGCCGTGGCGCGCTGCGCTACAAGGCGCGCGGCGGCGCGGAACAGCGCAGCGCGCAGATCATAGAGATCAAGCGCATCCTTGACCGAAAGGCTCCGCACCAAAACGCCGCGGTTCGGGACCACCTCGACCAACGCCATCTGCTCCAGCCCGCGCACCGCCTCCCGGAGGGCAGAGCGGGAGATTCCTAGGGTCCGGGAGAGGGCGAGCTCGTTCAGTCGTTCCCCCGGCTGCACTTCCCCTTTCAGGATCATGCCTTCCAGCAGGCGCATGGTCGCGACGAAGCTGGCCGCTGGAGCAGCATCTGCTACCCGGGGGTGGTCTGCAATCATCAATAGAGTGTCGGCAATTCTATTTTCATTGTCAACCAGGCGAGGATGTGATTCGGGCATTCTGGTCCCCGCCGCGTCGGCCTCCTTGGAGGGCAGGCGTCAAGACGGCCTTCCCAGGCGGGCAGGTCCGGTGGGCGGTGGTGGCGTCGTCAAACTGGAGGCCGGCCAATTTGGCGATGCCCCCGCGGCAGATCGACCGAGTATGCCCGCGGCGCGACAGAGGGAGCGCCACAGGCGCGGCAGGTGACGGACCGATGGCATCTACTCCGGAACACCTTGATGGGGTGGACGCCCCCCGACGGCATCGACGTGCCAAGGTGGAGGTGTTGAGCAACCACCAAAGGAGGCGTCCGTGGGACAGGCTAGCACGATCGGGCTCGACATTGCGAAGCAGGTATTCCAGGCCCATGGCGCTGATGCGGGCGGGCGGGTGGTGCTTCGCAAGCGCCTGGCGCGGGCCAAAGTACTCGAGTTCTTCGCGGGGCAGGCGCCGTGTGTTGTGGCGCTGGAGGCTTGTGGCGGAGTACACCATTGGGCACGGGAGATCGGCAAGCT
>NZ_JBNBZS010000102.1:0-16037 GCF_049629625.1 Roseomonas chloroacetimidivorans | reverse complement strand
AGCCGGCGGGCGCCGCTCCTCAAAACCGCTGTCAGCGGATCCTCGACCGTCTCCGGCTGACGCAGGGGGACAACAGTGGTATCGCTCATCTCGGCGTATCGCTCCTTCGGGAGGTTCAGGCAGGCTTCCACCCACCTCGATACGCCGCCTCTCTCACATCGCCATCACCCAGTTTCGGCCATAGCTCCGGGTCGGGGAGACCAATGTGGTCCCACCACACCTCGTGAATGGCGTCGATTAGACCGATCGCTGTGCGATCCTGTGACTGCACGACCCTCCTCATGCAGCCCTCCCCTTCCGGCGTAGGCTGTTGATGATGGTCTTTACCTGCGCCTTGCGATCTCTGTCCTCGGCTGTCCTGTCCAGTTCGGCCTGGATGTCCACCAAGCTGACTCCCATGCCAGCCAGCTTGCTGCCGAACCGGTAGAACGCATCGTTACGCAGGCCCGCGCCCCTCGGAGTACTCTGGTAGACTGCACGGGCTTCCTCGACACGAGTAGCCACCGTGCTGGCGTCCTGCTGTGCCAGGTGGTCCCTAATGGCCTGAAGGCTACGGTCGGACGTCTTGGGTATGTCAGTGGCCGTGGCCACATCGCCGGCCAGCGGAGCAATGTCCTTGGGGTCAATCTCAGCACGCAGACTGGCCTTGTGGCTGAGCACGTCATAGGCCGTGATGGCCCTGCGCTTGCCTCCGCTGTAATCTACGAAGAATGCCGCATCCGGCTGACGGGCGTTGGTGCAGGGCAGATACATAAGGTTCGCAGCATTCAGCTTGCTGGGATCGAAGCCGTGGCACTTGTTGGCCGGGTTGTTCGCCAGCTTGGGATTGGTCGCGAACTCGGCCTCGCTGTGGTAGTGGTTGCGCTTGAGCACGCTCATGATATGGCCGGCCATCAGCTCATAAGCCTCGACCGTCATGATGTCCTCGGTAGGGATGATGATCCTGTAGCGAGGTGCTTCCGGCGTGCTGCTGAACGTGTTGTAGGCAATCACGCGCCACTTGGGGAACATGGCTGCGAAATCCTCGTGAGTGAGATCGCCGCCATCGTTGTCAAGGTAGATATGCTGTAGCGTGGTGATGTTGGCCTTGCCGCGTTTGGTCTCCGGGTCCTTGCTGGTATCGAACTGAGCCGGTGTGATCAGCCAGTTGTCATGCTTGTCCTCGACCACATGGCTCTTCGCGAACGCGGCCAGCTGACCCACGAAATCATCCACGCTGTTGGCTGTGAACGCCTCGGCCTGGGTGGCGAACTTGCTATGGAAGATGCTGTTCGCGTGGTTCAGCTCCTGCATGGCAGTCAGCTCCTGCAAGACGCGCTGCTTGGCCTTCTCGCGAGCGATACGCATGCGCTCGGCGGCGTCCCTGGTCTCGTCCGACTTGGGCCTACCGCCTTTGTTGATCTCAGGCTGCATCAGGTCGGGTAGCGGCTCGACCGTGCTGCCGGGAAACAGACCTTGCAGCCAGAATGCCGTGTCAGCATCCGCAACCACGAACGTCTTGGGTTTCGGGTCGTCGGGATTGCGAGCACTGCTACGCATGACAGTCTGATAAACGGTCTCTCGGTAGCTGGAAGTCGTGTATTGCTCGGGCGTGATGCCCGCAATCTCGCTCATGAGGTTGAAATGGCTTGTCGGTGGGTTCAGGGCACTGAACACGGCGACCTTGTGCAGATGCTGGTAGCTGTTGTGGCCGTAGCTGCTGTTGGGTAGTTTGGTCGCACCAGTGCTCTTGATCTGTATGCTGTTGAGCTTGCGGCCCGCGCGGACCTTCTCGTTGTTGGCGATATAGCCCCAGCCGCTCTTACCCAGCGCCTTCTCAGTCGCAGCGACAAACTGCCCGAGGAACGTGGTTGTTGTGCCAGGGATCGTGCGGTTCGCTACGCTTTGGCTCCACTTGGTGTCGTAGGCGTAGTGGATCTTGATGAGCTTGCCGTTGAGGTGTGTGTTGAACCGGAGCTTGTTGGATGTCTGAATGCTGTGGTGGACGAACTCCACACCGCGCGTGCTGTAGCTGATGTAGAATTGACTGTCGGTGAAATTGGCTCCGGCGATGACCACTCGCTTGAAGCCGCTGAACATCTCGGGGCGCCAGAGGCCCGTGGCCTGTAGGCTGAGCGCTCTACCCTCCAGCACGTCGTTCCAGTTCTTTTGATGCACTACGATGTCGGCCAGCTGCTCGTGCGTGTTGGCCAGTACGCCGAACCCCTGCTCAAGCACCTGGTCCAGTGCTAGCGTCTGCTTGAGCAGTGTGGGATTGGTAATGCGGAGGACGCCGTATTCGCCGGTTCGGTCCTCAATGTCCAGGCAATCGCGGATGTGCTGGATGGTCAGAGGTACCCGCGTGGGCACTTCGAACTCGATGCCGGGTATCTCGTCGAAGATAACGGTCCAGTCCCGGGCGTTGTGGAAATAGCTGTTGCGGCGGAGCAGCAGGAACGCGGCGCGCGTGGCGAATACGACCTGACCGGGCTGCGTTTGGTGCATGAAGTGGTTCAACAGCCCTTTGACTGGACCCTCTTCCGCACCGGTGTCGCTGGAAAAGATGAACGCGCCGGAGCCGTTGGCTGCGCGGTAGTCATCGTAGTTTTGCTTGTTGAGCTGCTTGCTGGGGCTGAGCACGAGGACATTCTGTCCTGCTAGTGCCTGCCGTGCTGCCCACCTAACGAGCTGGTAGCTCTTTCCCGATCCACAAAGTGAATTGATATACTCAATCTGAATAGTCATCTCGTTTGCTTCTTCCTTAACGCTCCCCTGTTGTTCGCACCTTGACCAAATGCATCACCTGAACCGAGGAATTGTGAGGAGGGCCGAAAGAAGAACGACTATCCACGGTCAAGTGAGTAACAGAGCAAAAGCCCTCCTCACAGACTTATTTATACAGCCAGCGGTTCTGGTTTGCGATAAAGAACCGCGATCCCTGGCGTTCCAGCTTCGCGTTGGTTCAGCGAGAGGAAATGTGTTACGGAAACTACTTACAGCTATATAGATAGTTTTCGTAACAACAAAAGGAGACACAGATCCAAGGCGAAGCCCGATCGATTATGGACCGGCCCGGCCAGCTAATTACTGGCCTGAGCCCTCCCAGTTACCGCATCCGCTACGAAGCCAAGGTCGCAGAAGACCTTCGGACCCGCCTAGCAGCACGAAGCCATCAAGGTAGCCTACTAAGTCACGCACCATTACGTGCCGGATTTCATCGGCCTGCGGACCAAGACGATTGTCGAGGCCAAGGGTCGCTTTGTTGGGTCCAAGGACCGCACTAAGCTGCTTGCAATCAATGCCCGCCACCCGGACTACCGGATCGTCCTCTACTTCCAGAACCCCGATCTCACCATCAGCAAACGCAGTAAGACCACCTACGCTCAGTGGGCTGAGAAGCACGGGATCGGGTGGCGCTGGATCTAGGACCGGCACAGCGGCCGACGAGAAGCTGGTGGTCATCGGCAAGGCCCAGCCCCTACTACCACTACGCCCTGAACCTCTGGTTTATGCCATTCCTAAACGATGGCCGCAGTCATCTGAAGCTTCCTGGGGTGGGGACTGAGGGACAGCGAGGACCGTTCCCGTTCACACAAATGTTTCGAATCCGCGAAACGGTAAGCTGTAACGCGCGACTCGTTGAAATCGGGCGAGTCACGGTTTCTGCCCCTTCCATATGAGTTCAGCGTGTCCCGAACAGCACGGCAACTCCCTCCATATGGGGCTCGTTCGACCAACCTTTTCCGATATCTTGTGCGGACGACGTCCCAGAGGCATCTTCCCCCTCGGGGGAATTCAGGGGTTTCTGTTACGATGTTCGATGCCACCACCCTCAAGGCGACTTACTGTTTCCTCCAGGCCGCTAGCTATGTGGCTCTGGGCTTGATGGTTCTTCGCCAGAACTAGAACTGAGAGGGCTGGAACGGGCGTAGAGGAGGAGAGCAAGGCATGCTGTTGGAGTGATGCCGTGCGCGGTTAACAAGCTACCAACGCGTCACGGTCGCTGAAATGAAGAGGCCGCCCAGGCCACTGCGATCTTGCACATCGCGGTGTGACCGGGCGGCCCTAGGTGGCGAAGCAGACTTCAGCCAGGGAGTGGTCTAGCACCACTCCCTTTTTTCTGCCACGTGAACTGAGCGCGAACTTCTAGGACGCGCCAGAGATGCACCCCGCTTTTGCAAATGCTCGAAAAGCAGTAGTCTTTGGTGACTAGAAACTATGGAGGCCTCGCTGTGGCCACGAAAACACCTAACCTGGATGCCCTGTCGGTTCAGGATCTCACCCGGCTGATCGATGAAGCTAAACAGGCTCTCGAAAGCAAGAAGGGCGAGGCCAAGGCCGCGCTGATCGAAGAGATGAAGGCTAAGGCGGCGCAACTGGGCCTGGATCTCGGTGACCTAATCTCGGCCCAGCCCCGCACCAACGTCCGCAAGCCGCGCAGCGATGCTGGCAAGGGTGTTGCTGCCAAGTACCGCAGCCCCGAGGGCGCAACCTGGTCGGGCCGGGGTCGCATGCCGAAGTGGCTCACGGAGGCAATACACCATGGTAAGGGCAAGGAAGAGTTCGCAATATAGGTCGGTAGGGGCAGTATGTCGTCACGGGCGGAGCGCGTAGCGGACGTCTTCAAAACTATCGGACAGCCGACAGTCACCTACGTCCAGCGGGACAGTGGCAAGCTCGAGAAGATGCTTCGCTCGGCCCTCAACGAGAGAGGCCAGCTTTGCCTTGTGACTGGCCCATCAAAGACTGGGAAAACAACCCTTTACCGGGAAGTTTTGGCCAGCCGTGACCAAGTGCCGCTCATCGTCCAGTGCGATCGCAATAAGACCTGTGCGACCATCTGGCAGCAGGCTTTGGAAGCCGTAGATTTCGAACGCATTGACTCAAAAACATCCACGACAGCTACGAAAGCAGCAGGGGAGGTCGAAGTTGGAGGGAAACTCGGCTGGAAGTGGCTCGCCGAGGCGACGGGAAGGCTGAAAGGCACTGTTGGCAGGGATTGGTCCGAAGCCGACGTCAAGAAGCGTGTGCTGGCGGAGCCCGGACCTGATCTCCTGCTCCCTGTGCTCAAAGCCACGGAGTATGTCCTCGTCATCGAAGATTTTCATTACTTGGAGGAGAAGGAGAAAATCCTGCTCTTCCAGCAGTGGAAGCGCTTCATTGATTCGGAAGTCTCCGTCCTCGTCCTAGGCACAACCCACCGCGCTGTAGATATTGCAAACAGCAATAAGGACCTCTTAGGCCGCATTGCTCAGATTGATGTTGCGCATTGGTCCCAGTCGGACCTAGAGAAGATAATCACTCAAGGTTTTGACCATTTGGGAGTGAAGATTGCGCCGAAGCAGAGAGCGATGATCGCAACTGAGGCTGTTGGTCTACCTATCGTCGTCCAACAGGCGTGCCTACAGATCTTCACCTTAAAGGACATCGAATTCAGCACGGACCGGAACAGAAAAAGCTTCGAGCCTTCGGAGAAGCTGGTCAGCGACGCGCTTCACTCTGTCGCGAAGCTCAAATATACGCAGTTCGAGTCCTATTACAGCACACTGATCCGGGGCCCGCGCGAGAAGACTCGCAAATACAGAACCTATGAGCTGGTGCTGCTCTGTTTTACCCTAGATCCAATCAAGTTCTCATTGCGGCGTTCGGAGATTGATTCCCGCCTCAACAAAATGGGACTTTCTCAAGCTGAGATACCTCCCTTCGCCTCGCTCAATTCGACTCTCGGGGCTTTAAAAAAATTTCAAGAGCGTCGCGGTTTTGCCTTATTGGAATGGCAGCCAAGCGAAGAAATTCTTTACATAATTGAACCTTCCTTCCTGTTTTATGTGCGCTGGAGAAAAGAGAAGGAAGTTTCGCAGCAGCTCGACTTGTTCGAAAAACTTCTCAACATGAACTGGGAGGGCATGTTCCGTCGGCTCGGCATCACCGACAAGTCTACATCCTGACCAGTCCGGGGAGGAGCATGTGGACTGAGGCTGGGGCGAGCGCGGGTTCAAATCCCGTCAACACGGCATCAGATGGTCAGGCGGTCAAAGACTGCTCGGAGGCTCTTGCACTCAGGCCCCCATTCAATTGCGGATCGAGCATCACGTATCGCAATTGCTCACAGGGAATTAGCGGCAGATCAGAACAGCCAGCCACGTAAACAGGAAGTAGAAGAAGAAACAGTAAGGAGACCATGTGCCCAACGCAGATTGGTCATCAGCACATGGTTGTCGCCTTTGAGTTTCTCGACATCATGTGCGATCTGGAAAAATGTCTGCCGAATTTGATGAATGGTCAGGGGGTTCCACGCGATAGCCCTCCAGAAACAAGCCGCACGTTAGCGAGGACAGCCGCGAGGGCAAATGCAAACTTGGTCCCCCAATGGTCAGCGGCTCATTTGCGTGTTAGCTTGCACATCTCCCCAAAGCGCAAGCGACTTGGACCAGGAGGGCTGCTTGGACTGGCTCACCTTTATCTCCACGATGACCAAAGCGATCGCTTGGCCGATCGCACTCGTGGTCCTTCTGATCAACTTCCGAGAGTCACTGGCCGCAATCCTCACTCGGCTGGTAAAGGCCAAAGGCTTTGGCGGCGAACTCGAATTCGCTCAGGGCTTGGACAAGGCGGAGAAGCTCGCATCCGAAACGCCGACGCTACCACCGCCCGATGCGCCTTCTCAACCAGCGCGGCGGGATGAGCCAGGGCTTGCAACGCCGCCCAACAATGAGGAGCAGCTGAAACCCAAGCAGCCTTCGCTGGATGAGCGCATGAGGAAATTCGCAGCAGACCAGGCTATTCTGAATGCGGCGCTCGCAACTGAGGCTGTACCCACAAACTACCGAATTCTCAAAGCCTGGAACACGCTTGAGAAGGCGCTAGCAAAGGCGGCCACGATGCGGAACCCAGACCACGCAAAGTTGAAGCGCGTACCATTGACCACCGACACGTTGAAGGAACTGGGGTTCAGCAACGATGCCGTTAACACTCTACTGGAGCTTCGTAAGCTTCGCGACAAAGCAGCATACGACACTCAGAATGAAGTCAGCGAGACCGACGCATTGCGATATGAAGATCTCGTCAAGAACGCTCTATTTTATCTGCAAATCAACCTCTCACGTGAATAGCCGCAGCACCTCTGGAGTGAACCCTCTGTTTCCCGACGACCCGGAATGCCGAGCACCATCCTGAGCGTACGGGCCGCTAGTCCTCCTGAACCTCTCGCCAAGCTCGCGAAATCAAGGAGACAAGGTCCTCCTTGCTGTAGGGCTTGCGAAGCTGAAAGTCATTGGGTCCGAGCTCATCCTTGCTGAACGGAGCAGCCGTGGCGAAGATGATTCTGCTGGATGGATTGCGACTACGCACGAGCTCAGCAAGCACACTGCCGCCTTTAAGTTCCTCCACGCCCCCCAGCTGACGGCCCGTGATGAGCAGCAAGGGTGGTCCGTTCTTCTCGATGATCCTCCGGGCATCCCGCAATGATTCAGCCCCATGGTAGGTCAGCCCTAGCTGGGCCACGCAATCGCCGTTGAGAGCCAGAACGAGCGGATCGCCTTCAGCAACGAGAACATCGTACAGCTGAGAGCGGTAATCCCCGACGAGCTTGAGACAGAGATTAACCGAGCAAACAACGGCCGACGTCTCTATGGCATCTGCCTTGACGTGGTTGTGTGCGTACTTGTTCCGCAGCACTCCGAAGATGCCGGCAAACAGATTCCGGTAGGACTGCCGCTCAGCCATGCTCAGGTGAGGCACGAGTTCGCTCTGATCGCCGAAGACCTTGTTGGCCAAGGCAACCCCGTCCATGTCCGCGGGGAGATTGAAGCGCCTCACCATCCGAGTTTTGAGAAGTACCAAGGCCTTACGTATTACCGAGTCGAACTCCTCAAGATCGAGGAGACGGCTAATTTCGGCTTCCAGTTCTGCATCGAGCATAGGGAGCTGCATGTCGCGACGAAATGACCTCTCCGGCATGGGGATGGTACGGTCAACAGGGATGTTTTGTAAGTACCTCAGAATGTATCGATGTGCGAGAGCGAGAGGCAGGCCCGCGTAGATGCCGGACACATCAAGATGCCGCCACATGCAAATGAATGCAGGAACGACCCCTCCAACACACCTCCAACCACCCCGGACTAATCGCCTCTGCCGGGCATGATGTGGTCCCAGACATGCCCTATGGCCCATTCTACGGGGCCTACGTGACCCTCACCCGGCCTTCAGCAGTCGATGCACAGTGGCACGGTTGATACCAAGCTGTGCAGCAATCTCCGTGGGCCCACGCCCTTCCCCTGCAAGGGCTCGCACAGCCATCGCATGCGGACTGCTACCCGGCTTGCGTCCCCGGTACTTCCCCTCGCTCTTCGCCTTTGCAATGCCCGCGATCTGGCGTTCCAGGATCATGTCGCGCTCCAGCTCAGCCACTGCGCCCATGATGTTGAGGACGAACTTCCCGAAGCCCGTGCGCGTGTCCACCTGCGCTCCGCCCATGTTCATCACGATCAGGCCCACGTGCCGTTCGGTTAGTCGGTCGATGATGCGATGGAGATCACGAACGGAGCGAGCCAGACGGTCGAGTTTCGTTACGACCAAAACATCGCCCTTCTCCAGCGAGCACATGCATTCCTCGAACACCTCACGGGCAGCAACACTGCTGACTTTCTCGCTATAGATCCGCTTACAACCGAATTCGTTCAGTTGGTTGATCTGATCCTCAAAGCCCGCGTCTTGCTGCTGGGTCGAAACACGAGCATAGCCGATCTTCACTGCTGCTCTCCTGCGCTTTGCAGCAAGCGAAATGTCGCAGCGACGAAAGAGCAAGAACAATCCTAACTGCGACGCCAACTTTAAGGGCGCCCCTAACTGCGACATTCATCGGGTTATCCACAAAAGAGTTGGCCCCTCGCAGCTTGTTAGGTTGACAGGCCTATCTCTAAGAAGAAGTCATTTGGTCATGAAGCGGGAAGCTGATCCCGGAACCAAAACCCAAATCCAAGTCCGGCCTGAAAAGGGTGAATTAAAAACCTGGGAGGTTCAGCCCCGCACTAGGCACACGTTGATGCAGCATCCTGGCACCAAAATGCTGCCGCCAAAACCGAGCAGCCGGTGGCCTGATTTCGTCACGCCCGAGTGCATACTATCGCGCTTTACGGGAACCGCTCCAGCAGAAGAACAACCAAAACGCGCATTGCACCGCGGCGAGGCTTCAACCTAGGGTGTCGAGCTTGCTCGTTCTTTGGAGCGCGATGAGGAGGAGGCTGTGGCTGAGAAGGCCCATGAGGCAGCAGATGAAGAGCTTGCGGAAGCGCGGATCGCAATCGGTCGGCACCCAACTAAATTCCAGCCACCGTGCCGAACGTGTGGCAATGAGCGAGACTGGAGCATCTCCTACTTCGAGGATGACACTTCGGTCGTTGCGTTGTCTATCCTGGACAGGAGTGACTGGGAGACGAAGGAGCACGGCGCAATCATTGCCGCAGTTTGCGGCCGATGTGGTTTCTTAAATCTTTACGATCGCAAGAAGTTCTTCGCCTTTGTGAAATCGTGGCGTCCAAACACCTGATTGGAGGCGAACGTTGATGGGACGAGTTGTAGACATGAGCGGAGCCGACTTCGGCTCAGATGGTCCTACGATACCTCAGCGGGTGCGGCGCTTAGAGGAGCAAGTCAAAGAACTCTCAGAGTCCATGAGCCGGGTTGAGAACAAACTTGTGCACCTTGAGGCAGTCGCGGGCACGCTAGCTAAATCTGGCGAGGTTGAAAAAGTAGCGGCCATACTGGAAGGCCTCGACCGCCGACTAGGCAGCTTGGAATTATCCATGAGAGAGGTTCAGAAGCGGTCGCCCACCATGGGTCAAGCGGTTAGCCTGTCGATCGGGCCAGCCATCCTCATTATTTCCTTTCTTGCAGCGCTCAACAACCTCTCCGCTGGACGGGCGTTCTGGCAGTTTCACACACCCGGCTATTCCCAAGAGAACGGCTCCTCCGGAGCCAAAGCAGCCCCACCCCGCTAGAAATTACGTCGACTCCTTGGAGCGAATTAAACAGCGCTCCCCAAAAGCCACGTAAGATACCGGCAAAGCTAAATACCCAACAACTGTTGGGTAAACGGCATGCCACTCGAAAACTTCAATCTCATTCCCGACCTCGACGTCACAAGCCCCGCTGCTGGCGAGAACATCTCGTTCGGCGACGATCACATCCGGGGCCTCAAGGTCACCCTGAAAAACCAGTTTCCAAATATCACGAGTGCCATCACGGCCACTTCCGCTCAGCTGAACGATGTCATCCAGCTACGCACGGACGTCTCCGCACTCCAGACCAGCAATAGCGGCAAGCTGACACTCACGGGTGGCACGCTCACGGGTCCACTCGTCGGCGTGTCGTTCAGCGCGCCCGTTATGAACGCAGGCAACTACCGCCTCAACGGCACACCCCTGCTCCAGAGAGGCATGGTGATCATGTGGTGGGGCGCGAGCAATCAGGTGCCCGCCGGCTGGCAGATTTGCGATGGCACGAACGGTACTCCCGACCTGCGCGACCGCTTCATCGTGGGTGCTGGCACGAGTTATGGTGTGGGCACGGCGGGTGGCGCAGCCATCCAGAGCTTCGCCACCTCACCGGCTGGCGGACACAGCCATGGCGGACAGACCCAGCCCGGTGGCGCACACAATCACTCGGGACAGACAGGCGGCACCAGCCTTACTGTCGACCAGCTACCCCCCCACGACCACTACATCGGCACGGTGGGCTTCAATGGCCTGGTTGAGGACGGCATAGGCACCCCGGACGGCCCCCGCAGCTGGAATGACGGCAACGGGCCCAAGATGACCACGAGTCCTACGGGCAGCGCCAATGCTCACGCCCATCCCATTGTGGCCGAGGGTGATCACACGCACCCCCTGGCTTTCGAGCCAAACCACCAGCACGCTGTCAACTTCGACAATCGCCCACCTTTCGTGGCACTGTTCTTCCTGATGTTCATGGTCGCGCAGGCCTAATCATGCCCGGCATCCAAAACATCCCCGCCCGCAATCTCAGCCAGTACGGCATCGTGCGCGATGCTGGCACCTACAACCTGCCTCTGAATGCCTTTACGGGTGGCGCCAATGTGCGTTTCCAAAATGGAGCGGTCAGAGACGCGCCCGTGTGGCGCCTTGCAGCGCCAATCGACCCCGCTGATCCCGCGTTTGCGTTCGGCGTACGCACTCAGTCGGATTTCGACGAAATTTTCTACACGACCAAAACCGGGCGCATTCGCCGCTTTCTGGATCGCAGCGACACGGATGTAACTCAGACCGTTTGGACCGAGATCGTCAGCGATCTTCCCTTTACAGGAACCACGCTCGGCGGCGTGGTTTACATCAACCGTGAAACTCATGTGCCTCAATTCCGGCTGCCCACGGGAACCAAGTTCGCCAATCTCTCCAATTGGGACAGCACTTGGCGCTGCAAGAGCCTCCGGGCCTACAAGGACTTCCTCATCGCCCTGAATGTGACCAAGAACGGTGTTGCCAATCCCTTCATGGTCAAATGGAGCAACCTCACACTCGCGGGCCAAGTACCCAACAGCTGGGACGCCACGGTGATTGCTAACAATGTGGCGGGCGAGAACGTCCTCACGGATGCCACTGCGCCCATCATCGACGGCGGCCCACTGCGGGACAACTTCCTGATCTACACGGGACGTGAGACCTTCCTCATGCGCTACGTGCAGGGCCAGTTCATTTTCGACTTCCAGAAGGTCAGTGGCAATGGCGGCATCCTGAATGCCAACTGCTGGGCAGAGGTGGATGGCAAGCATTACGTGTTCGGTCCCGATACCATCTACGTGACCGATGGCACCCAGCAGCAGAGCATCAGCAATGGCCTGGTGAATGGCGAAATCTACAACACCATGAACAAGAATCTCAGTCAGAGATTCTTCGTGGCTCATAACGCCTCCCTGCGGGAAGTCATGTTCTGCTTTGTGAGCGGCAACGATGTGCATTTCCAAGATCCCACCTGCTGCAACCGTGCTGCCGCATTCAACTACGACAACAACACCTGGACCTTCTACGACCTCCCCAACATCGCCTTCATCACCAACGCGAACCTAGACAGCAAGCGCAAGTGGAATGACGTGGACGAGCCCAAGACCTGGGATGCCGTGGGCGGCACCTGGTATGATCAGGAGCACAGCACGCAGGCCCACCTCGTGGGCATCAGTGCAGCATGGAGCCACCAGGGCACGGGCCTGAGCCTCCCCACCAGCCGCATCATGGGCTTCGACTACCTGGACGAAGGCAGCTTGCTCTACGAGCCCGATGCCTACAGCAATGCCCCGGCCTGGATTGAGCGGCAGAACATCGACCTGGATGAGCAGCAATACGCGCTCAACACGCAGAAGATGTTCCACAGCATCATGCCGCAGATCGACATCTCGCGCGATGTGCCATTCACCATCGAACTCGGAGCCGGATTGTTCCCCACGTCACGCGTTTACGAGGCACCCCGACAATTCAAGCCCAACACGGCCTATAAGATCGACAGCCGTGCAGCTGGCCGATACCTCAACATGCGGTTCCGACCCAGCGCGCTGACGGGCTTCAAGTTCAGCGGCTTCGACCTAACGGTGCGCCTGGTGGCCAAGAGATAAGCCATGGCACTCGATCCCCGTACCTACAGCACTCCCCTCCCCTACAAGCTCACGCCACCACCGGAAGATTACAAGGGTCTACGCCTCTGGTTGAACGATGAAATGCTCCGCATTGCGGACGTGATCCGTGCCCACAGTGACATGATGCCTCAAGCTTCTGACGCGGCACCCGCAGCACCACGCATTGGCATGCAGCGATTTGCCGTAGCGCCATGGGCACCCAACGGCGCCAGTAATGTGTGGGTCTTCTGGAACGGATCAGCATGGCAGAACCTCTGATCCGCGCCCGACCCACGGAGCATCACGACGCCTTCGTGCCCGTGCTCCAGAAGCCCGAATACACCATGTATCTGGAACAGGCATGCGGCATGACATTCGCCCACTGCAACGTGCTTGTGCCCTGGACCAAGACCCTAAAGCCCCAGTTCATCGCCGACGTGCAGCGCGTGAAGGACAACCACGGCGGAGACATCCGCATCGTGGTTCCCGAGGGCGACCGCAAGCTGGCCAAATTCATCGGCATGATCGGCTTCCACTACGAAGAGACCCATACCGATGCCCAGGGGCTAAATACGCATATCTACATAAGCCCCGGAAGAAGAAACAACGAAGGGAGGCGCGATGGGAAGTCTATTCTCCAAGCCCACGAAAGTTACAGAGCAGAAGGCCGATCCATATCAAGCCCCCTGGCTTGTGCCGATGTTCAACAACGCACAGGCTAACTACACCGAGCAGACAAGCCAGCAGGTTCCGCAGCAGGGCTACGCGGGATTGAACACTGACCAGAATGCAGCAAACGATTGGGCGCGCAACTTCTTCACCGGCAGCGGCAACACGCTGCTGAACAACACGACAGACTCAGCGAACACCGGCCTCGCTGCAATGACGCCCTACACAAACAATGCCGCCGACTTTGCAGCTGGTAATTTCGGCACCACCACGGGTGCTGATCCAAACCAGGTTAACGCCTATAACGCGGCAAGCCTGAACGCCATGAACTCCGCGACAAGCTATGGCCAGAACGCGCAGAGCATCTACAGCGCGGCCATGACTGATCCCACGCAGGCGAACATCGCTGCGGCTAACAGTTACATGGACAATGATGTCATCAATGGGCAGATCGACGCAGTCAACCGCGATGTCTCGCGCAATCTGAACGAGAACACGCTTCCCACCCTGAACATGGCCGCGAGCGCAGGAGGCAATCTCAACTCCAGTCGTGCTGGTGCGGCAGAAGCCGTGGCGCAGCGAGGCGCATCCGATCAGATGGCCGACAATGCGGCACAGATACGCAGCTCAGCCTACCAGAACGGGCTAGCTCTCGCGGAGCAGGCACGCACCAGCAATCTCAATGCTGCAACAGTCGCGAATAACCAGACTGGCAACCTTGCCAACATGGGCTTCACCAACACGCTTGGCGGCATGAACTTCGGTGAGAACCAGCGCCAGAGCGACATCAAGGCCATGCTTGAGGGCAACAGCCAGCTTGGACAGGCCGCGAGCTACGGACAGGCTGGCGCATCCAACGCCACCGACATGGCATCGAAGCTCTACGACCTCTACTACGGCGCAGGTACGTCGCAGCAGGCGGCGCAGCAGGGCCAGTACGATGCGGACTACCAGAACGCCTACAACGAGTACATGAAGAAGGTGAACGCCAACGCGGCACTCCAGCAGATCCTTGGCGGCAACTACGGCAACGACACGGTGACGACACAGAGCGGTGGCACGAACACCACGGGTCAGATCCTCGGTGCAGCAGCATCCGCGGTGGCGGCCTACTACACCGGCGGCGCAAGTCTCGCTGCCGAAAATCAATACACCAAGTCACGCACAGCCAGCCAGGACTACAGCTCAAGCGGCCCTACCTACAGCTACGGCAAGGCGCTCGACAACTTCTTCACCGGCGGCTCCAGCGATGGCGGCGTGAAGAGTGATTATAGCGCCGGTTAAGGGGAGCGAACACCAATGGCAAACAACTACTCCATCCTGACGGATTTCAGCCGCTACATGGGCCGTCCGCTGGCCGAGACAATCCGCGCCGCAGCGGATGAGCGCCGTCGCATCCTTTCGGATCCAAGCCTCACTGCCGAGCAGCAGCAGGCAGCTCTCCAGGAGTTGGAGGAGCGCACCAATGCCCCGCTGGGTCGTCCAGCTGAGGGGTCACGCTTCCGCAACATCGCATGGTGGGCACCAGCTGGTAGCATTGCTGGCGATGGCACGGCCCTGGTACCCGTTGCAGCACAAGTGCCCGCTTCTGTTCCACAGGGCCCCTCCCGCTCACCGCTTGCATCCCCTGCTCCCGAGAGCCCGCCGGAAGCAGCCAAGCCCGCCCCGGCCCAGTCCGCTATTGGCACGGGCACTGCACCGGTTGATGATATCGCCACCTACATGGCACAGCTCGCTCCCTACATGAGCCAGCGCACGCCGGATGACGACAAGGGCATGTTCCAGCGTGGCGACACTTGGTGGCGCATCGCAGCTGGTCTGTTCAAGGGTGATAGCCTTGGTGACAGCCTGGGTAATGCAGCCCAGGGCGTTGCTGACGCCTATGCTTCCGACAAGACTCGCAAGGACCGAATTGACCAGCAGCGCAGTGTCGTGGCCGCCCAGGCGCTTCGTGACCAGACCAGCCGCCGTGATGCCAACAGCCGCTTTGATGCCCAGCAGGCCCTAACCAGGGAGCAGATGCAGGGTCAAGACCGCCGAGCCGACCAGACCTTCCAGCTACAGCGTGACCACTACGGGGCCATCGAACGCCAGCAGGCCGAGAGCGCCCGCCAGCAGGATGAGGCCCGCCGTGAGGCGCGCGCGGCGCGGGAACTGAGCCCCGGCTATCGCTGGGTGGACGAGAACGACCACAGCAAGGGCCAGGAGTTCGTTCCAGGTGGTCCGGCTGATCCAGCGCTTCGCAATGCCCAACGCGGTCGCACCCCCATCCCGGAGAGCATCGTCAAGATCGAGACTCCTGAGATCGAAGGGATGCAGACGCATCGCAACAACATCCAGGACATCGACGGGCTCATTGGCCAGATCGACGGCGGCAAGCTGGACCTCAGCCCTGGCAGCCGCGCAGGTGCCTGGATTCGCAACAGCACCGGCAATTCCAGTGAGAGCAGCCGAGCGGTTGAGGAGTGCTGCGCGGCGATCACGGTGAGAACGCGCGACAATCAGGATGAGAGACGCCGCCGTCGTTCCGCAGGGTGGGCGTAGCCCGACCGGAGGGATGACGGCGGCGGGGGCGTGACCCCGGAGGGGTTGCGCTTTCTGGCGGTTGAGGCCGGCGGGGCACGGAATGGATTGCTTCTTCCCGAAGGATCCGCCTGGTGCCCGGCCGCCATGTCACCGAACGCCAGATGAGGCTGTACATGAAGTTCCGCCGGACAGAGCCGGTGCCGCTTGCCGCGGCCAAGGCCGGGTTCAGCACCGCAACCGC
>NZ_JBNBZS010000101.1:0-16974 GCF_049629625.1 Roseomonas chloroacetimidivorans | reverse complement strand
TTCCTTTAGCGAGCCACAGACCACCCTCTCCACTGGCTCGCCGGCCGCCTGGGCCAGCTTCACCGCCTCCAGGTCCAGGCACATCGCCTCGCCCGGCCGCTCCGGGTCCGGCTGCTCCCGCCCCCGATGCATTGCTACCGAGATATCGTGCTTCTTTGCTTCCTCGCTAAAGGCCTCCAGGGCTTCCGCGTTCAGCTTGGTGGTCGGCCCCAGCCAGAGGGCCCGGTGCGGTAGGCCGGCCGCCTTGTGCAGGGCCACCCGTTCCGCGATCAGTTCCCGGCCGGCCCGGCTCTTCCCGCCCCCGACGTCCACGGCCAAGCCGAGTTGCCGGGGCTGGGGGCGTTCCTCCTCCGCTACCTCGTGCCAGGCGGTGACGTCTTCCAGGAAGGTCCGGATCTGGCTCTGTAGAGTGTCCCTGGCCTCGTCCAGCTTGTGGGCCGGGGCTTCATGGAACGGAGCGGACGCAACCGGCGCGTCGGCCTTGTTCTGCTCAACCCAGCGGTATGCGCCGTCGATCTGGTGATCGAGGTAGGCATCCGAGCAGAAGCGCGCGAGGTCAGATGCGGCGTGGTGCCGATGGGCCTCTCGTTCAGCCGCATCCCGGATGGCGTCGCGGCATAGCTGCTTCAGCGCCTCGTCGTCACGCAGCTTAGGCGGCGTCTGAATAGCGTAGAGGAGCGTCGCCCGACGCAGGGGGGCGTGCCACCCTTCCCGTCCCTCATCGTCGCCCAGCAGGGCCAAGGCGCCGGCAATGGTGCGCGCGGCACTGGCATCGAGGCCGGCACCGGTGGCGACTCTTTCCCGCCTCTCCTGCACCATGACGCGCAGTGCGGCGAGATCGAGCTTGGGTAGTGTGACCTCTGCATCCAGGCCCTTCACCCATCCCGTGCGGCGCGGCAGCGGATCATGGCCGCCCTGGATGATGGGATCAGCGATGTAATGCACCTGGGCCGCGCTGAAGGGCGAGCGGTCCACGGCGGGTGCGTGGGCGTGGAAATAGAGCTTCAGCTCTTCATTGCTGATCGGCTCAGCCAGCCAGAAAAACAAATGCGCCTTGAGCACGCCGGCCGCGAAGCCTGCCGATGATGAGAGCTGCCAGAAGCATTCAACGTCGTGGAAGCACTCGGGAAGCAAGGCGTGAATGACGGCCTCGATTGCCTCTTCCGGATCAGTTGCGAGGTCAGCCGAAGCTGGCAATGGCCACCCGTCCACGTCGATCATGAGCCATTGCCGCGGCACCTCTTCGAGAGTCGGAGCCTCGCCCTTCTTCCCCTTGTGCTTCAGGCGCCGGATGCGGAGGCGTGGGTTCTGCGTCCACGCCTCTCTCACGTCATCGCGGAGAGCACCGCGCACGATGAAGGCGCGCGGATCGCGTCGGATCTCGTCAAGCACGGCGGCCACATCAGCGAGGCTGCTGACCGGCCGCTCTTCGGGAGCGAAGCTGGCGCCCGCGTCATAGCTGACTTTGCGCCAGGCGTTCAGCGTGGCGTTCCAGGCCCACTGCTTCGTCGCGAAGCGCGGTGCGCCTGCCGGCGTCGGCGTGGTGCGGAGGATGGTGATGGTGTCGCTCAAGCGTCACCCCGCCCATCATGCGCGGTAACCGGTATTATCGGGCGGGCTCTCAATGCGGCCTGCCCAGGCCGTATTCGGCCGAGCGCATGTTGTACCAGGTGCGCGCTACGGCATCGGTGACGGCTTCCAGCGTGCCGGGCTGGAGCGCGTAGAGCGGCCAGGGGCGACCGTCTCGCCCAGGCTTGCTGGGGCACGTCAGCGTCACGGCGCCGACGGCATTCCTGCGCGCCTCGATGCCCTTGAGGGAGACGCCGGGGATGGTCACGTCAGCGAAGGCGAAATTGTGACTGATGACGCGCAGGCTCACGCGCTGCACGGGGACGGCGCCGCTCATTGGCCGCCCTCCATCTTGCTCTTCTCCGCGAGCGCCGCGGCGAGGCTACCGAAGAGGAGGAGGATGGGCCGGCGGCTGGGATTCTTGGCGCCGGGCGGCACAACCAGGCCGGCGCGTGGCAGGCCATCCGCGTCGGGCGCGTCGGGCAGAAGGTGCAGCTTGATCGGATCGGGGCGCGTCATGCGGCGGCCCCCGTGTTGAGGGTGCGCGCCTTCGCTGGCGAGACGTGGACGCCGGGGCGCCCTTCGAGACGGCGTAGAATTCCTTTCGCATTGGCGCCGCGCACCACATCGGCGCGCAGCATCATGGTCAGGATCTTCAGCGCCTCGACTTCAATGGCCTGCTTCAGATCGGCCGCGACCGGCCCATCCGGGAACATGACATAGCCGCGCGCGGTGACGACCACGCTGAGGCATCGCCCGTCACCGTGATACTCGAACCGACCAAGAATGGACGTGCGGCCAGATTCCGGCGTGCAGCTCACCAGGCGCAGCGGAAAGGCGGAGTTCTCCGCCGCGCTGCTCATATCCTTCTCCCGATGCGGTTCTGCAGCTTGCTCCGGAAGGCCATGGCATCGGCCAGGCTCAGGAAGCCCAAGAAGGCGACACCGCCCTTTTCGAGGGTCAGTTCCAGCAGCATGGCGCCGTCCACGTCCGGCCAGTCGATGCCTTGATCGTGGGTGAGGATGGCAGCCACTTCGCCGGGGACACCGAGGCGCGCGAAGAAGGCATCCGCCGTGGCGGGAACCCCCGGCGCGGCGACGAGCACCACAAAGGGGTAATCCGCGATCGGCGGCAGGATTTCGAGGCTGGCCGAGGTTCCGGCCGGGATGTTCAGGGCTGACATGGCCGCTC
This sequence comes from Roseomonas chloroacetimidivorans, assembly GCF_049629625.1. Taxonomy (NCBI): domain Bacteria; kingdom Pseudomonadati; phylum Pseudomonadota; class Alphaproteobacteria; order Acetobacterales; family Roseomonadaceae; genus Roseomonas; species Roseomonas chloroacetimidivorans. Next base: position 14,214 of record NZ_JBNBZS010000101.1, on the reverse strand, counting down.
CCTTCGGAGCGACGATCAGGCTGGAAATGCTCGGGGCAGGCTGCTATATCTACGGGCGGTGGTAGTGGTTCACAGAATTACCGCGTCAGGCATAGTAGCTTAACCCGAGGCCTCGCTGGGTAACCCCCGGCGGGGCCTTTGGCATTTCAGGCCGCGACCGCCGCCGAGTTGGAGGGCGAGGACCGGCGGGCCGGGCTCGGCACTAGGCCGAGCGCCTGCGCGATCCGGGGCAGATCGTCTGGAGAGAAGTGCCAGCGGCCGTTCACCCGCTCAGCCGGAATCTTCCGGTCCAGGGCGGCTTCCTGCATCCCGCGATACCGCAGCTTCGCCAAAGCCGCCGTGTCACGGCCCGTCTCGGTCAGGTACCGGTTCAGGTCATCGAGAAGAAAGGCGAGGGGACGTCTCTGCGCCATAGGGGCGGCTCCGTGTCGCGAGTTCCCGCACGCCCATTATGGACGAGGGGGCGACCAGCCGAAGTGCAGGCAAAGGTTGTCCCACACACACACGCACCCTATTATCCCGGCTGTTGAGTAGTGTTCCGGTTGGGTGCGTATTGCTCGACTGGTCAGTTTGCGTAGGCGCCGCCCTTGCCGGGGCGGCGTTTTCGCTTTCAGGGATCAGATCCTGCTCGTCGGAATTGGTACCGATGAGCTCGCCCAAGGTACGCAAAACCTCGAACGAGAAAGACACTTGGACGCGCCGGCCGCGGGAGAGGCTATTCGCCTCCACGTCCAGGGCTTCCTGAGAAGGGCGCCAGTAGAAGCGGTACTGGTCACCCTGCCCGTTCTTGTCGTCAGCGGCCTTGGAGGTCCAAGCCACCAGCGGATCCAGGCAAGCCGTCAGTTCCTCGCGCGTGGAGACGGCCATATCGAGGTAGCCGGCTTCCGAATTGCCCTGCCCGTACCTCTCCACAAGCCGGGAGAGGAATTCGGCTAGGTTCAGCGTGGAAACCTGGAAGTGCTTCTCCAGGATGTCCCAGATCGTCGGCCAACTCTCACGCTCGGCGCGCAGGCTCGCCAGATTCCGTGCTGCCTCTACAGCACCACCCGGGCCCGTCGCTGTCGTCGCTAGCACGATCAGGACCAACTCGAACGGCGTGTAGTGGACGGCATCCCTGCCGCCGCCGCGCTTGCCGGTGCGGATGAGGCCAGCCGCGCGCAGCTCCCGAATGTACCGGTCCAGAGTGGCCGGATGCATCCCAAGAGCTGCTGCGAGAGCGGCTATGACCTGCGGCGTGGTTGCCATGCATCGGACTATGGGTGCGCGTGTGTGTGCGGTCAACGAAAACTTATGGCGATGGCGCCAAATCCCATTGACTACGTGCGTGTGTGCCGGTTTAGTGCGCGATAATTCCAATTACCGGACACCATGGCATGAGCGAATCCGTCCCCGCCTTGATCGTGCCCAGCCTGGAGGGGGAAATTGCCCTCCGGCTGGAGCAGCACCGGCACGCCGCCCGGGGCGCCCTGGCTCCCGAGACCGAACGGGCCCTGGCGAAGACGTCGGCCGCCTGGACGTCCTGGGCGTCGTCGCGCGGGGTCCGGCACCTGCCGGCCGAGGTCGAGACGGTGGTGGCCTACGTCGATGAGCTGGCAGAGGCCGGGAAGCGGCCGGCGTCGATCCGGCAAGCCGTCTGGGGCATCGCCTACATGCATCGCGCGGCCGGGCTCCCGGATCCGACCAAGGGCGAGCCGGTCCGGCTGGCACTCAAGCGCATGACGCGGAATCTCGGTGCCCGTCCCCGCCAGGCGGCCCCCATCGGAGAGAACGAGGTGCAGCGCATCCTCGCCACGGCGGGGAAGACCGCGGCCGACAAGCGGAATCTGGCGCTGGTGCTGGTGATGCGGGATCTCCTGGCCCGGCGGTCGGAGGCGGTGGCGCTGGAGGTCGGGAACATCGAGCCGGCCGAGGATGGCAGCGCCACGGTCCTGATCGCCCGCTCCAAGACCGACCAGGCCGGCGAGGGTGAGGTGCGCTGGCTCTCCCCCCGTGCCCACAAGGCCGTCCAGGACTGGCTGGCGGTCTCGGGGATCACGGACGGCCCGATCTTCCGCGCCGTGAACAAGGGCGGCCGGGTGGGCGAGGCGCTGACCACCAGCGACGTGCCGCGCATCCTGAAGGGGCTGGCCGCGCGTGCCGGCATCGCGGCCGAGAGGATCAGCGGGCACTCCTGCCGGGTCGGCATGGCGCAGGATCTCGTCGCGGCTGGGGCCGAGCTGCCGGCGGTGATGCAGGCCGGGCGGTGGAAGAGCCCGACCATGCCCGCCCGGTACGCTGAGAAGGTGCTGCCCCGCCGCGGGGCCGTGGCCCGGTTCTACGAGCAGCGGGGAGGATGACCGCAGATTCATGTTGAATAACGGGTTCGTGATCTCGTATGAAGAGGGCACGGGCGCGTGGCGAAATGGTAAACGCGGCGGCTTCTGAGAACGGATCGATAGACGGTCCGCTCCCAGAATCCGCTGGGGGCAACCTCTTGAGGGTTCAATTCCCTCCGCGCCCACCAAGCTTCTTTGATAGCTTGATGCATCGCTATCATGATGCCCGATAATCTCGCTTACCGCGCACGATCAGGGCAAAAAGAAAGCGGCGGACCGAAGCCCGCCGCCATGTCGCGTAGAAGGGTATCGGTAATGCATATACCCTTCCGCCTTTCAGATCAGGACCAGGTGCCCACCGCCAGCACCAGGGCCAAGGGCAGCAGCCACAGCGGCACGCCGCAGCGGGCTGCATAGACGGCGGCCGTCATGGACCCGGCGCAGAAGATGCCGATCAGCGCCAGCCAGCCGGGGAGGAAGCCGGTCATGTCTTCCTCCGCCGCTCGTTGCCCTGCTCTTCAGCGAAGGCACTCGCCGCCTCGAGTTGTTCGTTCACGCGCTTCGCGATCCAATCCAGCACGCACAGGCGCCGATCATTGTCGGCACTCTTCTCGTAGGGGGATGCGTTCCGCGTGATCTCCGAGATGGCGGCCACCCCAAGCTGGGCGTCCAGAATGCGGTAATAGAGGTCATCGAAGGGGTTCGGCTTCATACCGCGCCCCTCCCCAGCAGATCAACCGCCGCTAGCGGGCCCCGGGGATGGGCCTCCTTCAAGGCGTGCTCGCCCAGCAGGTCACGCAGCAGGCTCCAGGCCAACAGCGCTTCACCGTCGCGGTTGAGGAAAACTAACCCCTGAGCGCGATCGCCACCGGCGAGCCAATCGGCTGCCGCTTCGGCCTTTCTTCTCACTCCCTCGGGGGTGCGGGCGGGAATGGCCGCTGCACGGGCCATCAAGGCTTCCCAGGGTGCGGGCGCCAAAAGCTCCCCGAGCGTGGGCGGCGTGCTCATCGGCCTCTGCCACTCGCGGCAAAGTCTTCTGACCTCGTCCAGCAGCGCGATCAGTTCCCCGTCCAGCTCGGCCGCCTTGGTGGCGCCGGCCTCGGGGGCGGCTAGGAGGAGAGCGGCGCAGCTCGCGCCGGTCAGGACCGCGCAGCGGCCTGTGGGGGTGCGCCGGCTCATGCCCGCGGCCTCCCGAAGATATCGAACCGGAGATTGGCCGGGATCGGCTCGCCCGCGCGGCGGTAAGCGTCCCGCATCTCGCGGTGACTGGGGCGGAGGACCTGAACCGGGCGGATCCAGTCGGGCACCAGCGTCACCGGCTGGGCGGAAACCTCATCTGGCTCGGCCTCGCCCTCCACGTCGGGCTCCAGGTCGGTGTCGCTTTCCAGCGAGTCCAGGAAATCAATGGTGTTGGTGACCAGCCCCTCCAGCATCTCGCGGAGGGCGCGCAGCTCGGCCACGGGGGCAAGCTCGGGGGGTCTTCTGCCCGGCGCCCGGGAGAAGATAGACAGCACGGTAGCCATGGTCCTTGCCTCGGATCGACAGGGGTTGTGGTCAGGCTGGGCGTCGGGGCTTCCCTCCCCTTCGCTCGGCCGCTCTTTAAGCCGGCAAATTTGCCGGCTTTGCCCGGACCGTTTCTGGACAACTTGTCCAAAAACCCCGCCGGGCGCGGGATCTGGGTCAGGCGGCGGACCGTCGGCGCTCTGAACCTCTTCCACGTAGGTGGAAGAGGTTCAGCAGCACGACGGGGCCGCCTCAGTGTCTTCTCGAAATCGCGCCGCAGTTCATCGGAATCCCCTTGGGCTCCGGCATCCCCGCCGCGCCCTGCTTTCATGATATAGTGAAAGCACGAAAGCACATCAAGCGGGAAAGTGCTTTCGTGATGCTCTGAATTGCCGATGCTCTGCTTTCATGCTATGTTCCCATCACACATTGTGGGCTGGGCTGATGAAGGTGTTGGGGCTGCTGTCCCGGAAGGGTGGAGCAGGGAAGACAACCCTGGCGGTTCACCTGGCCGTGGCGGCGGAGCAGACCGGCAAGCGGACGTTGATCCTGGACGCGGATCCTCAGCGGTCGGCCGCGTCCTGGTGGCAGGCGCGCGAGGCTGGCTCGCCGCAGATGGAGGCGGTCGAGGCTGCCACCCTTCCGAGCGTCATCGAGGCGGCCCGGAAGGCCGGAATGGACCTGGTCGTCATCGACACGCGGCCCTCAGTGGAAGCGGACGCGGCGGCGGTAGCTAAGCTGTCTGATTACCTGCTGATCCCTACCCGCCCAGCCATCCTCGATCTGCGCGCAATCCTGGGCACCCTCGACATCGTCAAAGGCAGTGCCCGGAAAGCGGCAATCGTCCTGAATGCCTGCCCTCCGACCCGGGGTCTCAGTGCGTCGGCTGCAGTGGTCAGAGAGGCGCGGCAGGCCCTCAAGGCATTCGGGGTGCCGGTAGCTGCACCCACCCTGACCCAGCGCGCCGCCTTCTCTCATGCCCTGGTGGCTGGCCTGACGGTCACAGAGGCCGAGCCGGACGGAAAGGCCGCGCTGGAGGTCCGCGCTTTATGGAAATTCGTTGAGAAAGAGCTGTTCCGATGAAGAAGCCCACGTTCAGTCAGGTGCTGGCGGCCGAAACTGCGCCGGCCCAACCCGAACCTGCGGCGGCGCCTGCCAAGGCAAAGAAGAGTGATGGCCGCAAGACCACCACCATCCGAATTTCCGAGCCAGCCTTGGACGCGCTCAAGCAGCTCGCCCTCGACCGGAAGACCAAGCTGAATGACCTGCTGGTCTCGGGTGCCATGCGCGAGCTTGAGGCCCATGGCCGTAAACCGAAGGAGTGATATAGTGACATCACTCCATCACGAAAGCATCAAGGCGCTGGACGAGGGCCGATGACCCTCCCCTGCCTCTACTGCGGCCACCCCGCCGAGGAAGTGGACCACATGGTTCCCCGAGCTGCTGGCGGTACGGACGATCGCCAGAACCTCGCCCCCTCGTGCGCTCTCTGCAATGGGTCCAAGGGTAGCAGCCGGCTGGAGTTCTGGCTGCGCCATGACCCTGACGTGCTGGCTCGCGTCCGGAGATTTCAGGCCGGGGAAGACGTGTTGGGCGAAGTCGTCCCGAGCACAATCAACGCGCATCGTCGAACCAAAGGGCCAGTACGCGGGATAACGCTGCGCCTTCCTCCGGACGCTCATTCGCGGCTCAAGCGCCTGGCCGCAGCCCCAAAAGTACCAGTCCACGATCTGCTGCTGGAGGCGGTGAACGACCTGTTCCGAAAGAACGACCTTCCGCCCATCGCCTGATACCGGGCTATCAAGGTGATTCGATGCTTTGCCATCGGGCGGGCGCTAAGTGGCTGGAAAGGCTAGTGTCCAGGTAGGCGTGATAAGCCTCTATTGTCACGCCTTAGGCTGCCGGCGGCTGCGCCAGCCTCAGCCCCGCCAAGGCGTGCTAATTGGGCATTGTCACGCCTCACATTGCTGTTGGTAATGCGAGTTACCGGGCACCATCCCTTTTTGGTTCCATCCCAGAACATGCTCTGATAACGGTTCCGTGAACAATGGAGTGCGGGGCCGTGCGGGTGCTCGTAGATTGGGCTCGGTTTTCGATCGGACTTGCCGCCCTCGTAGTAGTGGCCGTGTTCGTCCTGGGTGGCGGCGGCTATGCCGAGTACCAGGGTGCCGGTTTCGGGACGGGTGCCGTCCTGGGCGGCATCGTCGGCCTACTAGTGGCCGGTTCGATGCTGGGGGTGGCGGCGGCCATCGTTGATATGCACTGGCATAGCCGGCAGATGATCGGACTGCTGAAGGAGCAGAACGCCCACCTGGCCGCCCTGGTGCGGGCTGCTGGCCCGGCGGTGGCCCCCCCGACGGCGGAACCCCCGACCCGGGCCTCCTTCCCCAACCTGAAGAACAGCAAGCAAGCGGCCTGATCCCGCCGAAGGGCTCAGGACCGCCCCGTCAGCCTGCGCACCGCCTCCAGCAAGGGCGTGCTGGGTTTGGCCTGGCTGTCTGCGCCTGCCGCTCCGGTCGTGCTGGTCGGGCTGCTCTTCCCGGCCGGCGTGTTGGTCGCGCCGGCCCGGCCGCGCGCCGCGCCCTTGGCCTTGTTCTCGGGCACCTCGGCGCTCTTCAGCGTGACCTTCCTGACCTTGGTGAGCTCGGCCTGAATTTCCAGCCAGTTGCCGCCCTTGTCGCTGTTGGAGCGGACGGCACGCAGGCTGGTGAAGCCCATATCGGTGTAGATCATTTGGCCCGTGCTGACAGTCACCAGAGCCCGGGCCTTATGCATTGACCTCAACATATCGACCGCATCCACCAGCTTGGTGCTGGCCGGCTGCTCGTTGTCGCTGAAGAGCGAGACGGCGGAGCTCAGATAGGAGAAGGCCATCACGTCGGCCGTGCTGACGAGGCCTGATATCCGGATCGTCTCTACCCCTTGGGTGATGTGGTCGGAGATCACGGCCCCGTCTTCGACGGGGTAGCGCGTCACCTCGGCTTCCAGGGTGATTTCCTCACTCACCAGCACGTCGAGGATCAGCCCGCCCAGCTTCGAGCGACGGTCGGAGAATTCGAGAAAGCTCATCATCAGAAGCCGCCCCCCGTGCCGGCGGCGCCTTCGAACCGCGGTGAGGCCACCGCAAGATCTCGCGCCAGGCGGTCAGCACCCAGCAACACGTCCCCGAGCCCCTGTCGCACGCCTCGCTCGGCGGCGCCGGCAATCTCTGCCCCGGAGTTGCCCGTGGCATTCACCGTCACCTCTACCGGAGCGTTGTTAGTGACAGTCATATTGTTCGTGGTGGCACCCCGGGCGCTGTCTCGCTGCAGTAGGACGTCGTTCATGTTCTCGCCCGGCCGCAGCAGGCGCGGCGTTCCGTCTGGGCCGTCTACCCGCTGCTGAAAGCCGAGCGCGCCCAGCCCGTCCCGTATCTTCCTCTGCAGGTATTCCAGGATCGGATCCGGCCCCTCGACCTCGCCAGGAGGAAGCGTACCTACAGGCCCGCCCCAGGGCCGATTAGCACGGGCGGCGGCCTGCCCTGTTGACGCGGTCGCCCGGCCGCCAAGCGCCGTCTTCGCCCAGTCCGGCAGCCCCGAGGCGTCCAGAGCTTCCCTCCAGAGATTCGAGAATGCTGCCTTGATCCGGGCGGCCAGCCGCTCCCATGCGGCGGCCACCTCGTCGGGGGCGCCGGTCAGCATCACCTTCAGATCGAGGAAGGAAGCCTTGAGCTCCTCCAGAACTGGCCTTAGGCGCGCCGCTACTTGGTCATAGGGGCCGAGCAGTTCCTCGGTGAGGGTCTTGGTTCCGTCGTTCTGGACGTACTTCCAGAGGTCCTGGATGGCAGCCCCGACGAAGGCGATGGTCCCTGTGAGGATGACCAGCGCGGGATTCAGGATGCCCGCGGCAACCGTCACCGCGCCGATGCCGAGAGCCACGCCAGCGAGGATCTGATCCATCCCGCCGAACTCGTCAGTGACCCTTTTGATGGTCGGGATAGAATCCCGCCACTTGTCGATTCTCGCCCCCGCCCACTCGATCTGCCTCGCCAGCCTCTCGGTGAACCGGAAAGCCCGGTCGAACTCGCCAATGAGGCGATCCACCGAAACCCGGGTGGTATCCATCGCGAGCTGCACGGGCGTCTGCATCTTCGCGAATTCGGCGCGCCCAGCTTTTGCAGCGGCCAGCAGGGCGGGTAGGACGTTCTTCGCCGTCAGCTTTCCTTGAGAAGCCATCTCCTTGAGCTTGTCGGAGGTGACACCGATGGAGCGTGCGAACGCCTGTACGATGGTGTCGCTGGAATTCTCCAGAAGGGCGTTCAGTTCCTCACCCTGTAGCACCCCGGAATTGATGGCCTGGCCGAGCTGGGTGAAGACAGATGAGGTCTCGGATGCGGTGGCCCCGCCGGCGAGAAGACCTTTCTGAAGGCCGTCCAGCATCCCGATGGTGTCATCTATTCCATACCCTGCTCGCCGCATGGCAGGCGCGAAGCGCATCACACCCTTGGCGCTCTGATCCATCGCCACGCCAGTCTCGCGAGCGGACTGGTAAAGCCGCTCGAAGGCTTGAGCCGCCTCTTCTGGCCCAGTTGTTGCAGCGCGGAGCCGGTTCATCGTGTTGGTGTAGGCGTCGCCGGCCTCAATGATCTTGTCGATCCCGAAGGACGTTGCCAGCACCGCGCCAATGCCGGCGGCGAACCGATTGACGTTGCTGGCGACCTGGTTCAGCCGCTGCTCGTATCGCGTCGCCTCCCGGTCGTTCATCCGGAATCCGAGAAGCGTGACGAGCTCACGTACCACGGTCATAGGTCAGGCCCTCCCGGCCGGGTATGTGCCGCCCTTGGCGATGATCGCCCGACGGGTGAGCGCCTGGCGCATGATCGTGCCGAGCCGACCCTCCACCTTGTCCATCTCAGTCAGCAGGGTCTCAATCTCGGCTGTCAGGAGAGGCATCCGCGCCTCCGCTGCCTCGACGGCCGCGCGCAGCACCGCGAACTCGTCCAGGTCCACGGGCTGCCCGGCCCGCGCCTGCTCCTGCATCTCGCGGATGCGCTGCAGCCCGCGCTGACGAGAGGCTTGCAGCTCCTTCGCCTCCTGAGCCTTGGTAAAGACGGCCATGAGCTGGGGATCTGCTTCGGCCGCCAGAGCGCGCAGCCCGGGGATTGCCTCCGGTCCTGCTTGGTAACGGCGATTATCGGGCGCTTCCGAAGGGTCGGGGTCGGGCCTCATCCCCTGGTTTGCCGAAGCATCCGATCGCGCGCTGCCGCCGCGCTGAACACCGGCTGATCGTTCATGTCGCGGCGATCCTGTACTGCCCCAAGCGCCGGCAGCCCAGCCGCGCGCCTCCGAGCGCGTTCCGCCCCGCTATCCCGGATCCGCTCACGCTCGCGCTGCGCCTGTAGCTCGCGCATCTTCGAAATGCTCTTGGAGTCCACGGGCTCTCTCCTGCTTGCCGCGAGGGCGCGGACTTCTTCGATGGTGGGGATGGATGCTGGAGGGGGCGGCGGCTGGGGGCGGCGCTTAGGGCCGGTCCCGATGCAAGGCAGGCCGATTCTCATCATGCCTATGCCCACTTGCCGGGCCGATCCCATCAGGCCAGCCCCGCGCGCTGAAGCCAGAACTTCTGGTCGTCCCGCGCCTTCTGCGCCCGGTATTCCTTCATCTCGCGCTCTTCGATGCGTCGCTCCTCGGCCGCACGCTGGGCACGCTGCGCGTCCGCCTCAGCCCGTGCCGCCAAGGCCTCGCGGTCCTTGCGTTCCTTCCAAGCCTTCTGCCGCGCTGCGGACGTGGGCGCGAAGCGCTGAAGAGGGCTGAGGCCGTCCCCAATGAGGCCGGTGGCGGGAGAAGGGGCGAAGCTGGCGTGAAGGTGCGCCGCCTCGCGCAGCAACGTCCTCACGTCTTCCTGGAAGCGGCGCGCCTCTTCCAGATAGGCCTTGGTACGCGGCACCATCTCCGCGTTTGCCTTCTCGGCCAGCCGGCATACGTTGCGCTCCGCAGCCTCGATCTGCTCCCGAAGCTTGGGGATGGCGCCGGCCAGCAGCCCCGCCATGCTCTCCGCTTCCTGGATCGCCGCATCCACGGCCGCGATCTCTGCCGCCTCCACCGTCTCGCCCTTGGCGACGCGCTCCTGCAGCACGTCGCGCCGCGCGTTACCCTGCACCGCCTCGCGCTGGTTCACGGCCAGGCGCTCTTCGGCATCCGCGAGCATGGCGTGTGCGCGCTGGGCGACGGCCTCAGCCTCGGGCAGGCCGGGGATGGTCTCGGGGATCTCGGGCTTCTGGGGAATCTGCATCGTCATCGCCCCTCAGCCCGCCAGGTGCGCCGGAAGAGGCATGCCGGTGTCACGGTAGAAGGCCCGCTCCTTCTCCCGGATGGCGCGCTGATCCGCCTCCCATGTCGCCTGCACCCGCTCTCGCCGCTGCTTCTCGGCCGCCGCCTTCTGGTCGGCCGCCTTCACCTCATCCAGCCGCGCGCGGCGCGCCAGAGCGGCAGGGGCATACTGCTCAAGCTGAACGTGGCCGCCGAAGCTTGCATCCCAGCCCTTCAGCGTCTCATGCGTCTGCCAGGCCTCGCGCTTCTCCCGGAGTGCCGCGGTATAGGCTTCTTCCGCGTCCTGCAGACGCTTCGCCGCCGCGGCGATCTCCGCCCGCTTCGGCAGGCAGGCCAGGCGCTGCACCTCGCGCTCGGCTTCCTCGGCCGCCTTCAGCAGCGCCGGCAGCGCCTCGCCGATCAGGGCGGCCGTGGCCTCGGCGGTGCGGATCGCCACCTCCACCTCTGCCACTTCAGAGGCAGCAACCACCTCGCCGGCCTTCGCCGCCGCTAGCAGCTTCGCGCGGCGCGCCATGCCATCCTGCATGGTCTTCTCGGCCTGCGCCTTCTGTTCGCGGGCGCTGAGATACTTCTGCAGCGTCTCCTCGGCCGCGCTCTCAGCCTCGGCCAAGCCCTCGATCTTCACGGCGACCATCAGCGGCCATCCTTCCAGGCGTTGCTGAGACGGGCGTTGCGCTGTTCGTGGGCTTCAGCCGGCGTCGAGGGCAGGGCAGGGACCGCCTGATCCGGCGACTTCCAGGCCTGCGAAATTCGGTCTGCGTGCGCGTCGCGCGCGGCCTGCCGGCGGTCGGCATCCGCCTGCGTCAGATCCGCAGGCAGCACGTTCTCGGGGAGAACGTCGTAGCGGAGTTGTGTGTCGGCCATGGTGGTCCCGTCAGGTGGTGGTGGAGACGGGAGCCTCCGGGCCGCCGAAGCGGCCATATAGAACCGGGCCAGAGAGGCCGCGGGCGCGACAGTGTACGCCTAAGTTGTTGTACTGATCTAGTATTTCTCAATGATCTGCTTCTGGTTTTTCTTCAAATCTCGGATCAATCGCCGAAAAAGTTTCGCGTCTGCGCCATAGCATCCGTGGATATGCCGAGCCCTGCGCGACCGCTCCAACCCCTCAGCGGTGCGCGGCCCCGTGCTAAGACCTCCATGCATTCGGCACCGGCCATTCGGCATTGCCGGGCTTTGGCATCGGCCGCCACTCCGCGTTTTGGCAAAGCAGCGCTTGGCCTCGCGAGCTGCATCCAGCGTCACTGCTGGCCGCCCTGCGCGACAGCACCGACGATAGCCTGCCCACCGTCCTGCACTACCACACGCTCCACCCGCACCACCTGGGCGCCCTTGCCGCGCTTTCGATTCAGCGCCTCCACTATTTCAGTCATGGCTCGACAGAGGTTCGCCCCGTCACGGCGGAGCTTCGAGGCCACCTCGAAAGACTGATCCCGAATCACGGCTCGTCTGAAGCATTCCATGGCAGAGAAGTGCAGCGCCACGGCCTGTGCCGCCATCATGCCCTCAATCTCGTCCTCGGGTTTGAAAGCGGCGAGTGCAGCGACAGCGCTTTTTGCAGCGCGCACCATTGCAAGAGCGCGCTCGCCGCTACCGTGCTCTCCGGAAACGTGAAGCGTGGTGACTGTCGCGCTGAATATGGTGGTGTTGAACGCCGACACGGCCGAACCACCAATAGCCGCGAAGGCATTGCCAGCAGGGTCGATATCCAGCGAGCCATTCTCGCCAATGCCCTTGATGGCACCGATCGCCTTCCGAAGGCTGTCCAGCCCATCCGGAGCTGGTGCGGGTGCCGTAGCGGGGGGCGCCGCTCCGCTCTCTGGTTTCTGGACAAGTTGTCCAGAAACCCTCTTCGTCGTTGTTCTGCTCACCCCTGTACCTCCGTTCTCTGGTCCGCCTTTTGTGCTCGATAATTTGCCTTATCGATGACGATCCCCGGCGGGTCGGTCCCGTGTCTTTCGCACGCGCGCGCGTACTGGCCCGAAAACTCCTCGACCGGAGTTACGTCCGCCGCGGCGGCCGCGTGCTCGGGCCCTGGCGGTGCATGGGGTCTATTGCCCGATCGGGAGGCCTCGACCCCCACCCCCTCCTCAGCTTCGCCGCGGGGCGTGTCCGTCTGGGGCGGGGAGGAGATAGGCGCGGCCGCGCCTTCATCTGCTTTCGTAGGGGCGGGCGGATCGCCCTCCCCATGCCAACAATTGCCAAGCTCGGCCGGCTCAGGCGGGGGCTCCAGCTCGTCCGTCTCGAAGTGCGCCAGCTCCCCGAACACGCTCCGCAGCAGTTCCCAGAGGTCCGCCGGCTCCGTCCCGGGGCGGGCCCATCCATGCCTCGTCTGCTGGCCTCTCCCCTCCGGACGGTAGGTGAACCCCAGGGGCGATTTCCGGGACATTCCCCTAAGAATAATATTTCTTAGGGGATTGTCCCCGAAATCCCCTCCCCGGAGTCCTGCTCTCTGAAAGGCCTTTTTGGCGGCTTCCTCGGTAGGGAAGAGGTCGGGATAGAGGGCCGCAGCGTCTCTGGGGCTGGAGAGGACCAGGCCCCGGAGGGCCATGCGCTCGACGGCTGAGGGGCCCATCTCGCGCCAGTCGAGCAGTTCATCGAGAACCAGGGGCGTCACCACGTCGGCCATAATCCAGACCCGGAGCGGGTCGCCCTCGGTTCTTCGGATGCCCCGCCCTCTCCCTACGGCCTGGATCACCTCGGCGTCGGTGATGGCGGCCGAGACCGCCTCAGCGGCCGGGTTCGCATAGGCGCGAACCTCCATGGCTCCCGCCTTGCCATCGACCATCCGGACCCCGCGCGTCTCCCGGTGGCTCTCCGCGACCTGCACCGGCTCGCCTGTCAGGGCGGCGGCCAGGACTCGCACCTGATCGGACCGGGGGCGGGGGCGCCCGATGACGAACAGGTGCCGGACGTCGCGCCACTCGTCGCGCCCTGCCACATCGTTGAAGTGCGCCACCTCCACGCCGGGCAGGCCGGCGAAGGCAGCTTCGGCGTCCATGTAGGTGATGACCAGAGACCGCTCGCCCCGCGTCTCCCCGGCGACGAAATCCCGAAGCTGCCCCAGCAGCGGGGGGAGCTTCTGCGCCGGCTGGCCGTCTTCCCCGACCGTCAGCTTGAGTCCGCCCGGAAGAAGGGTGGTCTTGCCGAAGCCTCCCCGGATCTGCCGCACCTCCATGAAGGGGGCCTTCACCCGGATAGGCTCTGCCGCTTCAAGGCGGGGCATGTAGGCCCGCACCAGGTCGGCCGGCATGGTGGCGTCCAGGAGGAGGGCAGGGACCTTCTCAACGGCGGTGGAGAGCTCGGCCACGGTGCTGACGCTGAGGGTCCAGCGTTCCCGCCCCTCGCGATCCTTCTTCCAGGCCAGTTCCGCCCGGCCGGTGGCCGCCTCGGCATCATCACGGGCCAGCAGATCCGCCATCACGGTCCACATGGCGGCGAAGCGGGGGAGCTGGGCGTTCACACCGGCTTCCTCGGCCGCCTGCCGCCGATCCTCCGGCGACATACCCGGGCGCATAAGGTTCTCGCGCTTCCGGTTCCATTCGAGGCCGCGGGCGGTGCTGCAGTCCTGAACGGTGAGCCCGGCAGCCACCAGAGCCCGGCGCGTCACATAGCCCTCCGGCGAGGCCATGAGCGCATGCTCAAGCTTGGCACGGAGGGCGTGGAGGTCGTTGGTCGCCTCTTCGTCTACGGCCTGCCTGCCGCCGGGGATGAAGCGATAGACCGGATCGCCCAGCACCGCCTCGGCCAGCCCTTCGACGCCCACCCCACGGCCGGCGCGGATGCCGTCTTGCCACCACGCCTCATCGAAGACGGCGAGCGCCAGGTTCTTGGTGGCGCCTGCAGGCGTGTGGAACGCGGCCTCGTGGGCGGCAATGACGATATCCGCCTGCGAGACTTCCCGGCCCTGCCGGTAGTAGCCGCAGAGGCCCGGCCCGACCCGGAAGGGGCAGCGGGCGGCGCCTTCCTTTAGCGAGCCACAGACCACCCTCTCCACTGGCTCGCCGGCCGCCTGGGCCAGCTTCACCGCCTCCAGGTCCAGGCACATCGCCTCGCCCGGCCGCTCCGGGTCCGGCTGCTCCCGCCCCCGA
>NZ_JBNBZS010000100.1:0-17153 GCF_049629625.1 Roseomonas chloroacetimidivorans | reverse complement strand
ATCGCGCGACGCTCAAATTCACCGAGCACGGCATCGAAAGCCTCAAGGAACTCTGCCTCGACCAGAAGCGGTGAGCGCGGTCAGCACGTCTGCGCTCGATAGCCCGCGGCCCCGGCCGGATGGATACGGCGTTACGGCGTCAACGCGGAGAGGTTCATGGTTGCCGTTTCCCGCTCACCGAGCGCTTCCGCAGCCCGTTGCGGAGCGGCCTTAAGGGCGCGGGCGCGCTGGTAGAGCTTCCGTAGCTGGGCACTATGCGGGAGGGCGGTCACGGCACGCTGCGCTCGCGTGTCGTAGACAATGTAAATCAAGCGCCCAGAAGAAAGATCTCTGACCCAAACGGCCCAGATAGAGTGCCGGTCGTCACGCTGGCGCAGTATATAGGCGCGGCGATGCTCGGTCCGAATGCGGTTGAGCATCTCCGAGTAGGCGCCCGGCGGCAGCACGCAGCTGTTGTACCGTTGGAAAAGCCGGCGGTGGAAATGCCAGTCCGCCGTGGGGGTTGAGACGCCCTGCCAGCGGTGATCCCACTCCTCAAGGTTCTTAGGCACGGCATCCCCCCCGTCTTCGGCCCTACCGTCGACGCTATCGCCTAAAGCAGACGCCCGATTCTCGCCCAAACCCAGCCGCTCTTGACCAGCGCGAACCAAAATCCGAGGTCGCGCCGCCTTCACCACCCCCCCCCAGGGCTGCCGAAATCTAGGGGAGTGGTAGGCCGCGAAACCCCCGCGTTCGGGGGAGGGATCAGAGGAATCCGTGACGGGGGCTAACGAGGCCGCAGCCCTCGCCCGAGTTCCGCCTGCGCTGCCTCATAGGCGTCCTGAGCGCTGCGATAGCCGCCAGGGCCCGTCCTGAAGGTCTGTTCGTCCCTGGTGAGGCGCCAGCCCCACCCCGCCGAGCCAAAGCCTCTACGCTCCACAACAATTTCCGGGGCCGACGAGCTGGGCATCAGGTGATGTGAAAGGACGTTCATCGCTGCACTCTGGAGCGACCCGGTAGATCGGCCCGCCATCTATAAAGGAAAAGGTCCGCAGCAGGTCCGCAAACTGCTCGAACCGACGCGGACCCTCGAAAAAGTGGTGTCCCCGGCGGGATTCGAACCCACGGCCCCGGGATTAGGAAACACGTGACCTAACTTTCCGCCCGCTTCCTCTTGCCTCCGCAGGATTCCGCGTGGGCATGTTCGGAGGAGGCATTTGCTGGCCTTCACGCCTCGCGTGGCTCCGCAACCTTCCGCTTGCTCTCGCGCATCACGTCCGGGCAATGTCCGGGCAGGGCATGTCCGGGCAGGGGAAAATGGAGAAGGCATCGGAGGGGCCGACGAGGATCACGCGGGCTACGATCGAAGCGGCATGGCGGCGCCGTAGGCCTGGCTTCCGGCTGACGATCAGGGACGCGGAGTGCCGCGGCCTCGCCCTGGTGGTGAACCCCACGGGGATGGCCTGGATGCTCTCATACAAACCGCGTGGCCTGGATCCCCGCACCGGGAAGCGACCCGCAACGCGGGAGGTGCTGGTGGGCACGCCGGCCACCCATTCGCCGGAGCAGGCCCGCGCCGAGGGGGCCGCCATGAAGGGGGAGGCCAAGCGAGGAAGCGACCCCGCCCGGGAACGGAAGGCCGCCATGGCGGCGGCGGCAGGGGAGAGGGCGTCGACGGTGAAGCGCTTGATGGAGGACTACGCCATCGCCCTGCCGGCGAGGCCGAAGATGCGTGGCACGGGCACCCTGTCCCCTGCGGTGGTGAAAGAAGAGCTTCACCACCTGCGGGCCGCCATTGCCACTATGGATGTCGGCG
Source organism: Roseomonas chloroacetimidivorans (assembly GCF_049629625.1). Taxonomy (NCBI): domain Bacteria; kingdom Pseudomonadati; phylum Pseudomonadota; class Alphaproteobacteria; order Acetobacterales; family Roseomonadaceae; genus Roseomonas; species Roseomonas chloroacetimidivorans. The sequence continues at coordinate 15,358 of NZ_JBNBZS010000100.1, read as the reverse complement.
ATTTGCCCGTGACAAACATGGGCCAGCGCGAGCTACGCACTCTTCTGACCAAAGAGGCAAAGCGCCCAGCAACAGCCCGCCACCGCTTCGGCGCCCTCTCTCGCTTCCTGGATTGGTGTCAGGACGAGCGCCTGATTCCGCGAAATCCCTGCGCCGACGTGACCAAGGCAAGGCGCCCCCGGCCGGTACAGCCACGTACGCATCACCTGTCCATCGCGGAGATGGGGCAGCTCTGGCGAGCCGCCGCCGCCGCGGCCGACGCCCCCGACGCCAGCGACTTCCTGCCCGTGCATCGGGACTACGTGCGATTTCTGCTGGCCGTCCCCGCCAGGCGCAACGAGGCCGCCCGGGTGGAATGGCCGCACCTCGACTTGGAGGCGGGGTACTGGTCCATGCCTGGGAAGCTGACAAAGAACGGCGACCCTTTCCGCGTCCCTCTACCGGCCGTGATCCTGCCCATGCTGCTGAAGCGTCAGAAGGCGGCGGGGGAGGGGGCTAAGGGGCTGGTGTTCCCATCTCCCAAAGCACGGAAGGCCATCACCACGTTCAGCGCGATCAAGCTGGAGCTCGACAAGGCAAGCGGCCTCACGGGGTGGCGGTGGCACGACTTCCGGCGCTCTTTCGTGGCGGCGATGGCGAACAACGGTGTTGATGAGGCAATTGCGGACGCAATGCTGAACCACCGCCAGGCATCCACACGCGGCGGCGTACTGGGGATCTACCAGCAGGCCAAGCGCCGGCCTGAGCAGGACGCGGCCATGCGGCGATGGAATGAGCTGCTGACGGCCGCGATCGAGGAGAAAAGGCCGCAGGAGGGTGTTGTGGTCCGCTTGCCCAAGGCGGTTGGAGGCGCGTGAGCCGTTTTTCAGAGCCCGCTAAGTGTTTTCGGGTCGGGCAGGTCGGGCAGGTCGGGCACCCCTCTAAATAGCTAGCGAATACTGGGATTTTTGAGCGTTACCCCCTGCCCGACCACCGCCCATGCAGGTCGGGCAGGTCGGGCAGCCGCCCCGTTCGCTCCGGATGGCCGACCTAGACCCATCCTATCGTAAGCTGCGAGGCTTCCTTCCGTGGTATGTTCCTGCTGCCGCCCGTCCGCAAGCGCGGCAGCGACCAGGAGATCCGCATGGAGTGGATAGACAAGCACCACCTCGACGGCTTCGCCGATAGAACGGATGCGCAGGACAAGCTGCCGCGCCTAGTGGCCGACCTAATCTTGGCTACGTCGCAGGTACCTGACGTGATGCGTTTTCTCTCGGACGGAGCGGGGCGGGTGCGGGGGTTCGACGGCGTGCTGGTCTCGCCAGGCGCGCCGCCCCATGTCCCGCACGGCAGATCCTACTGGGAGTTCGGGTGTTCGCGGGAAATAAGGGACAAGGCAAGGGAAGATATTAGAAAGCGAATGGGCGAGGTGGACGACGTCGGCCGGGCCGCCTCCACCTTCGTCTTCGTCACGCCGAGGCACTATGACACCCCTGGGCGTCACCTCCATGACTTCGAGGAGGAACTCCGCGCCGAGACGGGATGGAGAGCCGTCCTGATCGTAGACGGCGCGCGACTGAGGCACTGGCTGGCCCTCGCACCGGGCGTGGCGGCGCGCTGGGCGCGCATGGAGTTTCAGGCGGTTCCGCAGGGCGTGTGGAGCGTTGAGGAATTCTGGCACGAGTATTCTAACCGCTTCGACCCGCCGCTCAAGGAAGAGGTCATCCTTGCAGGACGGCAGAAGCAGGCTGCTCAGGTGCTGGATCGTCTAGCTGCCCTCCAGCCCGACCGCATCGTAGTTTCGGCGGACTCGTCCGACGAAGCCCTCGCCTTCGCGATGGCGGCGGTCCGCAAGGCTGATCCAGCCGTGCGGCTGGTGCTAGAGGCAAGGTCGCTTGTGGTGGACACGCCCGAGGCGGCGCGGGATCTGCGGGACCGGCCGCTTGTCTATTTCCCGACATACGGCGCAGCCCGCAGCGTCGGATCCCTCGCTCAATGGGGGCCGACCATCCTGGCCAGAGGCCGCAACGACGCGGCCAGTGGTGCGGTGGAGCTGCGGCGGCCATCGCGGCACGACTTTGCTGAGGCGCTGCAGCAGCCCAGGATATCTCTGCAGAGGGCACTTCAACTCGCGTCCGAATGCGGTAGGAGCGTCACGGTGCTCGCTCGACGTATTCCGGGCATCGATCATCCGTCACCGGCATGGGTCGCCACCCCAGATCCCCTCCTACCAGCCCTGCTAGCAGGGGCTTGGGACGCTTCGTCACATGAGGACCGAGCAACCCTCGCCCGTCTCGCGGGGGTTGCCGATTATGGTGAGTGGGAGGCGCGAGTGCAGCCCTTCCTTGCGATGGACGATCCGCCCCTGGAGAATGAAGACACGATCTGGAAGGTTCGGGCGCCTGTTGACGCTTTCGTCCTGCTGGGCCGACATCTCGGCGCGGGCAACTTCGAGCGGCTGAGGCTGGCTTGTCTGGACGTTCTAGGCTGCTTGGATGCGAACTTGGACATGGTCGGCGCGGAACTGATGATGGCGGGCCGGGGGGTGCCGCACTCTGACTGGCTCCGGGATGGCCTCGCGACCGCGCTGATGATGACGGCGACCCTCCACGGGAGTGTGGGCTGCGGACCGGCTCTGGCCACCGTGGGCGGGCCTGAAAATTGGGTGGACACCACGGTAGCGACTCTTCCGGGCCTCGCGACGGACGTGCGCCTTCTCGCCAGCCTGCGAGACGCTCTCCCGATCTTGGCGGAGGCCGCCCCTATCCCTTTCGTCGCGGCGATGGAGCGCCTCGTCCTGTCCAACCCTGAGGGGGTACGGTGGCTGTTCACCGAACACACCGACTTCCTCACGTCCAAGTCCCACCATGTTCATCTCCTCTGGGCATTAGAACGGATCGCCTGGGACCCTGCCGTACTGCCGCGGGCGGCCCTTCTCCTGGCCAAGCTCGCGGCCCTAGACCCGGCTCCTAACAGCAGATTTATCAACCGGCCGATGCGTAGCCTGCGCTCCATCCTGCTGCCCTGGCTGCCAGGCACAGACGCAAGCTTGCTGAAGCGCCTTGCGGTTCTGACTGCGATCATCCGGGCCAGCGAACCGGTCGGATGGGAGCTGTGTATGCGCCTGCTTCCCGAGCATCACGGCGTCGCGGAACCCACAGCACGGCCCCGTCTCCGAGAAGCCGGGTCATACGACGACGGAACCCCGAGGCAGGAGACCAACCAAGCATGGGCTGCGGTCGCCAATCACGTACTCGGCATGGTCGGAACCGACCAGGAACGATGGATCACGCTGCTCGACCGTATTGAGGTCCTCTCACCTGAGGATCAGGCGCGGGCAACGCAGCAGCTGGAAGGCGTCCTTGCGGCAGCGGAGGGGGATGGTCGGGCGGGGCTATGGAAGAAGCTCCGAGACGTTGCGGCGCGGCATGCCGAGTTCCCCGACGCGGGATGGACATTGAAGGGAAAGCAGCTTGAGGCACTCGCCAGCCTCGTGCGCCAGTTCGAGCCGGAGGATCGCGTTTCCGTCGCGGCGCCCCTTTTCGACTTCTACCGCCCGTCGCGTCTTCGAGCCCTCACGGGGGAGGAAATGACGGAAGCGGCTCTGGAGGAGGCCCGCGCTGCCGCGGTGACTGACCTACTGAGCCGGGAAGGAAGCGACGGGTTGCTGCGCCTTGCGGAGGCCGTGCGCGCCCCTGGGCTGCTCGCAGTTCCTGCTGTGCTAGCGGTAGACACGCCTGAGGCGGTCCTTGTTCTGTGCTCGGCGGCCCACGCCGCGAACACGGGGAACTCCTGTACCCTTGCCCGCGCCCTTTCCGGCGCGGCCGCCCGAATCTACGGCGACGCATGGCGGGAATTGCTTGCCTGTACTGCGCAAGAAGGGCGCGTGGCCGAGCAGGTGGCCGACTTGGCGCTCGGCTTCGACGACGGTCCCGCGACCTGGGACTTCGTTGACCGCATCGGCGACGCTGTAGCCAACGCTTTTTGGAGGGGGAGGCATCCGTGGCGGCTCGCACAGGAAGATGCTGCGTTCAATGAGCGCGCGGCCAAGCGGTATCTCGCCGTCGGACGACCTTACCAAGCGCTAACCACCCTCGCAGAGGCCGGCCGCCCCCCGGTCGCACTCGTTTTCGAGGCTCTCGACGGCACCCTATCCGCCCTGAATGCCGGCCCCATCGACGACCCGACTATGCTGTCTTTCCACCTCGAACAGGTGTTCGACGGGCTGCGCGCACGGGATGATGTGAACCTCGACGAATTGGCACACCGCGAATTCGCCTACCTGCCTCTCTTGGGACGGGCGCGGAAGGGGCACGGGGATCTGGCCATCTTCCGCCTGATGGCGACCGACCCAACCATGTTCGTCGACGCGGTAAAGCTCGTCTTCCGAGGCGCATCGGAGGAGCCGCGAGAGTTGGACGAGGCGGAGCGCAACCTTGCCAATGCGGCCTACAACCTCCTGGAAGCGTTTCGCACCGTTCCTGGCGCAACGGCCAACGGCGTGAACGGAGAAGCGATGGCTCTTTGGGTGCGGGAGGCGCTGCGGCAGCTGCGAGAGGCCGACCGCGCGGCGATCGGCGCTCAGTGTATCGGGAAGGTGCTGGCCCACGGGCCGCCTGACCCTGGCGACTGCGCGTGGCCGGGCGTCCCCGTGCGCGATGTCATTGAGGAAGCGGCGTCGGACGACCTTGAGACGGGTATCCGCATCGAGCGCTTCAACATGCGCGGGGTGCATTCGAGGGGGCTCTACGAAGGCGGCGACCAGGAGCGGCGGCTGGCCGCGGAAAGCGAGGAGTGGGCGGACGTTTGTACGGCTTGGCCTCGCACCTCGGCCATGCTGACAGCCATCGCCGCGACTTGGCAGGAGGATGCCCGGCGCGAGGACGTGCGAGCGAGGCAGCGTATGATGGAGGATTGACTTAACCTCGAACGCTTACGTGGCCGCCCATCCTTGCCCTCGCACCGGCCAGCGTCACCCTGCGGGCTTTACTACTTGGTCGATGGCGCATCGCTGCGGCTTTTAACAATGAGCCATCGATCGGACATATGATGGCTCATTAGTCACAGTATCGAGAAAGACGTTCCGCAGAACACCGCACCCCTGCGCAACCAAAAGCACCTGCTGTTCCCTGACTGTCCAGAGCATCCCGCCCGCCTGCCTGCTACGATATACTTTGCTTATAGATGCAGGAATGCCCTGTTGAAGGAGCAAAGATCTTGCCCGACCAAGAGAGCAAGCGCCGCGAGATGGCGGACTTCCTGGGATCCTCCATGGAGGCGATCAACGCCGCCTTCGAAGCATCCATGGAGCGGCACAAGGCCGCTGGCTTGCCGCTGGCGCTCCACCCGATGCCTTCGGCCAACGAGGTTCACCTCGCGATGGAGAGTGAGCCGGCCTGCATGACGGCCGCCATGATCTTCTGATGCTGCAGCTCAATCCGCCCCTGCCGATGGACACGCCGAAGGGGCCGGGGCTGGCGCATTTCGTCATCGACTACGGTCCCGAAGCGCATCTGCTCTGGGTCGTCTTCCTCGACGCGGACGGGGCCTGCTGGACGGTCCCGAACCCCGAGGTGCGGATGCAATCCAACTGGACCTTCAACAGGGGAAGGAAGCACGCATGACGCTGGATCTCTCGGCGCTTGATCGTCACGAAGGCCACATCGCATTTGCGTTCAGCGGTGGGAAAGACAGCCTCGCCTGCGCATACCTGCTGCGCGACCACCTGCATCGGATGACGGTCTATCACGTCAGCACCGGGGACCAGATGCAGGAGGTGATCGACATCGTGGATCACGTCCGGGGCATGGCGCCGAACTTCGTCACCATCAGGACGGACAAGGAGGCCTGGGTCCGCCAGCACGGCCTGCCCTCCGACCTGGTGCCGCATTCCTCCCACCAACTGGGCCAGGAGATGCGGGAGAGCCCTGTTCGCCTGGTTTCGCGCTACGACTGCTGCTTCTACAACCTGATGCTGCCCAACCACGAGCGCATCAAGGCGGACGGCAACACGCTCATCATCCGTGGCACCAAGCTCTCCGACATGAAGCGCGTGCCCTTCCGGTCAGGCGAGGTGAAGGATGGGGTGGAGCTCTTCCTGCCCATCGAGGACTGGGACGACGCCAAGGTGTTCGCCTATTTGCGTGAAGTAGGAGCGCCGATCGCGCCGGTCTATGCCGAGGCCGGCGTGGTGCACACGCCGGAGTGCATGCGCTGCAGCGCCTGGCTGAACGAGAGCCTGGCCCTCTACCTGCGGCGCCGATACCCCGAGGCCTTCCACGACTACGCCATGCGCCTCCAGGCCATTGCCGGGGCCATCGGGCCGTCTGTGCAGAACCTGCAGCGCGAGCTGGGGGCCGTCGCCAAGGCAGTGCAGATCGCGGGCATACCCGAGCTTCCCGCTCCTGCTGGACAGTCGGCCCAGGCGGAGGGCGTGGCGTGAACTATGAACTCGGCTCGCCGCCGGAGTTTCGGTGCCCCTCCTTTGGGCTGACGCTGCAGGAGGCGTACCGCCTTCTCCGCGGGGCACCGGCCGCCTCCCAGGTGGTGCGGACGGCGGTCCTGGGCACCACGGCATCGCTGGTGATGGAGCTCTCTGCCACGGCGCGGGATGGCCTTCCCGACCGTCGCGATGCGGCGATCCAGGACATGGAGACGATCCTGGACGTGTGCGGGATGGCTGACCCGCTGCTCCGCCCCATCATCGACACAGCGCGGGCCGTGGTGCCCGAGCGGGACGCCCAGGAGGGCGCGGCCGAGAAGCGGGACACCTCCATTGCCTGGCTCCTTCGCCAGCTCCGCGCGCATTGCGTGAGCGGTGTGGGCATCGAGCGGGGAGACGAGGCGATGATGTGCGCCGCCGCCGCACTGGGGATGGGGCTCTCGGCCTGCCCGTGGGTGCCGAGCCCTCCAGAGAGGCGGGGGTGATGCCCGGAAAGCCGGCGCCCGGGATGGTGATGGCTTGCATCCGCCGTCGGAATGGAGAGGGTGCAGGCCGCATGATGACCCCCGCAGGAGACCGCCATGGCGCCGCGTAGGAGCGCCCCGAAGGATCAGCCGGAGGAGGAAGCCGTGGATTGGATGACGACCGCCATCCACGTTCCGCGCAATGTGCTGGTGCTGCTGCGCCGAGTGGCGGTGGAGCGGGCGAACCGCAACGGCGGCCGCGCATCGGTCTCGGCTGTGCTAGTGGATCTCGTGCGTGCGAATGCGGCCGAGCTGGAGAAAGGGGCGGGCCGATAAGTGGGAAACCTTCCCACGCCCGGAAGGCGAACTCGGCTTTGGCTGAGAAAGCGGCCCAGGTCGTGGCCGGGCCGGAGGATACCTGCATGTCAGCCTGCCGGCTCTGGCTCGCGCAATACTCCTGGCCTGCCGAGTGGCAGAGGCCCCGGCAGCGCCGAAGAAGTCGTCACTACGATCTACCAACGCGCATAATTCCAGGCTGAGCGTCAGGCGGCTCTGGAAGTCTAGGCTGAGCATCTGGTCGCCTGTGGGGAGGGCGGGGAGGCCTCGTCCAAGGTGGCGCCGATCAGAGGGGCGGGGCATGGGTGACACGCCGCAAACTTCTAATTTTAGCCCACCCTTGTGTTTTTCGGTCGGACAGGTCGGACAGGGCCCTGGCAAGTTCAGCGGTCTGGCGGGGGTGGATCATGCGCAGCGCTGCCAAGCCCCAAGCCCATGCCCATTCCGCCTCCCAGTGCCGTGCCACCGCCCCCACCTCCGCTGCCCTGCCGGGCGTCTTCCTTCCCACGCCCGCCCCTCCCTTGCCCGCCGGAACTCGACGGCCGCGTGGGGCCCTGCATGGGTATCGTCAGGTCGACGGGTATGGGGTCCAGATCGAGCGCTTCGCGGATGAAATCGCGGAGTGAGACGACAAGCTCATGCGTGTGAATGGGGCGTCCGGCGACCAGCTCCCGCGCAGCGCGCTCCGCCAAGCGGACATGCTCTTCGGTCCCAAGCAGCATGACGTCCGACAGAGCGGCCTCAACAGCGTCGCGAATCCGCCTTGGTCGGTCGGTCCCCGTGGTGCCGTCGGCATCCAGACGCAATTTCACCGTTGCCTCGCCTTCCGAGGAAGGCTCCTCGGGTCGGCGTAAATCCCGCAGATGCATGGGATCCACCGTCAGATCGCCCGTGAAGGAGCCGCCCAAGGTCCTGTAGGCCGCGATGAGCGTGCGCAGGCGCTCGTTGATCTGCCTATTCATGCGCTCGCGGCGCTGCTGGATGGTGAACATCACCAGCAGCCGAATGCCCACGCCGATCAGCGTGAACAGCGCCAAGCCGACCAGCGTCATGAGCGCGCCTTGCCACGAACTGAAGTCCATGTTGCGCATCAAAAGCTCCCCGTCAGCCGAACACACTGGCGAGGCGGGAACGCACGTCCGACCCGACAGTCTTCGACTTTCATTTTTAGCCCCACCCCTTTGAGCTCCGGTCGGGGCAGGCTCTGCGCGCAGGCCGTTTCCGATGCGCCTAACACCGCATCTAGAACGCAAAGCGGCCGGCAGGGCCCAAGGGGAGTGGGTCTGCCGGCCGTTTTATCCAAGCCTGAACAGGGGGAGGCTTGGGTCGGCGTCGTTCTAAGTCACAGAACCGTGATAATCAACCTAAAGTTGTGCGGACACAAAAAGCGTCCGGGGATGAGGAGACGCCCCACCCGCCGGCCGCTCAGTCTCGCGGGCAGAACGTTTCACACCGCCCTGGATGCTCCCGCAGTGCGTGAAGCCTGCGCTGGCCAGGGACATTCGTCACCCTACCTTTTTCGGCATCTGTCAGCCGGTCGGCGCCAGGGCTAGGTGGTGATGGCCTCTAGGCGACGCACTTTTGTTCGGCCACGCTTGGCCGGCAAGAATCCAGGCGGGGCAGAGATGGCACCGGAGATCAAGGACTGATGACCCTTCCTCCGCTCTTGCCCCCGGAAGAAGAGCGCAGCGCCATGGCGCTGATAATCGAGGGCGAAGAGCTGATAGCCAAGTGGGCTAAGCTCAGTCTGAGACAACGGCGGGTCCTCCTGGCGCTCGTGAGGACGATGACTGACGGAAAACACAAGTGACCCCTCCGCTCCACCCCCTCGGCCCAGAGGCTGAACGGGATGCGATGATCCTGCTCATCCAGTCGGAGGAGCTGATGGCGCGCTGGGCAAAGCTGGATCCGGAGAAGCGGCGCCTGGTGCTGGCCCTGGTTAGAGCGATGACGGAAGGCGAGCAGTGAGCGGATACACCGGCACCTCTCAGGCGGAACGAATGCGCCAAGCCCGCATCGCGGAGCGGAGGCGACCGGTGGATAATCCGCCGACATGCGGCGTGCTAGGTATTCTCGAGATCATTCGCCACTGGTGGCGCATGCCGGAGCACCGCCGGAGGGAGTTGCTCCTGCTTGCGCGGGAGACGGAGGGGGCGGAGTGGCGGCATACTAGGCCCCGGTCAGGGCGATGACGGAAGCGGAGTGGTGAGCCGTCCTTCCTACCCTCTCCGCCTGCCAATTACCGGCCGTGAACGCGGGGGCCACACCGGGTATAGTATTCCAGCATGGTGAAGAACGGTCGGGAAAGGCCCGTCCCAGTCACCGACGGAAGCCGCCAGCTTTCCGCTGACGACCTGATGCGGCTCGTCACTGCCCCTAAGGGCACGGCCGGCCAGTTTGGCTGGACCCTGGCTCCTGAGAGAAAACCTGACCAGGTACCTTTCTCGCGGACCTACGACCTTCGAATTCAGCTTACAATCGAGGGCCAGATCATCCCTGGCCTGCTGCTACGGGGTCGGGCGCTGGAGGCTCGATACCCCCAAGACCTGAACCTTCGCCTCCAACTTCATAAGGCCGTCTTGGCGAGGGCTACTCTCTTCCCGGACGGGCTGCATACGAACCGCCTCCCGCGTGGCGACGGACGGACATTGCCGGCAGGCCGACCGAGGTATTACCCCTATCGGCCCGACCGGGACTACCCGCCGTCAACCGGCGGCCCTTGGTTCGCAGAATTGATTACAGAACCCGTGGACACGGCCGAAGCCCTGATTCAGTATTGCCGTTCGAAGTGGTTCATCTCGGAGCCTATTCCGACGCCGCCATATAACCCGGTGCTGCTATGAACACGCTCATCACTGCTAGGCCGACCGCCGACGACCCCTTTGCGCTCTTTCCGGAGCGTTGGGAGGGGCGTGATGGGGTGCATATCTCCACACACTGCATGTTCTCCAATGGAGACCACGTGGGGATCCTGGTTCGGCAGGACCGAAAGGGGCGGAGCTTTGTCTCTGACAACGGGTGTGCTTGGGAAGCGTTAGCGGCTGCTGGCTTGGATCCGGACACGGGTAGGCTCGTTACCGATGCCCGGAACTACGCTGAGGCGCACGGCATAGCCTTCTCAGCGGGCGAGTTCTTTGCTCGGGATGTCGATGCCGAAGTCCTCTCGGGACACGTTATGCACCTGGCCAATACCGTCCAGTCGTGGGTCGCCTTGCACGTCTCAAAGATCTCGCACGTAGGCTCATTGAGCCTCGATGACCGGCTCCTTTTTGCCCTGGACCGCGTCTATGGTCATCAGGTCGTTGGGCGTCACCTGGAGGTCGCTGGAGACAGCACTCGCACCTACGAGATGACCGCAGTAGTGACTGTCGCGGAGAATCGTTCCGCTATTTTCCGGACGGTGGCCCCGGTTCCGGCCTCCTTCTTCGCTTGCCACACTGCCTTCGCAGATGTGGCTCTCGCCCGTCGCAAAGATATCCGGGTAGCGGTCATCGAAGGTAGCGAAAGATGGCAGTCCGCCGACCTGGCTCTTCTTGGGCAGGCCGCGTCCCATGTCATTGACCTGGACCGCAACGCAGAGACTGCCTTCCGCCGTCTAGCCTCGTAGCAACAGCCCGCGGACCGGCCGGGCCGATTGCAACCGGGTTTAAACTTCCGCCCCGCCTAACCGGCGGGGCTTCTTCGTTCTGACCTGATCCACCCCACCCGCTCCAATGCGGGACCTCGTGACGTCTGACCCGGTGCCCTGCGGTCAGGTGCGCACTTGGTCTAGATAGACGCAACCCAGCGACGAATCGGCTGTGAAGGAGCATCATCCCGCGACATGAGCGGAGGCGTGACCGTGGAGCGGCGAACCGAAGAGAGGCACCTCACAGTCAAGGCGGCGGAAATCCTGTTCGGCCACACATCAATAGAGTGCGTGGTCTTTGACGCTTCGGCGTCGGGGATCAAGCTTTACCTGCCTTCTCCTCCGGACATCCCCGAGCTGGTGACACTGCGGCTCCCCAACGGGGCCTATCAAGTTGCCCGCCGAGCTTGGGTGGGGGAAGGCCTGATAGGCTTTGAATTCCTAGCGGCTCTCCCCAGCTAAGGCCCGTCGAGGGTAAAGCCGACCTTCAGCGTCACCTGATAGTGCCCGACTTTGCCGTCGGCCACTTCGCCCCGCACCTGAACCACCTCGAACCAGCGGATGTTCCTGATTGTGGAGCTGGCCCTGGTGATGGCATTCTGGATTGCGTCGGAGACACTCTCCCCCGAGGTGCCGACCAACTCGATGAGCTTGTAGACGTGCTCTGCCATGAGGGCCTCCATCCGGCGCTCCGGGCATCCTGGCACGACGACTTAGGCGTAAGGGCTCAACTTTCCGCTGCCCGCCCCGCTCCGCCCGTGGCTCATGAAAAGAACCCGGCCGGATTGCTCCAGCCGGGCCGAGTAATCTTCAGGAACGCCCCGCCGGGGAAGGTTAGCGGGGCCGGGGGCTCGAACGTGTCCCAGCGATGGAGGTTTGAGGCCGGTTTCTGTACCGTTCCCCTCCTCGCAACCTTGCCCGCCCCGCAGCCGGGCAAGAGAAAGCCCGGCGGTGGTGCCCGCCGGGCGAGTTCAAGGTCGGAGACTACGCTACGCGAACGCGGCCGCTCTGACCGCGCCGCCAAAACGATTCCGCTCTGCACCAGTTTGCCCCACCGCCCCGCTGCGCTGACGGGGCTTCTTTCCTTAGTGCCCGTGTCCCGCGACCACGATGGGCGGCTTTCCCAGCTACAGGCCTACGCCGCTTCCATTTCCGCAGCGGGCTCGCACTCTGCCGCCTCCGTGTCCGATGCAGCCCGGTGACCTTCGCCCCTCACCGCCGCAGCGCACAGCGCGTACAACTCCTGAACCTGCTCCTGCGTCGGCCTAGACGCCCGCACCACGCCATCGGACACCGCGGCGGTCTTCCTCTCGGCCAACAGGATCTTCTCCGTCAGCTTGCGCCCGACCTCATCGGGCGTGGTGGGAAAACCCCTCGCGGCCAGCCTGGCGGAAGCGAGTTCAGCGCGGCGAAGAAGGTGCGCGGCGCGGCGCCCGTTCTGCGGCCCAGATCTTTCAGCCCGCGAGCCGTCCAGAGGCATCAACCCTATCCTTCGCCTACCAGGGCCAAGCAGCCGCAGCTGTTATGCCTTCCAGAACGATAGGAGAGATCATGCCGAATCGGCAACTGTTTCCGGGGACCGCTGAGGTTACCGCCCCCTCGCGCCACCAGTGCCAGGACCATGCGGGTGGAGTCAGCCACCCGTCCGGCGTCTAGATCTCGGTCCAGGCCCCCTCCCGGAATAGGGCATTCGGCTACCTGCAGAGGCTTTCGCAGGGCACCCCGTCGTGGTCCCCATCCAGCCGTGAGAGCCCGCACTGGCTGAGGTAGAAGCGAGCCTCCGCACAGCTCGTCATCTCGCGGCAGTAGCGCTTGGCGCCGCAGCTGGAGCCGCCGGAGGCGAGTGGCGAGGATCGCGCGGGAGCAGCCGGGGCTTGCTGCGGCTGTTGGAGCGTGTGGCCCCTCTCTACTGCCCTCCACTCCCAAGGCGGCGTGCGTTCCGCCTCGGGTAGTGCCCAGAGCCCGCGGCGCGCCGCCTTTGCCTCAGCCTCGATCCGCAGCAGCGAGGCATCCCGGCTGTACTGGCGGTAGACCCACGCGGCGCCTTGCCGGACCATCTCGGCGTTCACGTCCACCGGGCCTGCGTAGACCCGGCCGACGGTACGGCCGTAGCGGTCCGTGTCCTGCACGACCACGCGCACCTCCTTGCCGAAGGCCAGTTCGGAGAGCGCTTGACGGGCCCGGCTGCCGTAGGGCTGTCGGCTCTCCGGCGTGTCGATCTCCCCGAGGCGAATCCGCACTTGGCTCCGCTCCGGCGTCAGCAGGGTCAGGGTGTCCCCATCGGCCAAGCCCACTACGCGCCCTGTTAGCTCAGCCGCCCAAGCGGGCAGGCCGGCGAGGATCAGGGCGAGAATGACGAGGACGGCCGGCCAGCGGCGATGCAGACGAAGCATGCTTTAGGGTGCCACACTTCGCCTTATAGTTGTAGCGGCTGGGCAAGTCGGCTTTGGCTTGGCACCATGTGCGGCCCTGGAGGTGAGCAATGGACATGCAGTCGAAAGTAGTCCGCCTCCCCCGATACGAGGTCAGGATCGACAGCTACAGGGCCGCGAAGATCCTGATCGACAAGCACGGCGCCGAGGCTGGGACGGTCGCGAGCCGCCGTATGCAGGAACTGCTGGACGCTGCGGACGAAGCCGGCGCAGCCGCCTGGGCTGACATTCACTTCGCGATCGGCGAAATAACCCGCGGGCCACGACCGGGCGAGGTCCGGAACTGAGGCTTCGGATGACACAGGACCCTGCCGCGCCCACGCTCCACACCGACCCGGCGCCGGTTCCGCTGGACGTGCCGATCATCCTCTTCGGCTTCAATCGGCCGGCCTATCTGGAGCGGGTTTGTGCCTCCCTGCTGAACCAGCGGGGGGTCGTGCTGAACCCGCGACGGGTCTTCCTGCTGCAGGACGGCGCCGTCTCCCTCCGCACTGGGCTGCGCTATGCGGAGGATGCGGAAATCGAGGCCTCCATCGCGGCCTTCCGCGCGTATTTTCCGCGCGGGCAGGTCGCGGCGGCGCGCGGAAATCTGGGCATCGCGGCGAATATCCGGCGCGGTGAGGCCCTGGCCTTCGAGGCACTGGATGCCGATTGCGCCTATTTCTTCGAGGACGACCTGGAGCTAGGCCCGGAATATCTGCGTATCATGGGCGATCTGCGGGTGCTGTCGGACCGCGATCTGCGGATCGGCTATTTCGCCGCTTACGGAAACCACAAGGGCAATCAGACCGGGTACGACGCCCGGATCTTCCGCATGGCCCATCACTGGGGTTTTGGGCTCAAGCGGAACGCTTGGCGGCGGCTCCGCGCATGGCTGGCGCCCTACGACGCCATCGTGGACCGTGCTGATTATGGCTCCCGCGACAACCTCGCGATCTATCAGTGGATGGAGACGCTGTCCGTCGCGACACCCTTCTCCTCCCAGGATGCGGCGAAGACCTTGGGCTGCCAGGAGCTCGGGATCGCACGGGTCATGACCAACCTGTGCTTCGGCCGCTACATCGGTGCCAAGGGTGCCTCGTTCACTGAGGAGAGCTTTAGGGAGCTCGGCTTCGAGGGACACAACTGGCTGGAGGGACCCGAATACCGTCTCGTGGTCGGTGGTGACGACCCCGTTGGCAAGATCATCGCCGACCGCAAGGCCTACTATGAGCGGGTGCGGCAGGAAGAGTTCCCGGCCTTCCTCGCGAAGTTCCAACAAACTCACTTCGACGCTGAACAGATCCTGACCCGCTCGGCGGCAGAGCGCCTCTGCATTATGCTCCTCGATGCGCAGCCGGGTGAGGAACTGTTAAACATAATTGCCGATAAGATGAGCCTTCGGAATGCGCGCGCTTGGCTCATGCGCCTTCGCGAGGCCAGCTAGAGTTTCAGGCCGCCCTCCAGGCTGTACAGCGCGCCCTTGCGGTTCGAGCGAATGAGGGCGTCACAGTAGGAAAATGACGGCCCGCCGTGCGGGCCTTCGTGCTTGTCGACGCGCGTCTCGTGGCGGGTGAGCTCGGGGAGGAGGGAGGGGTTGGTGGACAGACCGCCCACCCGCGCGCCCTGCGCCAGGGCTATGTGAGGGACGATGCGAAAGAAATCGGCTCCGATCTGCCGTTTACGAAAGTCCAATTCTCAGCAGATCAGAATGCCCCCGCACGAGCCACGCGACCGCCAGCACGAGCACCAGCCCAGCCACACCCACGACCGTCAGGGTGGCGAAGGCCACGGGCCGCGTCTATCCCCAGGTTGAATCTTCCGCCCCAATGCATTACGTCCCGACAAATTGACTGGACAGATCGAGGACGCGGAAATGCTGCCGTGGCGGCTCGTCCTGGCTGCCCTTGTCGCCGGCTGCCTCCTGGTTACCGCATCCCCTGCGCGAGCCCACTGTGCGAAGTCGGAGCAGAGCTATGCGGGAATTTGGGTGACGCGGTGATCAGGCGGCGTTCTGTGCTGGCGTGTTGGTGACCTCGACGCCGTTCTTGAATGTGACGCCCTGGATGAGCTTGGGCAACTGGTTCTCGCCCTTCAG
>NZ_JBNBZS010000099.1:0-17432 GCF_049629625.1 Roseomonas chloroacetimidivorans | reverse complement strand
TCAAGGTCACCAATGCGGAGATGGCCGCGCTCGCTATCGAGCGCGACCCGTTCCACGGCGAGTGGAACTACACCATCTCACCCACCCAGCAGCCACCTTGAAGCACTTATTCCGCGTCAGTTCCTTACGAACGTCAGTAAGCTCAGCGGGCACCCAGGCCAGGGAAGGCGGCCATCGGCGGATGGGTACCGATGAGCCGCGGCCCCGGTCGGATGGATACTTCTCGGCATTGTGGTAGGTGACGCGCTCGACGAGGCCGGCCAGCGCCTCTGTCGGGGCGGCGAGCGCGGCCTCAGCCATCGTTTCGGGTCGTCAGTTCCATGATGTCCAAGATAGGGCGTCGCCCGCCGAAATTGCGGGGAAGGAGACCTGGCCCGCTGAGAGCGAGGTGGTCGGCCCGTCCGTCTGCGCAATCTCTGCCGGACGCTTTGTCAGGGACACTTCCACTCCGGGTGGCCAGCGGCGCCGGCCGCAGGAGTACGTGCGGCTCCGGGTCGTTGGCGCCCGGCCGCCCCGGCTCGGCGCTTTATCTTTCTCCTTCGAGGATGCGCGCGAGCGGCAGTGCAATCTCGCACACCAGCCCAGAGGGCTCCCAGCTCCGTTCCACCACGCCTCCCAGTTGCCCGCGGATGGTGGAATCCATGAACCGCGAGCCGAAGCTGCGGCGGGTCGGCGGCCCCGGGATGGGCGGCCCGCCCTGCTCCGCCCAGCGCAGGTGGAGGAGCCCGTCTTCCCCGGCCCGGCGCCCGAGCCGCCAGGTGACCTCAACCGCGCCGCCCGGAGTGGAGAGCGCCCCGTGCCTGGCCGCATTGGTGGCCAGCTCGTGCAGCACCATGGTCAGCGGCTGCACGGCTGCCGGGGCGAGGTGGACCTGGGGCCCGTCCAGCGAGAAGGGCGCGACCTCTCCAGGGGCCACCGGGATGGTCGCCAGCTCCCGCTCAACCACGGCACGCAGGTCGGCGCCGGACCAACCCTCCTCGGCGAGCAACGAGTGTGCCCTCGCCAGAGCGCCCACCCGCCCCTCGACCGCGCCGGCAAAGGCCTTCGGCTCCTCGGCGGGCGTGAGGCGCAGAATGGACTGGACCACCGCGAGGGCGTTCCTGGCGCGATGATCGACCTCGCGTGCCAGCGTCTCCCGCCGCCGCGCGTCCTCCACCTGCTCGGTCACGTCCATCGAGACGCCCGCGATCTCGCGGACACTCCCCTCCGCGTCGGCAGTGGCTCTGCCGACCGAGCGCAGCCAGCGCACCGTGCCGTCCGGCCAGACAGCGCGGAATTCGGCCTCGAAGTCGTCGGTCTCCCGCTCCAGCACGCGCCGCATGGCGTCCCGCACGATAGGGCGGTCGTCCGGGTGAACGGCCTCAAGCAAGGCCGCGAGATTGCGGATGGAGCGCCCTGCACGGCCGGTCAGCCGCTCCTCCCGCTCCGGCGAGCTGTTCATCACATCGGCAGTCGGATCCCAGTCCCAGGCGCCGACCCTGGCAGCCTCCAGGGCGCGGGCGAAGCGGGCTTCGCCCCGGCGCAGCGCCGCCTCTGCCTCGGCAATGCTGGCTCGGAGCGCCTCGAACTCGGTGACACCCGAGGGGGGCAGTCCCTGCAGTGTGCCACCGCCGCGGGTCACGTCCCTCGCCTTCCGGGTGAGAGCATCGACCGGCACGATGATACGGCGCCCGAGGGCCGCTGCCCAGGCAGCGGCCGCGAGGAGGACCATGCCGCTGCCGATGCCGAGACCGAGGAGCGGACGCTGCCAGCTGGCCCGATAGGCCGCGGCTGGCTCGGCCACCCCCACCCTCCAGCCCGGCGCCTTGTCGAGCCGGTGCTGGGCGTAGATCAACATGCGCCCATCAAGCGAGCGAACGGGGCCAGTGCCGGCCGTCTCGTCATCGGGGATGAGCGCACTCCAGTCGGGCGGCGCAGCGGCCCCGAGGAGACGCTCATGGTCCTGCGAGCGCGCAACCACCCTCTGGCGCGCATCGGTGAGCGCCGCGACAGTGTCGTCCGAACCGGCCACCTGTGCTGCGAGCAGGTCAGCCAGCCGCTCGGGTTCGAGCCGGGTCATGAGAACGAGGACGGCGCGGGCATCGCGCAGCACCGGGACCGCCACGACGATGAGCGGTCGCCCGGAGACCGCGCCCACCAGCAAGTTGCTGACGGCGGGCCGGCGTGTATTGAAGACAGCTTGAACCGCCTCGGCGGCATCCGTCCTTTGCAGGACCTCGCCGAACGGTTGGTCCGTGGTAATCAGCTGGGCGAGGTCAGGGGCCACCGCCACGACCGGCGAATGGACGGCTTCGGCCGCGCGCCTGGCGTGTACATAGAAGGCTTCGAGTTCGGCGGGGCCACGGTCGAGCAGGGGGGAAGCGGCCAGCGCGGCCAGGGTCGTGAGATGGCTGTTGATCTCGGCGTCGACGGCGAGCGCCAGGCCGCGAGCCGAGTCCTCCAGCCGCTCCTCGAAGGCTTCGCGATAGCTCCCGATCGCGTGCCACGCGGCCGCGCCGCCCACGCCGAGCGCCGGCACGGCCGCTGCCAGCGCAAGCACCACCAAATGGGCCCGCAGGCCGCGCGTCCGCCGCGCCACGAGAGGAGCGGTGGTCGCGCGGGGGGCCGAGGCGGACGTACCTGCCAACCGCGACGTGGCAGCTCCCTGTGACGACGCGGGCCTCCCGTCCTCCAACCATGCTGGGCCGGTGGGTCGTGCATTCGACCCGATCAGCACCGCGCCGTTTCTTCACGATCCCATACAACCGCAACGTGCATCACGCGCGTAAGTTGAGCCCCTGCCCGTGCGCACGGCAGGAATTGTTGCCCGGATTTCATCCCTCGGGCTGGCGCCGTGCCCAAGCTCCTGATCCGTCGGCTCTCCTAGGTCGCGCAGCCTCAGGCCGGGCCGGATGCACGTACCGTCAGGCGCGCGTCGAGCACCGCACGGATCGCGCGCGCCAGTCTGGGCAATTCGTAGGGCTTGATGATGGTGTCGCTCCCCGGGCCGGGCGCGCCATCGCCCGGAGGTGCATTGTCTGGACCGCCAGAGGTGTAAAGGACTGGCAGGTCTGGCCACCGCCGCGTCGCCTCGCG
Source organism: Roseomonas chloroacetimidivorans (assembly GCF_049629625.1). Classification (NCBI taxonomy): domain Bacteria; kingdom Pseudomonadati; phylum Pseudomonadota; class Alphaproteobacteria; order Acetobacterales; family Roseomonadaceae; genus Roseomonas; species Roseomonas chloroacetimidivorans. The sequence continues at coordinate 14,357 of NZ_JBNBZS010000099.1, read as the reverse complement.
GGCGAGTTGGCGCCCGTCTATGCCGGGCAGCCCGAGATCCGTGAACAGGACGGCGACGTCCGGTGTGGTGTCGAGGATCGTCAAGGCGGATGAGGCATCCTGCGCCGGGAGGACGCGGTAACCCAGCGCCTCGAGCCCCTCGGTGGTGTAGGCCAGGATGTCCGGCTCATTCTCCGCTACCAGGATTTTCTCACCCCTTCCCGCGAGGCGGCTGATGTCGATCGGCTGCGAAGGGGATGTCCCGGCCGCATCCTCAACCGTCAGGCGGGGAATGTAGATGGTTACGGCTGTCCCAATCCCCGGCTCACTGTCGATCTTTACATGCCCACCGGCCTGGGTGGCGAAGTCAACGACCTGATACAGCCCCAGCCCCGTGCCCTTCCCGGGCCCCTTTGTCGTGAAGAAGGGCTCGCAGGCGCGCGCGGCCACCTCGCGGGGCATCCCAACGCCTGTATCCCTCACCGTGATCTGCACGAACTCGTCGCCAGGAACCGGAATGGACACAGGCCCAGCCGCAGTGGTGCGCGTGACCTTCGCGGTCTCGATCGTCACCGCGCCACCCTTCGGCATCGCGTCCCGTGCGTTGATCGCCAGGTTCAGCAGAGCAACCTCGAGCTGGTTTGGATCAGCCAAGATCGTCCAGGGGTGATCCGTCAGGACAAGCTCAACCGCGATATTGCTCGTCACCGATTGGCGGATGAGATCGGAAAGGTCCGTGATGAGCGCGTTCACGTCGACGAGCTGAGGCTCGCGGGGGTGACGCCTTGAGAACGCCAGAAGGCGTTGTGTGAGGGAGGCGGCCCGCCGCGCACCACTTCGCGCGATCTCTATTCCGCGCCGGACCTTTTGCAGGTCGGAGGCGTCGAGTGACCGCTCGGCCTTATCAAGGTTGCCCAGGATGATCATCAGCAGATTGTTGAAGTCATGGGCGACACCGCCCGTAAGATGCCCGACGGCCTCCATCTTTTGCGCCTGCCGGAGTTGCTCCTCCGCCTGCCTGCGCGCCGTCACGTCGGTATAGAGTGTGACGAACCCACCATCCGGGAGAGGATTGCGGCGCAGCTCCATGACGCGCCCATTGGGCCTGGTCCGCTCAATCGTCCCGGAGCTCTTCCCGGCCCGCAAAAGCTCCATGCGCCGCGCGACCTCGGCCTCCACGTCAACCTCGCCGAACTCCCCGGCAAGGGCCTGAGCGCGCAGGATGTCGGCCATGGGCAGCCCGACCCGCAGCATCCGCTCGGGAACACCCGTGAACTCCGCGAAATGGGAGTTCCACTCCACGAGGCGCAGATCGGCGTCGAGCATCATCACGCCATCGGTCATGCCGGCGAGAACCACCCGGAGCCGCTCAGATCTGGAGCGCTCCAAGGTAGCGGGGCTCGTGTCGCGCATGCATTTCACAAGGGCCTGGGGATGACGCCACCTACTCTGGACCCGGCCGCCAAGCGAAAGCAGACCCAAGCTCACCCGCCTCGATTTGGACACTGCTGCATCCCTCTCAGCTCTTGATGCCCTGCAGTCAGGTCGAGTGGCTGCCTCTGGCCACATTGGAAAACGATGCCTGAACTCAGCAAACCAGAACGCAAGCTGGCGCGGAAAGCTACGGGGCGGCGCACGGCCTGTTCGCGTCGGCGAGCGCGGGCTCAGCTAGGCGAGGTCGTTCTCGGCGTCACCCTTGTCCTCGCCCTCCGACGGCGCTGCTGGTTCTACTGGCGTTGCCTCGGGCGGTGAGTCTCCGCCAAGCAGGCTCGTCCCCAGGCTCGCGGCTGCCACGATGTTGGTGGCCATCGTGGCGGCGGTCAGTGCCGCGGCTTCCACCGCCGCCACGGCGGGGGTCGCCGCCGCAGCCATCGCAGCGGCGCCCGCGTCGGCGAGGGATGCCATGGCGCTGGGCAAGGTCTCCGCGGGGTTCTCATCGGCCCCACCGGAGGACGACACATCGGGCTTGGTCGTGTCCGCAGGCTTGGTCTGCGCGGCACGCCGACGCTGTGGCCTGGCGCCCGATGTCGCCGCCTTTTTGCCGCCCGTGCTCGGGCCCTGCTTGCCCGTCTTGGACCCAGCGGGCGTGCTGCTGGCGCCACGAGCTGTTGCCCCCACGCCCCTGGCGCGCGTCACCGCTCCGGCCTTGGCCTTCGGTCTGGCCGCGGTGTCGGCCTTCGCGGCGCGCCCGCTCGCGGGCTGCACTGGCGAGGCCGCCGCCCGCGAACGGCTGGCGGTCGCAGGCCTGTTGATGGCCTTTGGCCTGGTGCTCGCCCGGCCTGCCGCAGGCGGCTTCGCTCCTGCGCGTGCCGCCCCGGTTCTCCTGGCCTTCCCGCTGGCGCCTCCTATCTCGGGCGTAACTCGCGCGCTACGCCTCTTCGGAGCAGCGGCCGATCGCGCCGGTTGCTTGGCCCGGGATGCTGCAGCGCGGCTCGCGGCGCCCCGAGGACCCGTCTCCGCGGCCCGCGTTGCTTTCGGCGTGCTGGCACCAGCGCCGCGCCCCTTCAGCGAGGCGGCTGACCTCGCTGTCCGCGTGCCGGGAGATGTCGTAACCCGCTCCTTGCTGCTCGCGGGTTTGCCTGCGGCCCGTCCTGCGCTCGCAGCCCGACCTGCAGCAGTACTCTTCGTCGTCGCGGCACGCGCTGTCTTCGCGGCGGCAGCACCAGCGCTGCGCCCCTGCGTGGCGCTTTCGACCCTTGCGGCCTTCCTCACCGACCCTGCAGCGCCCAGCCTCTTGGCCGCTCGACCCGCGGTCGCCGTTGTCTTTGCAGCCTTCGGCTTGGCCGCCGCAGCTCGGCGGGCCGTCGTCTTAGGTGCCGCCTTGGTGCCACGCCCATTCCGAGCAGCGGCGGGGGCGGCGGCCCGCTTGGATGCTGTCCCAGCCTCTGCAGTTCGGGTGCGTGTGGACCGTCCGCCCGAAGCTCTCCTGCTTTTTGGTCCGGCGGCCGCGCCGCGTGCCTTCTTGGGCTTGTCCTCGTCACGTGGGGTCTTCGCCATGAATCACCTCGCCTCGTCCTCCGGCGAATCATCACCGGACCCGATAGTTTCACCTGACCCTGACATAAATTGCCACGGGCGTATCGCCTGAGCTGTGGGATCGGGGGCAGGCCATGCCGAAACCAGGTCCAGGCTGACGGATCCGAACGGCTCTTTCCAATGGACGGTGTCCGCGCTCTTTGAAGGCCGGACGACCGGCGCCGATCTTCATGACGTGGGCGGCGGTCCCGATCGCCACGGCCATGGGCTTCTCACCACGTGGGCCCTTGAGCTTTCAGCGGTCCTCCACGAGCGTGTCGATCAGGCGCAGCATCTCCAGATGCTCTGGACCGTACACGTGTCGGGTATGGAACTCTCCGATTTTGAGGTTTGCCGTCTGGCCCCCGGATGCCGCCTCAGGCTCGTGCCTGACGAACACCATCTCCGGTTCCGCCCCTCTCCTGCTCCCCTCTGACCCGATCAATAACGCCCATAGCCACCCGGACCAGGTTCGTTTCCTGGAGCGGCCCGCCAGGACCGCCCGGCCCAGGTCCGTATCCACCAGGCGCGCCACCCCGGCCATAGCCGCCGTGGTCGTCGTTGTGATGACCACGCCAAGGCGCGCAGGCGCTGGTGGCGAGGGCGCATCCGAGCGCCAGGATCATCAAGAGCTTCATCGGCGCGGTGTCTTCCCTCTCACGAGGGCGAAACGCCGGGGTGGCCGTTTGTATGCGGCAGCCGGGCCGTTTGGGCCCGAAACTGCCCGACAGACCCACCCTGGATAACCTCCGAGGTGTGCAACGGCGGGCGGGTTCGGCGGAAGGCCGCCAGATCTTCACGTGGTCCTTCGGCGCGACATACAGCTTATCGCCCGCCTTCTTGACATCCGGCTTCGCGCCCCGAGGCTTGAATACCAAGCATCAGCTGTTGTGCATTGCCATCGGCAGAGTTCCTCAAAGCCCGAATTCTGCGGCTCTGCGCGTCGTGGTAGCCTGAGCTCGGCAGGGCTTATCCCAGCACGACCTGCTGTTCAAACAAACCGAGCCACCTCTCTCAGGATCGCGGGACCATCCGGATCACTGCTTCCAGCGCTGCGTGGCTGACGCCTTCGATCACGTCCGCGACAGTGCCGTGCATTCGCGCGAAAGCCTGGGTGTTTCGCCCGACGAGCGTTTCCTCGCCGCAGCCCAATCCTCTAAGCGCGTTGCAAGCCCAGTCGTAGTGCCTCGCCTCATCCGCTGCGTGACCGGCGATAAGCGAGGCCAGGGCCGGCGGGTAAGACTTGGCCGCGTAGCGGGCATACTTCTCGCGAGACTGCCATTCATTCGCAACGAAGCTCAGGAGGACGGTCCGGTCACCGCCGGTCAGGCCAGCCACCTGCACGCCCAGCTTGAGCAAACCAGTTGGCCAGTGCGGCAGCATGGGCGGCATGCCACCCAATTCACGGATGAGTGCCGAAAGGTCGCGTGCATGGCGCTCATGATCTCCCTGGAATGCTTGCAGTTGAACCCGTAGTTCCCGGTCACGGAGCGCCGAAATCGCCAGGGCGTACATGGGTAGCGCGTCGAGTTCCAGCTGGAGCAGGTCGACCAGGTCGGCCTGTAGGGCAGCGGTATCGACCTGCCCATCATCCGTTGTTGCTTCGGCCATAGTTCTCGGTTCCAAAAAGCCTTGAGAGGCGCTCGCCTGGCGAGCCCTCTGACCAACAGCGCAGGCCGCGGTTCGTTGCGTCGGCCGGAGTTTGCCAGCGTACACACGGGCGACCGGCGATGCCCTTCCGGGCGAAAGCCTCTGCTCCGTGGGCCGAGTACTGCGGCCCACGCGGCCGTCGATGTTCAAGACGTCCGCGAATGTCCGCCGCGCTGCTCAGAGTGCGAGGTACAAGCTCTCTACGAACTTTGTTGAGTCCTTCTGGTACCAGCCCAATCCAAATAATCGCCCTACACTTTCCGAAACACTTTCCGAAAAACGCAAGTTGGCTCGCAGCAGCTTGATCGGCAGATGCCAGCAGATGGTTGCACGGCGAAGCCCTCCACACTATCTGTGAGTTCGATGCTGCAACGCAGCACTCGGAGAGTGGGCCAAAGGTTTGCCTCTCTCCATCCGCGACGCCAGGCGTGATCACACGGCACCTGCGCTTTGATCGCGGACCGCTTGCAAGAGACTGGCGTATTCGCAATCCGCAGCAAGCAATAGGATATCCCATGAACTTCCGCATGATGATGCAGGCTGGCCCTGCCAAGGCAAATGAGCTGTTTGCAAAACTGGCCGACACCTCGGACGGTGCCGTGAAGACACGGGAGAAGCTGTTTGCCGAGCTGAAGGGCGAACTGGAGCTCCACGCCAGCCTTGAGGAGGAACACCTCTTCCCGATCCTGCGAAAGAACGCCGAAACCAGGGCGCTGGTCGTGGACGCGATCCGGGACAACAAGGAGATGCGGGCCAAGCTCGCTGAACTCGACGCGCTGCCGAAGAACGACGAAGCGTTTCCCGAACACCTTGCTGAATTGCAGAAGGCTTTCCGGCAACACGCCCGCGACGAGAAGAAGGAGCTGCTGCCGGCAGTCCAGCGGGCTCTGAGCACTGAGCAAGTCCAGGAAGTCGCTGAGAAGATCGGTGCAGGCCTCGCCGACGCGGAGCAGGCCAAGCAGGATGAGGCTGAGGAGCGGCGCGCGAAGGCCCGGCAGGAGCGGGAGCAGGTCCAGTTGGAGGCCGAGGCGGCCGAACGCGAACAGCAGGACCTGCGAGCCGCGGAGGAGCGTCGCCGCAAGGCCGCCCACCAGATTGTTGATATAGCACTGAAGCCGGCGGAAGCCGCTGCTGACACGCTCCAGCAGGTCGCGCATCTGGCGACATCTCAGTCCGAGGCCCGCGGCCAGGCGGACCGGCGTCCCGCGGCACGGACTGCCCCGGTGCCCCTCACGAGCATGCTCTTCTGGCCCTGGCTCGGCGCCATGCAGACGTCAGCCTCCAACGCGGCTCGAGGTATGGCCAGCGCGGAGGAAGTCATTCCGCTGGGCGAGGAGGTACTTGAGGTCGGCAAGCGCACGGAGAACCGCGGTACTGCACGGATCCGCCGCTATGTGGTGGAGACCCCGGTGGAACAGCAGGTGACTCTGCAGAGCGAACGGGTGGTTGTGGAGCGGCGCAGGCCGGCGACGGACAAGGTCACGGGTGAGGTGCTGACCGACGTGACCGTCGAGGTGGTCGAAACCGAGGATGTTCCCGTCGTCGAGAAGCGCCTTCGCCTGCGGGAGGAGATCGTGGTCCGCACCGAGCGCACTCAGCGGGTCGAGACCGTGAGGGAGACGGTTCGCCGGGACGAGGTAGAGATCCGTCAGCCCCGTAAGCAGCCCCAGCTGGCCACCGCGCGCGCGAAGGACTGATCGCAGGGGGGGCCGAAGCGTCGCTGCGCTTTGCCCCTTTGCTGAAACCGCAATCTGGTCAGGCGCTGTGATGCTCACGGCACCGCGCCTGCCTAGGCGAAGCCTGCGCGGATCGCCAGATCGGGCTTTTCATCAAGGTCGCCCGACCCACCAAGGACACCCGCCATCGCCACCTCCTGTCGAGGTCACTGACACCGCAGGTCGGTCGCACCGAACGCCTCTCCAAGTGCCCAGGTCGTGTTAGCGGCCCTCAACGAGCGTGCCGATCAGGCGCAGCAATTCCAGATGCTCTGGACCGTACACGCCTCGGATAAGGAACTCCCCGATCTTGAGGTCTGCCGTCTGGCCCCCGGATGCCGTGGTAGGCTCGTGCCTGACGAACACCCTCTCCGGTTCCGCCCCTCGGACGAGAAGCCAGCGGTCTCCATTCTCGCTGCTGTAGAGCAATCTCTCCTGAGCCACGGCTCCACTCCTGCTCCCCTCTGACCCGATCAATCACGCCCATAGCCGCCCGGCCATCGCCGCGACGGCAGTCGATGCGGAGGAATTGGCCCGGCACCTGCAGGGCAAGCAGCTGGGCCTGCGCGACGTCGTGCCACGACGACCGCTTCCCACAGGTCGGAAAAGCCCGCCATCCGACTGCCAGCGCCTGACGCGCAACCCGCATCGCCGACTTTGTCATCCGGCGCATGGAAGACCTCACATCCAGCCTTCAAACGCCCTCCAAGCGCTCGCCGCTCCCAAGGGTTTCAGCAGAGCAAGCTGGTATGACATTTCCCCCACATCGCGTCCATGTTTAAGGAAATCTGGAAGACACTCCAAAGGCAAAGTCGATGGCGGGCTGTCATCTGGAGAGTCAGTTCGGACGGCCGAGAGCGTGGTCGACATGGAGGCGAGGTGAGCAAGGCTATGAGTAGCGCTATCGGATCTCATGACGAAATTCCTCCGTACCGGCAGTCGGCCGTGGATGTCGTTGCCGCCCTGGAGACCAGTGAGCGGCTCGGGCTGAGCGCGGCGGAGGCGCAGGCCCGGCTGGAGCGTCACGGCCGGAACGAGTTGACGGCCGACACGCCCATCCCTGCCTGGCGGAAGTTTCTCGCCCAGTTCCAGGACGTCCTGGTCGTCCTGCTGCTCGTCGCCGCCCTGATCTCAGCGGGGCTCTGGCTGCTCGAGCGTGATGCCGCCCTACCCTACGAGGCGATGGCGATCCTGGCCGTCGTCCTGCTCAATGCCGCCATGGGCTACTTCCAACAGGCCCGTGCGGAGCAGGCGGTGGCTGCGCTGCGGCAGATGTCCGCGGCGCACGCCAAGGTCGTCCGCAACGGCACGCAGCAGAGCATCCCCGCGGCCGAGGTCGTGCCCGGCGACGTCATCCTTATCGAAGAGGGCGACACCATTCCGGCCGATGCGCGCGTGATCCAGTCCACCGCGCTGCAGGTGGCGGAGGCTGCCCTCACGGGCGAAAGCCTGCCCGTGTCAAAGAACACCGCGCCCATTCCGGGGGAGGCTGGGCCTGGCGACCGCGCCAACATGGTCTTCAGCGGCACCGCCGCGACCTACGGCCATGGCCGGGCCGTGGTCACGGCCACGGGCATGAGGACCGAGATGGGGCGCATCGCCGGCATGCTGAAGGCGGCGCCGCAGGATGCAACCCCGCTGCAGAAGGAGCTCGACCGCGTTGGCAGAATGCTCGGGATGATCGTGATCGCCATCGCCGTGGTGATGGTGGGCACCATCCTGCTCGTCGAGGATGTGCATGGCCTGCGCGCCATCTTCGACGTGCTCATCCTGGGTGTGGCGCTCGCCGTGGCGGCGGTCCCCGAGGGCCTTCCGGCGGTCGTGACGGCCGTGCTCTCCATCGGCGTACAGCGCATCGCGAGAAGGAACGCCATCATACGCCATATGGCCGCGGTCGAGACGCTCGGCTCGGCCAATGTCATCGCCTCCGACAAGACCGGCACGCTCACCAGGAACGAGATGACGGTGCGCCGGGTCATCACTGCCAGCGGCGGCGTGGAGCTGAGCGGCGCGGGCTATGCGCCCGAGGGCGAGGTGCGGCGGGAGGACGGCGGTGCGTTGGAGGGGACCCTGCGCACCGAGCTTATGCGCACGCTCGGGGCCGCGGAACGCGCGAACAATGCCTTGCTGCAAGAGGATGAGGACAGGCGCTGGACGGTGCAGGGCGATCCGACCGAAGGTGCGCTGATCGTCGCGGCGCGCAAGGCAGGGCTTAAGGCCGAGGCGCTCGACGCCCGCTTTGCGCGCATCGCGGAGGTGCCCTTCTCGTCCGAGCGCAAGTTGATGAGCACTGTGCACAGCGACGCCGAGCGCCAGGAGCGCCTGCTTGCCTTCACCAAAGGGGCGCCGGACGTGCTGCTCGAGCGCTGCACGCATGAATTGGTGGGAGAAGAGACCCGTCCCCTCACGGCGGAACGTCGTGCTGCGATCGTGAAGAGCAACGAAGAACTGGCCAGCGAGGCGCTGCGGACGCTTGGCGTCGCCTTCCGTTCGCTCCCGAGAAAGCCCGACGGCCAGGAAGTGCTGGACGAGCGGGTCGAGCAGGATCTCGTCTTCCTTGGACTGATCGGCATGATCGACCCCCCGCGGGAAGAGGCGAAGGAAGCGGTGGCGCGCGCGCGCAGTGCCGGCATCCGACCGATCATGATCACCGGTGACCATCCCAGGACGGCCGCGGCGATCGCCGCCGAACTCGGCATCGCCACCGGCGGGCGGGCAGTGACGGGAACGGAGCTGGAGCGGATGCCCGATGAGGGGCTCGACCGCGTGGTGCGCGACGTGTCGGTCTATGCACGCGTCAATCCCGAGCACAAGCTGCGGATCGTGAAGGCGCTGCAGCGCGAGGGCGCGACGGTGGCGATGACAGGGGACGGCGTGAACGACGCGCCCGCCCTCAAGACCGCCGATATCGGTGTAGCCATGGGTATCACCGGCACGGATGTCTCCAAGGAGGCGGCCGACATGGTGCTCGCCGACGACAATTTCGCGACCATCGTCGCCGCCGTCGAGGAAGGGCGTGCGATCTTCGCCAATATCAGGAAGTTTCTGCGCTATCTGCTCTCCTCGAACATCGGCGAGGTGATGACGATGTTCTTCGGCGTGCTTCTGGCGGATCTGATCGGGCTGACGGCGCAGGGCGGCGGAGGGGTGGTGCTGCCGCTGCTCGCCACGCAGATTCTGTGGATCAACCTGGTGACCGATGGCGCGCCCGCCCTGGCCCTCGGGGTGGATCCGGCCGATGCCGGGGCAATGACGCAGCCACCGCGGCCTCGCGGCGAGGGGGTGATCACGCGCCGCATGTGGCTGGGCATCGTCTTCATTGGTGCCGTGATGGCCGCGGGAACGCTGCTCGTGCTTGACATGTCCCTGCCGGGTGGGCTGATCGAAGGCACGGGGGAGCTCCGCTATGCGCAGACCATGGCCTTCACGACGCTGACGCTGTTCCAAATCTTCAACGTCCTGAATGCCCGGTCCGACGAGGAAAGTGCCTTCGTCGGACTGTTCGCCAATCACTGGCTCTGGGGAGCCATCGTGCTTTCCATCGTGCTGCACCTTCTGGTGATCTACATACCCTTCCTGCAGCAGGCATTCTCGACTGTTCCGCTCAGGACCGAGGACTGGCTGATCTGCGTGGCGGTTGCAAGTTCCGTGCTGTGGCTGCGCGAACTGAGCAAGCTGCTCGGTGCCGGCTCGTCCGTCTGGGCCCTTGGGCGGCCGGCGTGATGCCCCCGACAACCATGGTATGCGTCGCCGGCCCGGCGCAGGCCAGGATGTCACGCGTCATCGTAGCTCGCCGCGGCACCGCTCTCTTAGGGAGGTCCCTCCACAAGAGAGCGGTGCCCTCAGGAGACAGTTCACCACGGTGGCCTGGGACACCGTGGCGCGACACCGGCCGTGCCGGCTCACGACGCACCTGAGGCATCGAGAAGATCGAGCGTATGGCGCGCCACCATCTGCTCCTCGTCGGTCGGAATCACATAGACCGGCACAGCGCTGAGATCAGCATCGATACGGGTGCCATGGATCACGTTTCGACCGGCATCCAGACGCACGCCCATCCAGGCGCAGCGTTCGCAAATCATGGCGCGGATCTTGGCGGCGTTTTCCCCGACACCGGCGGTGAAAACGATGCCGTCCAGTTCGCCCATGGACACCGTCAGGCCGGCAAAGGCCTTGGCCGTTTGCCATGCGAAATAATCGAGCGCCATCGCGGCAGCCGGGAGCGGGCTCGCCAGCAGGTCGCGCACGTCACCGCTGAGTTCCGACAGGCCCAGCAGCCCACAGTCATGGTAAAGCAGGTGCTCGATCTCCCCTTCCGTCATGCCCTGCTGGGCAAGATAAAGGAGGATCCCCGGGTCGAGCTGGCCTGGGCGGGTCCCCATGGGCAGGCCGTCCAACGTGCTGAAGCCCATGGTGCTGTCGACGCTGCGACCGGCGACCATGGCGCAAGCCGAGGCGCCCGACCCAAGGTGCGCCACGATGACACGGCCCTTCGCGATTTCCGGCGCGATCGTCGGAAGCTGGGACGCAATGAACTCATAGGAGAGGCCGTGGAAGCCGTAGCGTCGAATTCCCTTCTGGTACAGGGATTCCGGAATTGCGAAGCGCCGGGAAAGCTCCGGTAGGGAAGCGTGGAATGCCGTATCGAAGCAGGCCACCTGCGGCAGCTGCGGGACACGGGTGCGGATTGAGCGGATCGGCGCCAGGTTGTGCGGCTGGTGAAGCGGGGCGAGGGGGACGAGGGCCTCGAGCCGGGCCAGCACCGCGTCGTCGACGAGAACAGGGTTCTTGAACTCGCGCCCGCCATGCACAACCCGATGGCCAACAGCGGACGGCGGCTCCCCAAGATGATCAGTGATCCAGCCGCCCAATGCGGTCTGAGCCAGTTCGCCGGTTGCGGCACGGGCCGGTTCCAGCGTCAGGTCGCCCAGCGGAGAGTCCTTCTCGTCCCAGGCGAGCAGACGCGGATGGTCCGTGCCGATCCCCTCAAGTCGCCCCTTGAGGCGGCGCAGCAGAGTGGCGGGCGGCCCCGCCTCGAAAAGCTGAAACTTGATGCTGGAGCTGCCGGCATTCACCACAAGGATGGAGCGCGTCATGTCCGCGGCCCAGCTTGAAGAAGCAGATGCTCAGCGTAGAGCGCCGCGACAGCGCAGGAGGCGAGCCGGGTACGCTCGTTGTCGGCGCGGCTGGTCAAGATGATCGGTACGCGCGCCCCAAGGACAATGCCAGCGGCATCGGCGCCGGAGAGAAAACTGAGGTTCTTTGCCAACATGTTGCCGGCCTCGAGATCCGGCACCACCAGAACCTGCGCCCGGCCGGCGACCTCTGAGACGATCCCCTTGATTCGGGCGGCGGCTGGGCTGATGGCATTGTCCAGCGCCAGTGGTCCGTCGAGGATGCCGCCGGCGATCTGTCCCCGGTCGGCCATCTTGCACAGTGCCGCCGCATCCAGCGTGCTGGGGATCTTGGGGTTTACGGTCTCCACGGCGGAGAGCAAGGCAACGCGTGGCGGCCCGAGGCCCAGGCCACGATGCAGATCGACGGCATTGCGGATGATATCGGCCTTGGTCGCCAGATCCGGGAGGATGTTGATGGCGGCATCCGTGATGAAGAGCGGCTCGGGATAGGTCGGCACGTCCATGATGAAGACGTGGCTGATGCGCCGCTCGGTGCGCAGACCACCCTCCCGTGCGACGACCGCTGACATCAACTCGTCGGTGTGCAGACTGCCCTTCATCAGCAGCTCAACACGACCATCCCGGACCAGTTCGACCGCGCGCGCAGCCGAGGCATGGCTATGTGGCGTATCTACAATCTCCAGCGTCCCCAGGTCCAACCCTGCCTGTTCCGCCGCACTCCGGATGCGCGCCATGGGGCCAACCAGGATTGGCAGGATCAGGCCTTGCTCGGCGGCCTTGAGCGCGCCGCTTAGGGCGGCTTCGTCGCAAGGATGGGCGACGGCGCAGGGCACCCTGCGCCGCCCGGCACTGCGGGCGATCAGCCGGTCGTAATTCGAATGGCGGTGCAACACCGCATCGGGGAGATCACCAGGCGAGATCCGAAGCTTTTCGGCCGGCGCGGTGACCTCGGCCACGCCTGTGAGCACCACCTCGTCGTGCTGATTGGTGCCAAGGCAGTTCAGCCATACACGGTGATCCGCCTCCCGCTTTTCTTTCACGACGACCGAGACGGTCAAGGAGTCCCCCGCCTGGACCGGCCTCTCAAAGCGTAAGTCCTGCCCGGTATAGATCGTGCCGGCGCCGGGCAGGTGCGTGCCCAGGAGGGTGGAGATCAAGGAGGCTCCCAGCATGCTGTGAGCTGTCGGGCGAGGTCCTCCCTCGGCGCGCAGCGGGGCTGCAAGATGTGTTGAATTCGCGTCGCCGGTCAGCGCGGCGAAGAGCTCGATGTCCTGCTGCGTGATGACACGCGTCAGGCTGGAACTGTCGCCGATCGCTAGCTCAGCGAAGGTCCGGTTCGGAACCAGATCGGTCGTCACGGGCTATCCCCATTGCCTTTCCGGCTGGACGGGCCGACGGGCTGGATTGGCTTGGTCGTGGCGGCGGATCTCGCCGGCGCGTTGGACTTGAGAGGCGCAGCCGCCGACGCGGGAGCAGGAGATCCTGGAAAGGCAGGCGTGGCCGGCCCGGAGGGCACAGCAGTTGTAACCGTAGCTGCAGATCCAGAAGGTGTCGGTGGCTTGGCGCTGGCGGCGGCCTGGCGGAAAGTATCTTCAATCTGGCGCAGGCGCGCCTGGCCTCCGGGGCTCAAGCCACCGCCAGCGGCTGCGACTGCCGCCAGGCCGGACAGGCCGGCTTCAATCTCAGAAGAGCTGGTACCGCGTAACAGATCGGGCAAGGTCTTCACCGCAGCCGCCTCGTCCAGCATGACGACCTGCAGCTGACGGCGCAGAGCATCCTTGAAGGACCGCAGCGCGAGGTGCTTTCCATGCGCAGCATGAAGGCGGCGCAGCATGTTGAACGATCTCTCGTCGGCCAGCTGCTCCTTGAGGCCGATCAAGACCAAGGCGCGCAGCAACGCTTCAAAGAGACCGCCCTCGGCGATGGCACTTCGCAGTTCCGCCACCTGGCGGGCAACGAAGGCGCGCTTCTCTGGGTCCTGGCCGGGCCGCCGGCGGACAGGCGCATCGGGAGTGCCGAGCCCCAGGAGCGCCTGCAGGACCGGATTGCCGTAAACGCTGAGGAAGCTCAACTCGACGAAGTTGTCCCGGGCATCGCGCCACTGGTTCAACACCGTCTCAATCTGGTCTGAGAACTGGTGCTCCAGCATCAGGAACGGGTTTTGCGGGGAGGCGGGTTGGCGACATTCCCGCATATGGGCAGCCATATCCGGCAGCGCCAGAAGCAGGGGATTTGCGTCGGAAAGAAGCTCGTGCTTCAGGCGCAGCGGATGCATCAGGCGGACTGTCTCGGCCGCCTCCTCCGTCATAACCGCCCGTAGCCAAGGCTGCATCAGGTTGCGGTAGAGACCGAGATTAATCTCGGAGAGCCGTGCAACCGCCGCGAACCTGCGGTCGTCACGCGGCTTAGGTTGGACAATGGCTTCGAGGTCCTCCATGCCGCGCGGTGCGAAGCGCAGCAGATAGGGGATACCGTCCAGCGCTTGCTCCGGCCCGTCGACGATCTCGGCTTCATAGAGGCCTGGCGGCAGCACGTCGATGAAGTCGATATTGGAGGCGAACTCCTCGTGCTCCTTCCGCGCCACCTTGCCGGAGACGAAGATGCCGAGGTGACCGATGCTGTCATGCTGGGCGTAAACGATCGTCTGACCATGGGCGCGGATATCGTCAACGCTCTCATACAGGTCCAGGATCCAACCGAGTGCCTGAGGCGGCGGGCTGATATTGTCGCCTCTGGAACAGAAGACGATGATGGGCGAGCGGATGTTGCGGAGATCGATCCGCAGGCCATCCTGCGTCACCAGCTCCGCAGAAGAGAGCCGGTTGCCGACGAAGAGGTTGTCAGTGATGTACTGCATCTC
>NZ_JBNBZS010000098.1:0-17486 GCF_049629625.1 Roseomonas chloroacetimidivorans | reverse complement strand
TTCCAGGAGCTGGTCCATGACCTGCGCGAACACATCAGCGCAGCCCGGCGCGGGGAGGAGATGCCTGCCCCCGCCACCGCCGGGCAGGAGGCCTCCCATGCCGCTTGATACCGCCCCCATGGCCCCGCCGAAGCCGATTCCGACTGCAGCCCAGCGCCGTATCGACGCCATGGCCGCCTCCGCCCGCCGCAGGCGCCGGCTGCAGACCGCCCTGCCCTGGCTGGTCATCCTTGGTGCCTTCCTGATCTGGGAGGTGGTGGTCCAGGGCTTCGCCATTCCCCAGTTCATCCTGCCCGCGCCTTCGGCCATCGGGGCCAGCATGGTGAAATGGTGGCTGCCGCTGCTCGAAAACTCCTGGCAGACGCTGATGACGACGCTGATCGGCTTCGCCCTGGCCATCGTCTTCGGCCTTCTGCTCGGCGTGGCGATCGGCTCCTCCACCCTGGTCTATCACGGGCTTTACCCGCTGCTGATCGCCTTCAACTCCGTGCCCAAGGTGGCCGTCGTGCCGATTCTCGTGATCTGGTTCGGCATCGGCACCATCCCGGCCGTCATCACCGCCTTCCTGATCAGCTTCTTCCCGATCGTGGTGAATGTCGCCACGGGCATCGCGACCGTCGAGCCGGAATTGCGCGATGTGCTACGTGCCCTTGGCGCCCGGCCGAGCGACATCATCCGCAAGGTCGGCCTGCCACGCGCCATGCCCTACTTCTTCGCCTCGCTGAAGATCGCGATCACGGTGGCCTTCGTCGGGTCCATCATGGCGGAAACCGTCGCGGCCAATAAGGGCATCGGCCACCTGATGATGCTCGCCTCCTCCCGCTTCGACGTCCCCCTCGTCTTCGCCGGCCTGATCATCACCGGCATCATGGGCGTCCTGATGTATGTCATCGCCGTCGCGATCGAGAACCGCACCACCGGTTGGGCCATGCGCGGACAAGACAGCAACCAGGTCTCCGTCGCGGGGGTCTGACGGCTCGGCTACTCTTCAACAAAATCCACTCCGCATTGCGGAGCAAGGACCCGGAGCAATCGCAGCGATGCACACATCCATCATTGGCGGCGCGATGCTGCCTCACGCCCCTCAGTTCTTCACTCAACCCGATACCGAGAACAAGGAGACGATTGCCAGTGTCCAGCAGGTTGCGGGGACGATTGGCGAGCGGCTGCGGGCCCTCAATCCCGACTTGTGGATTATCTTTTCTAACGACCATGCAGAGCAATTCTTCCACAATACCGCGCCGCCCTTCACGGTCCATGTTGGTGGGGAGGCGACCGGCCATTTCGCTGGGCGGGACTTCCGCTGGCAAATCCCTGGCGAGATCGGCCTGGCCCTTGTTCGGGCTCTTTACGAGCAGGGATTCGACCCCGCGTTCAGCAGCACGGCCAAAATCGATTATGCGATCGGCATCCCGCTGACGCATATTGGCCATACGGCGCCCGTGCTGCCGATCTTTGTCAACGCCTATCTTCCCCCGCAACCTTCCATGGAGCGGTGCTACGCCTTCGGGCAGGCGGTTGCGCGCGCTGTGACGCAACTCGGCCTGCGCACCGTTGTGCTGGCCAGCGGCGGCATGTCTCATTTTCCGGGAACGGATCGCTACAGCAATCCGGAGCTCGATTGGGATCTGGCCGTGTTGGAGAAGCTCCGGCAGGGCAAACTTAAGTCGCTGATCGGGCTGAATGCGGCTGAGCTGGACGACACCGGCAACATCGAGCTGCGCTGCTGGGCCTGCGCGGCCGGCGCCCTGGGCGAGCGCGTGCCCGACATCATCCAGATGGATCCGAGCTGGCACCACAACTATGCCTCGCTCGGCTGGCTCGGGACGGAGCAGCCAGCCGCCTCGGCGCTGCATTACCCCGAGACGAAGCCGGAATTGGTCGAGCTGGTGAGCGCGCTCCACGCCCTGGCCCATGAGCAACCGGCGCGTGAAGCCTATCTGGCCGACCCGGGCGCCTATGCGGACCGGTACAAGCTCGTGCCGGAGCAGCGGGCCGCTCTGATCACCTTCGACATGCCGGCCATCGTCGGGATGGGCACGCATCCGCTTGTTCCCTTCCTCGCGAACATGCAGATCCAGAGGCTCCGTCCCAAGGCATGACAACGCATTTTGGTTCTTTCGTCGGGGGGCGACTGGAGCTGTTTGGGGCTTCTGGGCTTGATCTGGTGTGCCCACAGAACGGTGGGATCACTGGTGTCATGCTCGAGGCCGGGGAGGCGGGCGTATCGGCCGCGGTTGATGCGGCGCAGGAAGCGTATCTTGCTGCCCGGCGTGCTCCGCTGCACCAGCGTCTGGTCTGGCTGCGGGGCTGCGCCGGGGCGTTGGCGGGCGCGGTGGAGGAAATCGCGTCCCTGATCTCGATCGATATCGGCAAGCCGATGCGCCTGGCCCGCTTTGAGGCCCGGCGCGGGGTGGAGTTCATCGAAAATTGCGTCGCAGCGGCGGCGCAACTCGGCGGGGAAGTTCTGCCGGTCGATGCCGTGCCCAATGGTGCCGGCACGATCGGCATGGTGCGTCGCGTGCCCTATGGGGTGGTGGCAGCCATCACGCCCTTCAACGCGCCGGTGAACCTGCTCGTGCAGAAGCTGGCGCCTGCCATCGCCATGGGCAATGCGGTGGTGGTGAAGCCCGCGCCAGGAGGGCTGAGGGTTGCGCTACGCCTCGCCGAGCTCTGCCTCGGTGCGGGCCTGCCCCCCGGCCTCTTCAACATTGTCTCGGGCGACCGGGAAACGGCGCTGGCTCTGGTCTCGCATCCTCTGGTGCGGGCCGTGACTTTCACAGGCGGAACTGCGGCGGGCGATGCCTTGGCGCGCGCGGCCGGGGCCAAGAAGTTCCTGGCCGAACTGGGGTCGAACGCGGCCAATATCGTTTTCGCGGATGCCGATCTCGAGGCTGCGGCGAAGAAGATCGCGGCTGCCGGCTTCGAGGCGAGTGGCCAGCAATGCATCTCCGCACAGCGCGTGCTCGTTCAGCGGGGGGCTCTGGAGCGGTTTCTGCCGGCCTTCGTCGCCGCGAGCTCTGCCCTGAAGGTCGGGCCGGCAGAGGATAGGGCGACGGATGTCGGGCCCGTGGTGCACCGCGCCAGTGCGGAGCGTGTCATGGCCATGGTCGAGGATGCGCTCTCGCGGGGTGCCACGGCCGCGCTGATGCCCCGGCGCCAGGATGCGCTCGTCTCGCCGGGTATCTTGCTGGACGTGCCCGAGGAGGCGCGGCTCTGGTGGGAGGAGGTTTTCGGGCCGGTGGTTCTGGTGCGGCCCTTCGATACGGTTGAGCAGGCGATCGCCCTCGCCAATGACTCTCCCTTCGGGTTGCAGGCCGCCGCCTTCACGGGAAGCCTTGCCATCGCCATGCGCCTCTCCGAGGAGCTGGAGGTCGGGTCACTCTGGATTAACGAGGCCAGCCGGTTTCGGCTCGACATGTATCCCTTCGGCGGCGTGAAGAGCAGCGGCGTCGGCCGCGAGGGCCTCCGTTATGCCATGGAGGAGTTGTCGCAGTTGAAGTTCATCGGAATTCGACCGTGAGTGCCGCCGACCGCCTGCGCGAGATGGTGCGCGCCACCGGCCCGCGGATCATCACCGCCGCGCATCCCGCGGCGGCGGCAGCAGGGGCCGGCGCCTTCTCGATGGGCGGGAACGCCTTCGATGCCGCCCTGGCCGCCTGCTTTGTGGAGCATATCGCGCTGCCCATGAAATGTGGGCTGGCCGGTGACCTGGTTGCCCTGGTCCGGCGGGCTGGCGGTCCGATCGAGACGTTGGTCAGCGTCGGCCCCGGCGCGCTCGCTCTGGATCATGGGGCCCGGATGGAGCGGCTGGGCCCCGCCTCGGTGGGCATCCCGGGCGCCCCGCATGGCTTCGCCACCCTGCACGGCTTTGCCCGGCTCGATCTCGCGCGGCTCGCGGCACCCGCTCAGCGCGCGGCGGAGGCCGGCATGCCCTGGACGCGGATCGGCCTCGGCTATCTTCGCCAGGCGCAGGAACTCCTGCGGCGGTACAGCCCCGGCAATCCCTACACGGCAGGCGGGCTGCCCGAGATCGGCGACCGGCTCCGCCTGCCAGGGCTCGGCCGCCTTTTAGAGGAATTCGTGCGGAATGGGGCGGCGTTGTTCGAAGGTGAGGAGGGCGAGCGCATCATTGCGGCCGTCCAGGCCGGCGGGGGCTTCCTGACAATGGAGGATCTGCGCTGCCGCCCAGCCCGTCTCGCCGCTGCCGCGGAGGAGGTGCTGCCGGATGGCTCCGTGCTGCGCACCACGCCTTCGCCAACCGGAGGGCCGCGGCTGGTCTCCGTAATCAAGGATTCCTTTGGCCGTAAAGATGCTCTGCTGCAGACGGTCCGAGCGGAGCGGATGGAGGCCAAGCGGCGCGGCCGGCTGGCCCTGGATGCGGGAACTTCGGTGGTCACCGCCGCGGATGACGCGGGCAATGCGGTCGTCGTCGTCCACAGCAACTCCTTTCCGCAATTCGGGTCCGGCGTCGTGCTCGACAATGGCCTCGTGCTGAGCAACCGCCCGGGCCGGGGGTTCGATCCCGATGCCCCCCCTGGCGCGGCCAATGCACCCGCCTCGGGCCGCACCCCGTCCACCACCCTGCATGCCTGGTCTCTCCAGAGAGGGGAGGAAATGCTCCTCGGCGCCACCCCGGGCGGGGTGAACCAGCTGCCCTGGAACTCGCAGATGCTGCACGACCTCCTAGGTGGTGCGGATATCGCCACCGCAGTCAGCCAGCCCCGCTGGTCCCTCAATGAGGCAGGCGAACTGACTGCCGAGGAAGGCTTGAACTTGCCCGAGGGCCGAGCTGTCCCAACCTTGGCCAATGGCTCCGCCCAGCAGATCCTTCGCCTCCGATCCGGATATCTCACGGAGGGAGTCGCTGATCCCCGCGTGGCCGCATCGGCACTGGCCGTCTTCTGAACTGACTTGCTATGCCGCCGCTACAAAGGGATTGAGCCATTCGGATGTCCAGTTCAGCCAAGGTTAACGGGGCGCGTCTGCGTCGCAGCGCACCGGAGCCTCTAGCCGTCGAGCCAGCGATCGATCTGTGGAGCCGGCCCGGATATCTGATCCGACGCCTGCACCAACTCTCGGTCGCCGTCTTCCTTGAGGAGATGGCCGATCTGAATCTCACACCGCTGCAGCTTGGCGCGCTCACCGTTATTGCAAATCGCCCTGGGCTGGATCAGGCCGCGATCGCGGCCGAACTTGGCACCGATCGTGTCACGACCGGGGATGTTCTGAACCGCCTGGAGAAGAATGATTTGGCCTACCGCCAGGTCTCCGCGCGTGACAAGCGCTACAAGGAAGTTTACCTGACGCCTTCCGGGCTGAAGCTGGCCAAGGATGGAGCCGCCCGACTCTCCCTCATTCAGAACCGTTTTCTGAAGCCGCTAAGCCAGGACCAAAGGAAGGTATTCCTTGGTCTGGTACGCGAACTCATCAAGGCCAATGAACGGGACAGCCGTATGCTCCGGAGCACGAACTGAGTTCCAGCATGCGCTGCAGCGTTCCGCTGTCCTGCTGGGCACAGAGTAAGGAAAGCCAGTCTCGGCCATGCTGATGGCAGAGGGCCGGAAGAGCCCCGCCCCGGCGACACATCAAGGATCGTTTGGAGGCGCAAAGATGGTTCAAGGTGCTGGAACATTTGGGGAAGCGATGCTCCGCCATAGACTGCGCAGGGCAGGTCTGCTGCTCCTGGCTGGCCTCTCGATTGCTCTTTCCGCTGGCCATCGCGCAGAGGCCCAGGGGACCTGGCCTGAGCGGCCGATCCGTCTGATCGTGCCCTTCGCGCCGGGCGGCGTGACCGATGGCATCGCGCGGTTGAGCGCCGACTGGCTCAGCAAGACGCTGGGCCAACCTGTGCCAGTGGAGAACCGCAGCGGCGCCAATGGTGCTATCGCTGCGGAGTTTGTCGCGCGCAGCGCGCCAGACGGCTATACTCTGTTTATGGCAAGCGCGTCCCAGATGGTGATGCTGCCGGCCCTGATGCAGCTGAACTTTGATCCGGTAAAAGACTTCGCACCGGTTTCCATCGTGGCGAGCAACCCGGTCGTTTTTGCCGCCAGCACGAAGCTTGGCGTGCGGACGCTGCCGGAGTTCTTGGACTTGGCGCGTCGCCAGCCAGGCAAGTTCGACTATTCGAGCGCTGGTACGGGGTCCTCCTCACATCTCGCGATGGCGCTGTTCCTGTCGCGCGCCGGGATCGAGATGCAGCACGTTCCGTACAGGGGGGGGGCGCCGGCGACTCAGGCGCTTCTGACGGGTGATGTTGCGGCGCATTTCGGTAACCCGACCGACGTCATCCCGCATCAGGGTGGCGGGAGCATCCGTCTCTTGGCCATTGCGGGTCCTGACCGACTTCCGAGCCTCCGGGACGTGCCGACCTTCGACGAGGCGGGCTTCCCCGGTTTCCGGGCGGAAACTTGGAACGGCATTGTCGCCCCCGCAGGCACGCCGATGGCAGTTGTCCAGCGTGTTGCAGAGGCGCTGGGCCATGCATGCCAGGATGCGGAGTTCCGTGCATCGCTGGAAAGGCTGGGTACTACTCCAATCTGCGGTAAGCCGGCCGATTTCCTGGGCGCCATCCAAGCCGATGGTGCCCTCTGGCGGGAAGCGGTCCGCATCTCCGGTGCAAGATTGGATTGAGCTGAGTGCGGCGTATGCGCGGGCTTGCACAGGCCCGCGCCGTCCTGATCCTCGAGCTGCAGAAGCGGTATCCCGAGACGGGGTACTGAACATTGGCGGTCGGCCTACCTCTTGAGCCGGCCGCCTGAGCCCTGGCGCTTTTCCAGGCGTCAGCGTCCGTCGACGAGGTCCTTGCTCATTCTCGATGCTGGTTCAGGAATCAAAGTGGCAATAGGCGCGCGCGGCATTGTCAACTTGCTTGTTGACCAGTCGAGTTTGACCGTACAGTGGGACTTGCGTGACCTCACGTCGTCATCTGGGCACACGTCTCCTGCCGCCGGATCCGGAAGGCCTTGTTGCGCGAACAGCGGTACTAATCGGCGGTCATCAGGTGCCGCCGTGGGCGGAAGTGGCCATAAATCATCGCATGCGCGGAAAGGAACCGCTGTGCTTGCTCAGGTGACTTGAAACGGTTCCGTTGCGAAGTTTGGGGCTGACCGCGAACAGGGACGAAGACGCCCCTGATCAGGTCATGTCACGCCGCCAGCTCGAACAGTGATACAAGGAACTCGGCCTGGGCTCTCATGTCACGTCCGCTGATGCTCCTCACTTGGCCCTTTCTGATCATCGCCATCGCCTCGTAGCCCGCCAGTGTTCGTTGTGCCGTATGGAAACTGCCGAAGCCAAGCCCAGATCTGACCAGGCGTTTCACGCGCCGGTGGTCCTGTTCCACTATGTTATTGAGAAACTTGCATTGCCGCAGGCGAGAGAAACGCCACAGCTCGCCGTCCTCCTTCAGCTGCTCGATGGCACACGGGTAGGCCGGGTTCTTGTCCACCGTGATCGTGCGAGGATCCACCGTATGCGGCTGCCCAAGCGCCTTGCGGAAGAAGCGCTTCGCAGCTTCGGCATCCCGCTTGGCCGAGAGCAGGAAGTCGATCGTCTGGCCGCGGCTATCGACGGCACGGTACAGGTACATCCACCGGCCCTTCACTCGGACGTAGGTCTCGTCGACCCGCCAAGAGCCATTGCTCGGGCGCAGATGCGGCCGGATCCGCTTCTCGATCTCCGGCGCGTAGCTCTGGATCCAGCGGAAGACAGTGGTATGCGCGACTTCAACGCCGCGGTCGGCGAGCATAAACTCAAGATCGCGGTAGCTCACCGGGAACATGAGGTACCAGCCGACTGCCCAGAGGATCACTTCCGCGGTGAACTGTCGTCCCTTGAAGGACTGATCCGGCCTTACTGAGGACACTCGCCGCCATCTCGCCATGCGGGGTTTGTACCTGCTCGGGGAGGCTCCCCAAGCTCGCAACAGAACCCTGAGGAGCACCGGCGGGCGTTGGTCGGGCCGCGGCTGCTGGTCGCGGGGGCACGAAGCGCAGCGCGCGGCAGATCGCGGGACGTGGCATCAGGCGATCAGGCAGCCCGACGCTTCCGCGTCGAGCGGCCAGATCGGCCGCTGGACATGGAGGTACGGGACCAGCCGGTAATCGTCCCGTCGCAGCAGCCCGTCGGAGTGGATGTGGAGGACGCCCGCCAGGATGGGGTCGTAGGCGGCGCGGAAGTGGTTGCTGGACTTCAGGACCAGCAACTTGCGCGCGCGCGGATCGATCCCCACCGCCGTGAACAGTTCCAGCCCCAGCGCCTGGGTGCGGGCGGTGTTCAGCACCACGTCAATCCCGCCGACCCGGATCGCCGCCAGGTCCCCCAGCGCCGATTGCGTGGCGCCGTAGGTCTGAGTGGCCTCGCGCGTGAGGCCGGTCACGCGCACGGTGGCGTCGATCGGCGTGCCGGAGGTGGGGCCGGTCTTGCCGCCGAAGCGCAGCGGCAGCTCGGCGCCGAGGCCGGCGGCGAACAGGGTGCGGACAGCCATGGGATCCCAGAGCGGCCCGAGTGCCACGTTCTCCGTCCCGCGCGCGAGCAGGGCGCGCAGGATGGTGGTGTTGTCCGAGGAGGCGCCGCCACCGGCATTGTCGGCGGCGTCCGTGACGGCGATCGGCGCGCCCGGCATGGCGAGCGCGGCGTCGATCCCGTCCTCCACGCCGTGGAAATTCGGGGTGGTGACGCCGCGCAGGGCCTGGAACTCCTGGCCCAGCAAGGTGGCGGCCCGGTCCGCCGCCGCCTTGTCCCCATCCGCCACCACGAGGATGCGCGCGCCCATCTCTGGCACGTCGGCATAGGGGTAGCAGTGGCCTATGGAAACGGAAAGGATGCCGTCCTTCCCCTCCATCGCCGCGGCCCGATCGACGAAGGCGCGCATCAGCGGGTGCGTCGTGGGAAAGCTTCCGATCTGGCGGCAGTCATAGACCGACATGACCGGCCGGATCCCCCCGCGCAGGGTGCCGAGGAGGAGGTCCAGCAGCTCCTCCGCCCGCTCCACCGTGTCAGTGTGCGGGTACTCCTTATAAAGCACGATGATGTCGGCGAGAGAGACTCGTTTGAGCGTGAGATGGCAGTGCGGGTCCAGCTCCACGGCGATCGGCACGTCGGGGCCCACTATGGCGCGGGCGCGCTCCAGCAGGTCGCCCTCCACGTCGTCCTCTCCGAAGGCGACCATGGCGCCGTGCATCCCGAGGAGCACGCCGTCCACCGGCATTGCCGCCCGGAGCTGGCCGAGGATCTCGTCGCGCATCGCGACGTGATCCTTGCTGTTGGTGCGACCGCCGGGGCTGGCGAAGAAGCAGCTCCCCTCCACCAGCGCGAAGCCGTCCCGCGCCGCGCGGCGGCGCGCGACCCAGAGCTGGGCGGTGCACTGCTTCGGCCCGTCATCGGGGTGCTCGCCGGCGCGGTAGAGCACGTTCTGGGCGTAGTCCTCCAGGCTCGTCGGCACAGGGGAGAAGGTGTTGGATTCCGTGCCGATCGAGGCGGTGAACAGGCGCATGGGGCTCAGGCCTTGCGGAGGTTGTGGAAAAGCGGAAAGCCCTTGAGGATGCCGGTGATGCCACGGCGGAAGGCGGTCGGCTCGAAGTACTGGCCGAGGGGCACGTAGGGCACGTCCTGGAAGACCTGGGCCTGGAGCTGGCGCGCGACGGCCTGCTGCTCCGCGGGGCTGCCCGCCGCGAACCAGGCGGCGCGCAGCTCCTCCAGCCGGCCGCTCGTCGGCCAGCCCGGGTTGCTGCGCAGGCCCAGGCCGCGGGTGTTCTGGTGGCTGGCCGGATCGAAGGCCTCCACCCCGGCGACGTTGGTGAAGTAGACGCTCCAGCCCCCCTGCTCGACCGGGTCGCGCTTCAGGCGCCGCTGCTGGATGGTGCCCCAGTCCAGCGTCTGCAGGTCCACGTTCATGCCGATGCGCGTCAGCAGGTCGGCGCCGACCTGCGCCATAGCGTTCAGCGTCGGGTAGTCGCCGGCGGCCATGACCACCACGCGCTCCCCCTTGTAGCGGGCCGCGCGCAGCGCCTGGCGGGAACGGGCGATGTCGCGCGGCGCGGTCAGCGCCGCCATGTCCTCGTCGCTGGCCAGCGGGGTGCCCCGCGCGAAGACGCCCACCCCGTCCTGCCAGTTCGCGCGGTCCTCGCCGGCGACGGCGGTCAGGAACTCGGATTGGGTCACGGCATGCAGCACCACGCGCCGCACCTCCGGGTTGTCGAAGGGCGGCTGCAGGTGGTTGAAGCGCATGAGCGGCAGGGAGCCGTCGTCGTCGATCCGCTGCACCTCCAGCGCCCGGTTGCGGCGCAGGGTCGGCAGCATGTCTACGAGCGGCTTCTCGACCCAGTCCACCTCGCCGGCGGTCAGCGCCGCGGCGGCGGTGGCCGGGTCGGGCATCACGGTCCACTCCACGCGGACCACATGCGCGACCTTCGGGCCCGCGGTCCGGCTCGGCGTCCCGCCCGCACGGGGCACGTAGCCGGCGAAGCGCTCGTAGACGAGGCGGCTGCCGGCCACGTGCTCGTCCGCCCGGAAGTGGAAGGGGCCGCTGCCGATGATCTCCGTCACCATCCGGTCCGGCGGCCCTTCGGCCAGGCGCGCCGGCATGATGGCGGGCATGTAGCTGGAGGGCTTGCCGAGGGCGGCCGGCAGGAGGGCGAAGGGGTGCTTCAGGCGGAACTGCACCACCTTGTCGGAGGGCGCGCTCAGCTCCTCCGTCACCGCGGCCACCTCCTGCCCGAAGGCGTCGCGCCGCCACCAGCGCTTCAGGCTCGCCGCCACGTCGCGCGCCAGCACCGGCTCGCCGTCGTGGAAGCGCAGCCCGTCGCGCAGCGTCAGGCGCCAGGTCCTGCCGCCATCCTCGGTGACATGCCCCTCCACCATCTGCGGGGAGACGGCGAAGGCGTCGTCCGTGCCGAAGAGCGTGTCGTAGACGAGATAGGCGTGGTTGCGGGTGACGTAGGCGGTGGTGAAGCTGGGATCGAGCACGCCCACGTCGGATTGCGGCACGAAGCGCAGCACCGGGCCGCCCTCGGCCCGTGCCAGGCCCGGCGCGGCCAGGGGCGCTGCCGCCAGCGCGGCCCCGGCGGTGAGGAAACGACGGCGGTTCATGCGGGGACCTCCGGGACAGGGTTCAGGGCGGTGGGATCGGTAAGGCGGCCGGCGACGGCGCTGGCGGCCACGGTGGCGGGGCTGGCGAGGTAGATCGCCGCCTCTCGCGAGCCCATGCGCCCGGCGGCGTTGCGCGAGCCGGAGGAGACGCAGACCTCCCCGTCGCCGAGCAGGCCCATGTGCAGCCCCGCGCAGGCGCCGCAGCCCGGCGTGGTGAGGACGCAGCCCGCCTCGACCAGCGTGGCGGCCACGCCTTCCCGCAGCGCCGCCGCATAGACCTCGCGCGAGGCCGGGGTGACGAGCATCCGCACGCCCGGCGCCACGCGGCGGCCGGCCAGGACCGCGGCGGCCGCGCGCAGGTCCTCGATCCGGCCGTTGGTGCAAGTGCCGAGGAAGGCCTGGTCGATGCGCGGCGCCCCGGCCTCGGCCACCGGCGCCACGCGGTCCACCGCGTGCGGGCCGGACACCATGGGGCGGACACCGGCGAGATCGAGCGTGACGCGGCGCTCATAGGCCGCGTCGGGATCGGGCTGCGGCGGCGCCTCCGCCAGCGGCGCGCCGAGGGCCCGGTAATGTGCGGCGGTCACGGCATCGGCCGGCACCATCGCCGCCTTGGCGCCCATCTCCACGGCGAGGTTGCAGAGCGTCATGCGGTCGGCCAATGAAAGCGTGGCCAAGCCATTCCCCGCGAACTCCAGGGCGCGGTAGGTGGCGCTGCGCGTGCCGAGGCGCTGCAGCAGCGCCAGCGCCGCGTCCTTCGCCGCCACGCCCGGGCGCAGGGCGCCGCGCAGCTCCACTCGGATGGTCTCCGGCACGCGCAGCCAGAGCCGGCCGGTGGCCCAGGCATAGGCGGTCTCGGTGGCGCCGATGCCCGTGCCGAAGCAGCCCGCCGCGCCGAGGGTGGTGGTGTGGGAATCCGCGTTGAAGGCGAGCTGTCCCGGCCGGATGATGCCGCGCTCCAGCGCGACCTGGTGCGAGATGCCTTCGCCCACGTCGAAGAGGTGTCGGATGCCGTGCTCGGCCGCGAAGCGGCGGCCGGCGGCGTGGGCGCCGGCGCTGGCGGCGGTGTCCGCGGGCGCGAAATGGTCGTAGAAGATGCCCAGCCGCTCCGGATGCGCGAGCCGCGCGACGCCGGCGCGTTGGAGGTGGTGCATCAGCAGCGCGATCGTGTCGTCCGGCACGAAGCACCAGTCCGGCTCGAACTCCGCGATCTCCCCCGCCCGCACCGGCCGCCCGGCGGCGCGGGAGAGGATCTTCTCGGCGAGGGTGAGGCCGGGCATCAGGCGGCGCCGCGCAGCCGCGCCAGCAGCCCGCCGGCGGCGAGGATGGTGAGCAGGGCCTCGGGCAGGGGCGGCATGGGAAGGCGCTGCCCCGCGGCTTCCAGCCAGCCGGCGCCGAGGTCGGCCGTGACCGCCGCGCCCGTTTCCAGCGCGGGCAGGGCCTCGCAGGCCAGGGCGGGCAGGCCGTTGTTGATGCAGTTCCTGAAGAAGAGCCGCGTGAAGGAGCGCGCGACCACCAGCCGCACCCCGGCGCCCCTCAGCGCCGTGACTGCCTCCTCCCGCGCGCTCCCGGTGCCGAGGTTCCAGCCCGCGACGAGAACGGGGTGGGTCGCTAGGCGCGCGGGCCATTCCGGGCCCAGCCCTTCCAGCGCGTGAAGGGCCTGCGCGGCCGGGTCGGCGATCCCCATGAAGCGGGCGGGGTAGAGATGGTCGCTGCTCACCTCGTCGCCGAGCACGAGGGCGGAGCCGCCGATCACGCCCCTGGTCAAGCCGCCACTCATGCGCCCTCCACCCGGTAGCGGGCGTCGAGCGCCGCCACGCGGTCCAGGCCGAGGATGGCGTTGAACTCGTCGAAGCCGCTCATGCGGTCCGCCATGCCGGCATAGGTGCCCTCCCGCCCGACCATGGCGTAGAGATCTCCTAGGGCGCGGGTGACGGCGAAGACCACGTCCGGATTCTGGATGAAGCGGAAGCCCATCGCCGCCACCTCCGCTGCCGGAGGCGTGGGGGAGCGGCCGCCGAGGGCGAAGTTGAAGACCGTGGGGCGGTGGAGGAGGCGCGGCAGGGCCCGCATCTGCTCCGGCGTCTCCAGCGCCTCGACGAAGAGAAGGTCGGCACCTGCCTCCTGGTAGGCGAGGGCGCGCTCGATGGCGTCGTCGTAGCCCGCGACGGCAAGGGCGTCCGTGCGGGCCAGGATGACGAAGTCCGCATCATGCCGGGCATCCACGGCCGCCTTGATCTTCGCGACCATGACGGCCTTCGGCACCACGCGCTTGCCCGCCATGTGGCCGCAGCGCTTGGGGGAGACCTGGTCCTCGATCTGCACGCCGGCGACGCCCGCCCGCTCCAGCCCGCGCACGAGGCGGGCGACGTTCAGGTGGTTGCCGTAGCCGTCGTCGCCGTCGCAGAGAACGGGGATGCCGACGCGGTCGGCGATGCGGGCGGCGTTCTCCACCACCTCGGTGAGGGTGAGGAAGCCGACATCGGGCAGGCCCAGGCGCGTGGCCGCCACGCAGTAGCCGCTGACATAGGCCATGGGCAGGCCGGCACGCTCGGCGAGCGCGGCGGAAAGGGCGTCGTAGACACCGGGCATGGGGATCAGGCCAGGGCCGTCCATGAGACGGCGGAGGGCTTCGGCAGGTCGGGGCATCAGGTTAAAATACCGGTACGATTTCCTGTCAGATCAGAACGGTGACATGTGCCGGGATGCGAAGTCCAGCAGCGATCGGGCACCCCCGCCGAAGTTTTCCTCCGGCAGCGAAATACCGGTATACTTTGCGAAAGGGAGAGCCGCGAGATGAAGTACCAGCTCCTCGTCGATCAACTGGCGGATCAGATCGCCCGCGGGCAGCTCCGCCCCGGCGAGCGCCTGCCGAACCAGCGAGAGATGGCGCAGCAGTTCGGCGTCACCATCACCACCATCACCCGCGCGGTGGCCGAGGCGACGCGGCGCGGCCTCGTGGTGGCCCGTCCGGGTAGCGGCACCTTCGTCGCGGCCGGCCCAGCCGAGGCGGTGCGCCCCGCGCCTGGCGACGGCATCGACCTGCGCCCGAACACCGTACCCATCCCGCCCGGCATCCGCGCCGCCCTCTCCCGCGCCATGGCCGCCTTGGCGCGCGAGGACCGGCCGGAGCAGCTCTTCAGCGCGGAGCCCGTCGCGGGATCCGGCCGCCACCGCGAGGCCGCTGCGGCCTGGCTCGCGTTACGGGGCCTGCCCTGCGGGGCGGAGACCCTGCTGCTCTCCCACGGCGCGCAGCACGGCCTCGCGGCCTGCCTCTCCGCACTGGCGAGGCCGGGTTACGCCCTGCTCTGCGAGGCGCACGTCTATGCCGGCCTTCACCGCCTGGCCGCCGAAGCAGGCCTGCGGCTCCACCCCGTCGCCATGGATACGGAGGGCGTGGAACCGGCCGCCCTGGCCGCGGCGATGGCGGAAACCGGCGCCCGGTTGCTGCTGTGCAGCCCGGCCGCGCAGAACCCCACCACGGCGACCATGGGTCCGGCACGGCGCCAAGCCGTTCTGGCCGCCTGTGAGAGGGCAGGGGCCTTGGTGATCGAGGACGATGTCTGCGGCTTCGCGGCGGGGGATCCGGTGCCGCCCCTCGCGGCCATGGCGCCGGAGCGGGTGATCTACGTCACCGGCCTGTCGAAATCCGTGGCGCCCGCCTTCCGGCTCGGCATCATACGGCCGCCTGCCTCAGTGCGCGCCGCAATCCGTGACGCACTGGGCGTGCAGCACTGGGTGGCGCCCGCCTTCCATGCGGAGGTGCTGGCGCGGCTGGTGGAGGACGGGGCCGCCAGCACCTGCCTGCGCGAGCACCGCCAGGAGATGACGCGCCGCATGGCCACGGCCTTGGCCGCCCTCGGGCCCGGCCGCCTCGGCCGGCCCTCGCTCCCAAGCTATCATCTTTGGCTGCCCATACCTGCCCCTTGGCGGTCCGACGACTTCCTGCGGGGGTTGGAGGAGCGCGGGCTGCGGGCACTGGGGGCTGGGCATTTCGCTGCGGCCGGGTTGAGACCCGCCCCGCATCTGCGCGCTTGCCTCGGTGACATCGATCTTCCGACGATCGAGCGGGCCTTCGCTGCCATCGGCCATCTGATGATGGAACGGCCATGGTCAACTGAGGCGCTGGTCTGATGGTCTGAGCTGGCCGACCTCCACCTCGACGTCTCTGCCCGCCTCATGCTCCACCACCTCGCCCCAACGGCGCATGTCCACAACAGCCCTAGACCCCCATCCCCTTGGCCAGCCCGATCCGCCCCGCCGCCTCGATGATCGCCGCTCCCAGCGCGGCCTCGCGCGGCTCCATCGCCGCCTGCGGCCCCGTGCACTGCAGCACCAGCCGCACCGCCCCGTCCTCCTCCGGGACGGCAGCGGCGATGCTCATCACCCCCTCCAGGTACTCCATCCGCCCTACCGCGAACCCGCGCCGCCGCGCTTCCGCCACCTCGGCCCAGACCTCGTCCCTGTCCGTCCGAGTTGCGGGGGTGAAGGCGCGCAGGTCCATCGCGTCCAGCACGGCCCGCGCCCGCGCCTCTGGCAGCGCCGCCAGCCGCGCCCGCATCTGCGAAGGCGCGTCGGGCGGGTAGCGGTGTCCTACCGGCACGTTGATCATTAGCCCCGTGCCGGCCTGCACCCGGTCTACGCAGGTGAAGCTGCCGTCCCGGTTCACCCGGCAGAGCAGGCAGGGCAGCCCCAGCGCCGCCGCCAGCCGCTCCAGCACGTCCCGCACCACCGACCCCCGGTCGTGCCGCCGCAGCGTCGCCGCCACATCCAGCAGCAGCCCCGGCGCCAGCGCGTAGCGCTGCCGCTCCCGGTCATGCGCCACCCAACCCTCGGCCACCAGGGTGCGCAGGATCATCAGCGCGTGGCTCTTCGTAAGCCTCAGCCGCGCGACGATCGCCGCCAGGCCCAGCCCCTGCTCCGGCTCCGCGTCCAGCGCCCGGATGATCGCCAGGCACTTGCCCACCGCCGGAACAGCCTTCGCAGACCCGTCCTCCGCCACACGTCCTCCCCCATGCACACGTTGACAGGCCGGCGCCGGCACCGGCACGGTATTTTTTTAGAATGGCGTTCTCTATAAAGAACGATTCCCTGCCCCGCAACACCGGACGGTCCTCTCATGCGCAGCCTCATCAAGGGCGGCCTCGTCCTCTCCATGGACGACCGCATCGGCCGCCTCTCCACCGGCGACGTGCTGCTGGACGGCGACCGCATCCTCGACGCCGCCCCGAGCATCGAGGCCGCGGACGTGGAGGTGATCGACGCCGCCGGCTGCATCGTCCTCCCCGGCCTCATCAACGCGCATCTCCACACCTGGCAGACCGCGCTTCGCGGCCTCGGCGGCGACTGGACGAGCAACGACTACTTCCACGGCATGCACGCCGTGTACGGCCCCCGCTTCACGCCGGAGGACCTGCGCATCGGCACGCTCGTCGGCGCGCTCGGCCAGATCGACGCTGGCGTCACCACGATCTTCGACTGGTGCCACGGCAACGCCACCCCGGAGCACACGGACGCCGCGCTGGACGGCCTGACCGAGAGCGGCATCCGCGCCGTCTTCGGCCACGGCACGGTGAAGCCCCTGCCGCGGCCCGACCAGCCGCACTTCTCGCAGGTGCCGCACCCCGTGGAGGAGATCCGCCGCCTCCGCCACGGCCCGCTCTCCTCGGACGACGCGCGCGTCACTCTCGCCGCCTGCATCCTCGGTCCCGACTACTCCACCCCGGAGGTCTGCCGCGCCGATCTCCGCATGGCGCGGGAATACGGCCTGCTCTCCTCCGCCCATGTCTGGGGCAACAGCAACCGCCTGATGCCGGAGGGCTACCGCAACCTCGTCGCGGAGGGGCTGATCGGCCCGGACCACAACGTCGTCCACGGCACCTACATTGCCGATGACGAGCTGCGTCTCCTCGTGGAGAGCGGGGCCTCCTTCACCTCCACCGCCGCCGCCGAGCTGAAGAACAACATCCGCGAGCCGCTCGCCTGCCGCGTCGCTACCCTCGGCGGCACCCCCTCCATCGGGGCGGATACCGAGGTGCTGAACGGCGGCGGCGTGCTGGACGCCATGCGCTTCGCCCTGCAGGCGCATCGCGTCTTCAACAACATGCGCACGGTGCAGGTGCAGCGGGAGGCGCCCGCCCAGGCCATGGCGGTGGCCACCAGCGGCTCTCCCATCACCGCCACCTCCCTGACGCATGAGGCGGTGCTGCGCTGGGCCACCATCGGCAACGCCCGGGCCCTGCGGTTGGACCACCGCATCGGCTCCCTATGGCGCGACAATCAGGATGCGATTGGCGCGACAATCTGGATGAGAGTCCTTGGTCGCGGCGCGGGGATGATTGTCGCGCCGCGGCATGGGTGCAAGGACTTTTCAGTGGTGCGCGACAATCAAG
>NZ_JBNBZS010000097.1:0-17602 GCF_049629625.1 Roseomonas chloroacetimidivorans | reverse complement strand
TCTTCGCCAAGCTCAAGGAGTTCAGGGCCATCGCCACCCGCTACGACAAGACCGACACCAGCTTCCGCGCCAGCATCAGCCTCGCCGCGGCCATCATCGCATCGCGATGAATGTCAACGGACCTTAGTTAGGCCAGATAGGCTTGTGGATCGCGGCGGAACCGGGCTCGCAGAGTGCGGGCATGGCGCCGCAGTTCAAGGCGCTGGCGAAGCTCACCCCAGCGCTGTCGGCTGGCGCGCCCCAGGTCAGGAGCGGTGGGCGGGCGCTGTCTCGTGACGGTGGCTGCGATCAGGCGTACCTCGCCGCGCAGCACGGCGGCCGGCGAGGCCGCCTTGCGCCCAGTGGCGCGGCGCTCGTGGTAGCGCTGGGAGCCGAACAGCTGCTCGAGGTCGTTGTTCGTTCTGGGCAGGCCGGGCACGGCGTAGCAGTGGAACAGCCCGGGGCGGTAGCTGCGGGCGACCTTGGCGAAGAGCTCGATGGCTGGGGCCAGTACGCCTGCTCTCTGGCGGTGGCGCAGCATGGCGCCGAGCAGGCCATCGAACCGGCGCCGGACGCGCGCGGCGCTCTCATCGCCCCTGTTGCCCAGGATCCATGCTGCCGCGTGCACCCAGGCATAGGCACGCTCTACCTCGGGCCAGAACGCGGCCGTGCCCTCCAACCCGCGACCGATCAGCTGGCGCAGCCGCGCGAGCGGCGCGGGCGAGCCCCCTTTTCCAGCACCCGGTCCAGGCTGTCCGCCACCGCCTCCAGCCGTCCCTTGAGCTTCAGCCCGGGGGCGGCGAGCGGCGTGCGGCCATCATCGGTGATGGCGCTGCGCACGGCAGCGCAGTAGCCCCGCACCACCTCCGAGCCGGCATCCTCGCGTCCCTCGGCCGAGCGCTCGATCCGGCGCACGCCGCGCACCCCCTTCTTGAGCTCCTTCTTGGCGTGCCGGTCCGCCTCATAGACCGGGTTGACCGCCTCCCGCAGGAAGTGAAACTGACAGAGCTGGTGCGGCACCCCGGGCAGCGCCTTGGCCACGGCGCGCCGGATCGAGGTCTGCCCGTCGCTGATCACACCCTCCACCGGCACGCCGATCGCCTCCGCGACCTCGGCCAGCAGCGGCGCAAGGTCCTCGGCCGTGCCTGACAGCAGGCTGCGCGCCAGCAGCACCTCGCCCGAGAGGCACTCGCGTACCACCCACAGCACCTCGTGACCCATATCCGGCTGCATGCCATCCAGCGCCAGGATCGCCCGCCCTTGACTGTCCAGAACTCTCCGCAGCCGCCGTGTATCGGTCAGCGAGGTGGCCAGCAGCTCGTCATAGCGGTCCAGCAGATTGGTCACGCTCCGCTCGGCAATCTCCACCCCCCGTCCACGCAGGGCGGCATGAATCTCCGGCACGCTGCGGTGATCCCGGTGCCGCAGCACCCCCACCATCGCCACCACGTCCAGGCCGAACTCATGCTGGGGCAGGGCCAGCGCCCCCTCCGCCTCGGGCCGGTACGCCAGACGGTAGCGCGCGCAGCCCTCATGCTCACAGCGGCGGATCCTCAGTCGCAGCCGCACCAGCCCGGACAGCGTCATCAGCGTCCGGCGGTTCTCGTAGCGCAATCGCATGTGCCCGCCGCAGCCGGGACACTCTTGCTGGAGGGGAACCAGCACCCGCTCACGTCCGGGTTGCGCCCGTGCCAACAGTCTGGCCATCCCGCGCCTCCAGAGCTCGTCAACCGACCACCCTGCTAACGCATAACGCCAGCTAACTTTGCCGGCGTAGTTTTTTTGAGAGCACGTCCTGCAAGACGGCTTTGTCCAGGCTGAGCTCCGCTACCATCTGGACACCTCCAGAAACCCCCTCGTCACGGTGCCCGCGGCTTGATTCATTGAGGCGGATTGATGGGGGGATGGGCATGGTGCGGCAGCCTGGGTTCTTTGATGTGGAGGAGCGGCTGCGGAAGTTGTCGGCCAAAGGCGATGATCTCGAGCGTATCGCCGCATTGGTGGACTTTGCGATGTTCCGGGCGGAGCTGGAGCGCGCCGTGCCGCGCGCCGACGGCACGAAGGGCGGCCGGCTCGCCTTCGATCACGTGCTGATGTTCAAGATCCTGCTGCTGCAGGCGATGCACGGGCTGTCGGACGAGCGCTGCGAGTACCTCATCAAGGACCGCCTGTCGTTCATGCGCTTCCTCGGCCTGGGGCTGGCCGACCCGGTGCCGGACGCCAACACGATCTGGGCGTTCCGCGAGGCCCTGAAGCGTGCCGGTGCGGTGGAGCGGCTGTTCGCGCAGTTCGACGCCATGCTGCGCGCCGCCGGCTACCTGGCGATGGGCGGGCAGATCGTCGGCGCGACCATCGTCGCCGCGCCAAAGCAGCGCAACACCGAAGGTGAGCGGGCGGCGATCAAGGCGGGCAAGATCCCTGAGGGCTGGGCGGAGAAGCCCGCGAAGCTGCGCCAGAAGGACCGCGACGCGCGCTGGATGGTGAAGTTCTCCAAGGCCAGGCCGCGCGAGGATGGCGCACCGCAGGTTGATCTCGCTGTGCCGGCCTTCGGCTACAAGAACCATGTCGCGATCGATCGCCGGCACGGCCTGATCCGCAGCTGGACCGCCAGCCATGCCGCGGCCCATGACGGGGCGAGGCTGGAGGAGGTGATCGATCCCGGCAACACCGCCAGCGATGTCTGGGCCGACGCCGTCTATCGCTCGGCGAAGAACGAGGCGTGGCTGGCCGAACGCGGCCTGGTCTCGCGCATCCACTGCAAGAAGCCGCCGGGGCGGCCGATGCCAGCGCGGACACGGCGGGCCAACGCCCGCAAATCGGCCGTGCGCTCGACCGTCGAGCATGTCTTTGCCCGGCAGAAGGGGCCGATGGCGCTGGTCGTACGTACCATCGGCCTCGCCAGGGCGCGGGTGAAGATCGGTCTCGCCAATCTCGCCTACAACATGAAGCGCCTCGTCTGGCTGAGCGGCAAAGCCGCGTCAGCGTAGCGGCACGCAAGCAGGCCAGTCGCCGCCGCTCCCCCCGGAATGCGCAACCGCAACCGCGTCATCACCGCCCCGGCAGCATCAAAACGTCATCATCCATCAGAGCCCCAGGGTTTCTGGAGGTGTCCAGCTTCTTCAGCCGGGCATGCTCCTCCGTGACCTGCCTGAACTCCCGCACCTGCTCGGACTGCAGACCGGCGTACTGCTTCTTCCATCGGTAGAACGTCTGCTCGGAGATGCCGACCTGCCGGACCAGGCCGGCCACCGGCAGGCCCAACTTCGCCTGCTTCAGAACCGAGACGATCTGCTCGACCGAGAACCGCTTCTTCCTCATGGCCAATCTCCCAAACCATCCCCGGGAAATCCGCCGAAAAACTAACACCGCAGATGGACCACTTCTGCCGGGTCACCTCATTATCCAGGCCGCCAAACTGGCCAGCGGATGGGAACCACCTCAGGGCATTTGGCGATCGATGGCACGAAGCTCAGAGCCCAGGCATCGCGGCACAAGGCCGTGAGCTACGGTCGCATCCACAGGGCCGAGGCAGAACTCGCGGCCGAGGTCGCCGGGTGGTTAGGGAGCGCCAAGCGGGCCGAGGAGCAGGCCGGACACAGCCTATCCAGGGAAGCGACGCATACCGAACGTTCTTTCAGGAGGGAAGGGGAATTCGCCTGCCATCCTGAGGTACCTAACGACACCGCTCTGTAGCCGGTCCAACTTCAACGGTGATTCGGTATCATTCCGAATATATAGACAGGCTGGTCTATTACAAGGTAGATTTACACCGCGCGGTTCGGTGAGGGTGCCCCGCCCGGACTAAATTACCGGAAAATCGATAAGATTAAACCATTCCTTTAGAGGTAACACGCCAATATGTCATCCTCTTCGATCGGATCAGTTGGCGTTATCATACCAAACTATAACTACGCCAGATACCTGCCTGAGCGTATTTCATCGATCGTTGCGCAGGGATCATCAGTGGGGGCCATGGCCTTCCTCGATGATGGATCCAGCGACGCGAGCATCGCGGTGGCTGAACCCTTGCTGGCAAACCTTTCTTTCCCGGTCCACCTTCAGTGCAATCCAGTGAACAGCGGCTCTGTCTTACGGCAATGGGCTCGCGGCATTTCCCACTTGGACCGGCCATTCCTATGGATCGCAGAAGCGGATGACAGCGCACGACCCGGCATGCTGAGAGCTCTGGTGGAGCGCCTTTCGGCCGATCCCTCCGCGTCCTTTGCATTCTGTGATTCGACGGCCATCGATGCGGAAGGCGCGATCCTGGAGGAAAGCACCAAGCCATATGCCGCGGCGTTGGGTGACCATATTCTCGACAACGACGTGAGCCTGCCCGGCGCAGAATTCACGCGGCGCTGCCTATGCCCTCGCAACCTCGTGGTGAATGTCAGCGCGGTGCTCTGGCGTGCTGAGGCGCTGCGCAGCACTCTCGAGAGGCTCGGAAAAGAGTTGGACCGCTGGAGTTGCACCTGCGACTGGCGCGTGTATGTCGACGCGGCATTAACAGGCGGGCGTATCCATTACGATGCCCGGTCCCTCAACCTCCACCGCCGGCACCTCTCCAGCCTGACGAAGGCTGTCTCACGCGCCAAGCATTTCGCGGAGGTGGTTGAGATGATGACGGTCTTGCGCGGTGCACTGGGTCGAAGGACCAGCCAGGACGCCCGGATGCGCCAGCATCTTGTTGACCTAAAGCGAGAATGGCAACTCGCATAGCCGTTCCCGGAGTCCAGGGACCAACGACTTCGCCCCACCGCTCAGGTTCCATTAACCGTTTCGGGTTTGGCAGAGGCCCCGACGGCAATAAAGACCAGCGCACCCGGGTCAAGGCCGGAACTCGGGCGGGTTGAGATTGTCGCGCAGAAGGGTGCTTCCCTGCGCATTGCGGCCTGGTTTCATGCGCGGTAGGAGCACTTGGCCGCCGAGGCGCACGACATCATACGCTGCCTCAAACGCTTCGTCGCCCATGAGATCTTTGGCTACCTCTGCCGGTTGCCCCAACCAGGTCAGACCGCTCCAGTAGCAGTAGCCCCTTGGCCGGTATAAGGAGCTTCAGTGCAATATTCCGCCCTCATTCGCGCTGGAGATGATCCTGGCTGAGCCTCAATGCTTCGCGCGCCGCAATCTCCGCTTTCGCCATGTTTCCTTGCTGAACCAGCAGGCCGGAGAGGTGATGATGCGAGAGAGGATCGGCCGGATCACTTTCAATAGCCTTCTTCGCCCAGTCGACGGCAGCTTGCATATTCCCCCGCCGCATCTCGATCGCACTGAGCTGCCGCATGAAGCGGCCGGGCGCCTCCTGTCCTAGCTGCAACGCCCTGGTCGCCGCTTGCTCCGCGCCGTCCAGATCCTTCCGCTGCAGAAGCATGGAAGACAGGAAATTGTGCGACATCGGGTCTTCGGGAGAGGCCTCCAGTGCGTTCCGGGCCCACTCGACCGCTTCGTCCAAGTCTCGGCGCTGCGCGGCGATGTTACTGAGCTGACGCATGAAACGCGGCCCATCCTCGGGTGACAGTTCGAGCGCCTTGTGGCATGCGGCCTCAGCCTCGGCCAGCTGACCCTGGCGCATCAGCACGCCCGCGAGGGAACTCCGGGAGAGTGCGTCGTCCGGATCGTGGCTCACCGCCTTCAGGGCCCATTCAGCAGCCTTCGGCAGGTTCCCCTTCTGCATCTCGATCGCACTGAGCTGGCGCATAAAGCGCGCTGCCATGTCAGGGCCCAATTCCAGGGCTCTGAGAGTTGAAAGCTCCGCGCCCTCGAAGTCACCCTGGCGCAGCAGCAATCCCGCTAGGTGATGATGGGACGCGGGATCACCCGGGCTGTGCTTCAGCGCCTTGTGAGCCCACTCGAGCGCGGACGTCATATTGCGGCGCTGGGCCTCGATCGTGCTGACGCGGCGAAGCAGGCTGGACGGGTTGCCCATGGGGTTCAGCAGGGCGCGGCGGGCCGCCTGCTCGGCGTCCGCTGCCAGACCGAACAGGCGCAGGTCTTCGGAGACGCCGCCATTTACCTCGTCCTGCTTCGGCGGCGACACGCCCAGCATCTCTGCCATCCGTTGCCGCACGGCCGGGAACTCGGCCAGGTAGTCGTCAGCAACGACGCTCAGACTCTCGGGGGACTGGGCGCGCGCAATCTCGTCCGGCGTCCAACCCAGCTCCTGCTTGGCAAGACTATAGACGACGGCCCGGGCAACCTGCCGGGTCAGCACCAATTCAGCGAGATCGGCGGCCAGCCTAGCCCGGCTTTCAGCATCGGGGCTGAACGCGAACGCCTCTTCCAAGTGCGCCCGCAGACGGAGCGCCGAGGAATAGGTTAGATTGACGAAGATCTGGTGCGGCGCCGGATAGTAGCGGGCTGCGCGGCCGCTCAGGCCGCGGCCTTCGATCTGCTCGGCATCACGAAGGCCGACGATCTCCGGCGGCTGCTCGATGCGCCGGGTCTTCACGCGGTCCTTCCGGGGCTTCTGCTCCGTTTCAGCCCCGCGGGGTATCGAAGCCGCCCGCGACGTCTGCGGGACGTCCAGCTCGATCAGGAGTTGGCTCAGCTCCTCGTTCAGCTCGACCGTGTAGTCGATCCGCGGCGGCCCGTAGGAGGCGATGATGTCGCGCAGCCACTGCGGCATGAAATCACGGCTCAGTGCCGCGAAGTCGCTCAGCGCAACCTGCCGCTGGTCACCCCCGCTGTACCGCAGGAACTGCCGATAGGCCTCGGCCCGCACCCCAAAGCTGTCCGGCAACTCGACAAAGACTGTGCAATGCCTGCCGCCGAAAGGAATTCCGAAGAGCGGACCGTCCGAAATCCATTCCTGGCCGGAGCGCAGCCCGTAAAGTTCGTCTCGATGGATAATCGCGCCCATACCCAGGAGGTCCGGCAACCCGTCGGGCGCCGTCTCCCCCTCCCGAGCCCCCTCATCAGCTGCATGGCAGTAGTGGACGACGACCCCGCCCATGGTCTTGACACTCTCGACGCGATCGAACCGCGCGAGGCGCTCCGCGAAGCCTTTGAATGGCAGCGGCTGATCGCTTGATGCCGTCTTCAGAATGGTCAGCCGGACGCCGGGCGGCAGGCGATAGAAGCGGCGACTCAGATACTTGAGGATCCAGTCCGGTTCGACATCAGGATTGCCGTCATAGGGAGACGCCACCGTGTCCTGCTCGGGCCGATTGCCGAAGAGTACGACCTCCGTCCAGTCCCGGAACAGGTCATGCTCACCCTCGCGGCGGGTCTGCTCCGTCGCATCCACACAGGTCGCCGCGATTCCAATGGCATGCTCATCGTAGATCAGCCGGCCGTAAACGCCCCCCCGCTGCCCGAGCGTGACCTCGCTGACCCTCCCGTTGCGACAGGACCGATAGCGAAGCCCGTGCTTGTTGGACGGCAGGGACGCCACCTTGGCCCCCATGCCGAAATTCCGGTCTAGCGCGTTCTGCTTGTGCAGGGAGGAGGCGAGGTCGCAGATGCTGTACAATTCGTCCGCCGACATGCCCTGCCCGGTGTTCCAGACAGCCAGCTTCGATACACCGTCAACGACCTTGCGGGTGACGCGTACCTCGGCCTTCCCGGCGTCGGTTCCCTCCGGGGCCGCCTCGAGCGCATTCATGACCAGCTCGCGCAGCATCATCGTCTTCGGGCAGCGCTCGATGGTGCTGGCGACGAGAAAGGCCTCATTCGCGACGTGCAGCGACGAAACGGCAGTCTTGCTCATGCGAGATCGCTTTCGCTTAATAGGCGGCTAACGTCATTTTGACGAGAGGATAACTCCCTAATCATCGTCGCCCCCCGTCCCAACCCGTCTTTCCCTGCACAGCGTTCAGGCGAACCCGAGGGCTCGCAGCTCA
Organism: Roseomonas chloroacetimidivorans; assembly: GCF_049629625.1. Lineage (NCBI taxonomy): Bacteria > Pseudomonadati > Pseudomonadota > Alphaproteobacteria > Acetobacterales > Roseomonadaceae > Roseomonas > Roseomonas chloroacetimidivorans. Next base: position 9,782 of record NZ_JBNBZS010000097.1, on the reverse strand, counting down.
GAGATGGCAGCGCGCACCGGCGTGTATCCGGCCACCGCTTCCAGGGCAGCGTATCGCATCGCGCTCGCCTCGCTGTCCGACATCGAGATCATGCGGTCGAGCGTGGAGAAAACCGAGTCGGAGTTACTGGGGTCCACGAGGAAGGAGTTTACGCCGTTCTTGATGAAGTCCCAGGTGCCGCCCAGGGCTGGCGCGATCGTGGTGCAGCCGCACGCCATGGCCTCCGCGGCCGTGCGACCGAAGGCCTGGTAGTCCGACAGATCCACGAAGTAATCCGCCTCGCGCAGAAGCGAGGCGACCTGCAACTGGCTCATGACGCCGCCCTGCTCGACGTTCTCCGGCAAGTGCAGCCCGGCACTTTCCATGTCGCCCGGGGTGGCGCCGAACGCCATCACCCGCAACGCCCCGAACTCGCCGGACGCCGCCCGGGTCAGGAACTCCACAGTTCGGCGCGGCGCGCGCCGGGGGGTCGGCGGGCGGACCATGGCGCAGAGCACACGCGTTTCCCGCTCCGAACGCCGAGAAGGGTAGTAGATCCCGTGGTCGATGCTGGGCACCACCTTCTTCACCTCGATCCCGTGCGCGGCCATTACCACGTCGCACAGCCACTGGGTCTTGGCGAAGTAGGTGCAGTTCGGCAGGGCCGAAAAGCTGGCCAACGCGATCTTGTAGTCGACGGAGTCCGTCTCGTAGAAGAGCGGCTCATAGTCCTGCACATAGTAGGCCGTGCGGAAGCCGGCCTTCGTCTCCTTGATGGCCTCCGCGATGGAGTGCGCGGACGTGTTCGTCGTCGCCACCACCACATCCGCACCGGCGGCCTTCAGTCCCAGGTCGCGCGGGCTGGTGAAGACGTCCACCCCGCCCTCTAGCCATTCAAAGCGACTGTAGTTGTTGTGGAACGATTCGATGTTCCGCTCATTGACCATCACTGTGGCATCTACACCCAGGGAGCGGAGTGCATCGACCTCCTGCATCACCGAATGCGCACCGCCGCTTCCGCCGCGGACCGGCAGAACGAAGACGATCCTGGGCATCACGCCAACTCCTGGGGCAGGTTAGCAAGCGCCGTCCGCAGCCGGACCATCGAGGGGATCCGCTGCATGGAGCGCTCCAGCACGGGAATGTTGATCCCTGCATGCTTGTTACGAAGTTCAAGACTGCCGGCGCGCGACAGCTTCGAGCGGGTCGCGGAGCCGAAGCTGACGCTCTTCTGATGGTAGACGAAGCAATCGTCCGCCACCAGGAGCTTGAATCCGGCCCTGCCCGCCCGTAAGCACATATCGGTCTCCTCGCCATAGCCCACGGGGAAGGCCTCCTCGTCGAAAAGCCCGAGAACCTCGAACACGCGGCGGTGGATCAGCGTGGCGAAGCCGTTGAGGACGGGAATGGTCGGGTAAGCCCGCTCGGACACCTTGTCCAAGATCGCCTGGACGGCCGGGACGTGGTGTGCGTCGATGAAGGCGTTGGTCGACCAGGACGCGTCCGGGTTCTTCACCTCCGGAACGGATTGCCAAGTCGCCGCGTTGGAGAGCGGCCCCACCATGCCGACGTTCGGCTGCGACCGCGTTGCCGCGTGCAGCTTGCGCAGCCAGCCCTGGGAGACGACGGTGTCGCTGTTCAGGATGACGACCCAATCCGCCGACGTCAGCTTTAAAGCCTCGTTGATCGACTTTGTGTAGCCACGGTTCACGTCCCGCCGGTGCAGGAGAAAGCGCGGATCGATCCTCGCGAACTCCTCGAGCATATGGCGGGTGTAGCCACGACTTCCATCGTCGATCATCAGCAGCTGAAAGGGCGTATCCGTCCGCTGGCGCACAGATTCCAGGCAGTCCCGCACCACCTCCGCGCCGTTGTAAACGGGCAGGATGATTTGGGTGAACGGGACTTCCGGCGTGTCCCTGACCTCGGGAACCAAGCGCAGCGGCGCTTCCGGGGGAAGCAGCGACGGCTCCACGACATGGTTGTGCCCACGCGCCAGGTTGGAGATCACGGCGAATGTCTCGTCCAGGCGACTGTCCTCGAACACGCCGGCGCCCTGCTCCCGCTCGACCGGCAGGACGATGGGGCATGCCACCATGCCCGGCGAGGATGGCAGGGACAGGCTGAGGACGAGGTTCCCCTCGCGCTGCAGCGCGATCTCGTCCGCGGCCAGATCCAGTTCGAGGTCGATCCATGAGAAGGGACGATAGAGCCGGGATCGACGGATGCGGCGGAGTGGCGCGAAGGACTGGCCGTCCCAATGACTCAACCCGATCTCAAGATGTGCCTGCGAAATGGGTTCCAGGGCACGCGCGAGCTTGGCGAAGAGTCGGACGGTGGCTGGCCCCTCATCTCTAAGTTGCGGTAGCAGCGCCGGGGCGATGCGCTGGTGCAGGGTCATGGCGGCCGGCGAGGAGAGCACGACCCGTATCGCCCATTCCGGCGCGCCGGGCAGGTCAGGCACTGCCGCGCGTTCGAGGCGAACGCCCTGGGCAGCGAGATCGGCCCAGAGCCAATAGCCGGTCGCCACCTCGATCAGCCCTGGAGGGAGGGCTGCTGCAAGCCCGTGTGGCCATTCGGCGGGTTCCGCAGCCGGGGCGAGATCGACCCACTGCGCGCCAAGGTGCGGGGGAAGGTGGCCGGGTCCCTCCAGCGGTTCACCGGTACCCAGGTGGACGACCTGAAGCGGCACCGCCTCATCGCTCTTCAAGAAGACGCTCGGAATACGCCAGCGGAAGCCGTGCGCCCCCTCGGGCGCATCGTCCAGGCCCGACACACCCGGTGTGGTGTGCAGGAGAGTCAGGGTCTTGCCGGCACTCTGCACCGCAAGCACCACAGGCTCCTCATCGAGGGACGAGGCCCAGCCATAAAGGGCCGGCGTCCCATCCTCCAGGAGGAAGCGTCCGGCGATGGGGAATAAAAGTGCGTCCATAGTGCTATCTCTCCCCTGTCATCAGTTGAGGGGACGCCTTCTTCGCCGGCGCCACGGCCGCCGGGCCTGACGCGAAGGTCTCGCTGCCAACCAGGCGCCCAACGAGGTCATGCCCCCCCTCTCTCGCCTCCAACGCCCCACGCCGTATCAGGAGCATGTCGCGATCGCCGCAAACGCCGGATCCCTTCCGGCGGGCTTCGTCGTGCAGATCACGCAGCCACCGGGCCGGGGGCGCCGTCCCGGCACGAAGGAAGGCGATCCAGTCGGCGCTCTCATCACGCGGCCGCCAGTTCGGCCGCAGGCTTAGGCGCGGGTCGGCATGCCTGGCCGCCAGCCAAGCTGCGGCCAAGTCCGCCGTTGCCGGGGATGTGACGATCCGGAAAACCGCCGGCAGATTCTCGGCCCTCTGCAGCGCGGCCAGGCTCCGGTCCAACGCTTCGGCGTCCCACGCACCCGGCTTCGCCCAGAGCACCAGGGCCGTGTAGGGATGGGCCATGCTCCAGGCCTCATCGGCAGTCGGTGCCGGCAGGAGGCGAAACCGGGGCAGTTCCTGCCCGGCAGGAGTCGAGAGCCGCTTCAGCCTCTCCGGCAGGGCAGGGCCCTCCGCGGCGGACGGCCAGGCCACCCCGATAGAGAGGCGCCGCACCGGGCGCGGCGGGTTCCAAAGAACCGCTGCCGGATCCGGTGCACGCAGAACCAGCACCAGACGGTCGGCTAAAAGCAACTCCCCCTCCGCCGGTTCCAGCCTCAGGTCGCACCAAGCCAGCTGCGGCATGCTGCCCGCTTGGCCGCACCAGAGCTGGCGGGAAGCGCCTTCCGGCGCCGCTGCATCGCGCAGCCACAGTTCCAGCCTCGCCTCCACAGCACCGGACGGCACCTCCACTTCGAAGGAAATCCGCACCCCCTGGCGCAGCAACTCGGCCTTCTCCGGATCCAGCCGATGCTCCAGTTCGAAGCCAGTGGTCCCCGCAGAGAGATAGAGTCCGAAGTAGGGAAAGCCGTTCGGCTTGAACTCCTGCGGCTTGGCGATGCGGTAGCCGACCGGCTCACCCTCGACGAGTGGCCGCAGCACGACCCCCTGCGCTAGTTGGACCGGATGGCGAACCTCGCCGATGGCGGCTCCGTTCCAGGCACGCAAAGCCGGGTTCCGCAGCACCATCAGCGGCTCCGGTGCGTCCTGCTGCACGCTGACGCCGGCTGACGCCTGCGCCTGAGTCAGACGGCTCTGCACGCGCCGATCGCGGGGCTGCAAGTCTGATAGGGTGCGCCAATGCGGCAGCGCGAGCTGCGGCGCGCCCACGAGCATGTAACTTTCCGCCAGCAGGCGGATCGCATCGACGTCGGCCCGGTTAAGGGCGAGCGCCTTGCGCGCCGGTACAATGGCCTCCACCGGACGGCTTAGGTGTTGAAGGCAACGACCCGCCTTGATCAAGCTCTCGCGATAAGCGCTCTCGCCTGGGGCGATCTGCATCCAGCGGCTCAGGGCCTCCTCGTACCTCTCCTCCTCGTGGGCGAGGCGCGCGAGGATCAAATTGACGTCGCTGAGGGCGGGTTTGAGGCGATCCGCCCGCTCGGCCAGGGCGCGCGCCCTAGCCCTGTCGCCCCCCTCCGAGACAAGAAGCCGAGCGAGCCGCCACAGGCCGTCCACGTTCTCGGGATCAAGCTTCAGTAGGTCCTCGAAGATGGCTATCGCCTCGGCGCGCTGCCCCTGCTGCTGCGCGTAGCGACCACGCATTACCAGCGCCTTCACCAACTCCTTACTGGGCAGAGGCAGGGAACCGATCTGTTTGGGTGGCTCATCATCGCTTCCCCTCACCCGCGCGACCAGCATCTGGCCCGGCTGCGCCTTGCGCAGCAGGGACGCAGGCAGTTGCAGATTGAATCCATAGCGGCCATCGCCAAGGCCGAGGCGCTGGAGGTCCTTACGCAGGTGCAGGGCATGGGCCTCGGCAAGGATCACGTCGCCGGCGAGGATTTCGACCGTCAGGCGCCGCTCCGGATCCCGGTTGTCTAGCGCCCAGCCCTGGCAAATGCCGCCGACGACCCGCTCGAACCGTCCAACGATGCCGCGCTCCGCAACCTGCAGCATGCGCGAGTGCAGTGTGACGGGCCCGGTCTCTCCATCGACGTCCAGACGGAAAACATGATCTCTCCCGTCCTGCAAGGCGATCGGAAGCTGGAGGCGGAACCCATGCGCGCCGTCGCCGATCTTGGCAGCGGCCAAATCCCCTCGGGGCTGATCAAGCACGACCTCGCCGATCATTATCTCGTCGACGAAGACCCGACCCACAAGCCGCTGCTCCGGCATCGCAGGATTCCAGCCCCAGCCACGCAGCACAGCGGCATTGATGTTGTCTATGCGGCCTTCCATGGAACCTACTCAAGCCAGAGTGGATAAACGCTCAGCGCAGCTTGAGAGTAGCAGGACCCGAGCCATCAATCAAACGACCAGATTGACATTTAAAGCCATTCCCAAAGGAGGATCTGCTTTCCGAACCGCGCCCGATCGAGAACACCATAAAAACGGCTAATATCTTTACGGCCAATCAGAACACGGATCGTTTTTGGCACTTCGACCGATTCCGGTACGTTCCTCAGCACCGATCCTGGCAAATTAAGCGGCGTGGCCGTCGCCTTGCCCGACACAAAAGCGGCCACCCCGCTGATTTGTAAGCCTTCAGAGTTTGCAGCAACAAAGTTGGCATAGTCGGCAATCGTTGGACGATATTTTATTTTTTTGCCGAAGTGGCCAGGGACCTGCAGTCCCCGCAGCGCCAAGCCACTATCTTCATCGAAATACGGATGCTGAACGATAATGTAGTCCGTTGCTGCCCGCACAGCTCCGATCAACGCTTGGTTAAACTCCGCCCGCCCGCCCAACTCCTGAACTACATCGATTACGAAGGCGCCACGGGCCACGTTGCGATGCTTGTAATCCAGTAAGTCGGCCCGCTCGGCAGCGAAACCCCTTTTCCGAAAGGCGGCAACGTTGGCCTCAGACTTGTCAATCAATACTCCCGTCGAATTGGCCAGCAAAGCCGCCGCTTCGAAGGCCGCACCCTCCCCTGGCCCAAAAAATAGAAACCCAGCCATTGCTTCGGACATGAGGCTGCCTCGCGAGTAAGTGAATAGCGTCCTTATACGCAGTCACTGCTGCAGATCAATCCGCCAGCCCAAGATTTACTCGTCTCCAAACGCCACAACCGGGGTTGGGAACGCTCTGTTTTGGTTGGCACTGACAGATATCAGCACCATGCCGACACTCATCCTACTGAGTTCTCAGAGCAAGTTTCCGGCGCTCCGATCGCCCATTTTCCGAGATGTTAGATTATCCTCTCCAAACGTTCCCACCGTGTTGCAGCTGGCCCGCACCGTAGTCGCATTGCTCCGACCGGGACGTATCGACCTCACTAGTCAGTTTACCCCAAGCCACGCCGGCTCGCAGAAGACAGCGATTTCCGTCGCACAAAATATCCTTACACAAATTTGCACTCATAGGTCGCGCCCGATACCAGCGTCCCTTTGCGTGCCGGTTTCGATCTCAGACCACTTCACGCAGCAACGTGTCGGCCTTGTCCCAAATCAACGAGGCAACATGGGGCTCAAACTCATGCTTGTAGTGACCGAAGTCGATTAAGGAGGCCTCTGTTCCGCGCTCAACGACCGCCTCCGTCGGGTCAAAAATGGAAACTCCCGGCTGTTCTTCGAATGTACGGAGGGCATCGATTATTAGTTGGCGCTGCGGAACGGGCTTGTTATTTGTCTGCACATTGAAATGCGACACAAACAGAACTGGCTTGCCCAGCTTCTGCAAAATCAGCCCGATATCCCGAACGATCTGTCCCGGAGTTTGCTCACGAATCCGGATCTGTCTCACGACCTCCGCTTCCACCGGCGTTACCGTTTCCAGCGGGTAAGCCGAGAGATCATTTTTCCCGGAAGCCAGCATCGGCTTCCACCAACGTTTGAGGACGGCGTCGTTTTTTACGAGTTGATCCATCACGCGATTAATTTGAAGGAAGATGGACTTGAAGATAACCTGCCGGACCGACGAGATCTCAACAACGAACAAGTCCGTCTCCCTAAACATCTCGCCGAAGTGCGAGAAGTCGGCTGGGGGAGGTGCTGACCAATTTTCGCCGATGTTCATATAGGGTCGCAGGCGGGCAGGAGCCTGGCGCGCGCCGCAAATCAGATCGAACTGCTGCAGGATTTCGCTGGTATAATGCGTGAACCCGAAGATGTTCTTCTGGTTGAGTTTTAACTTTCCGTCTTTCTGCAGAATGGTGCACGGAGTGTGGACCCGGCAGCTGCCAAAAACCGTAACCTTCGGGACCATGCCGCTTCTCCTCAAGGCCAGCAAATTCACGCCCCCATTCGCGCACGCGGTACGACTGCCCATAAATCCATAATCAGGGGTCCTTCAGCCTGCGTAGCATCGCACCTATGTTCCGATCCTGCATGGCTAAATACAACGTCTTGCTGATGCAAGGCCCGCAAACCAGAAAAGGTCGAACGATGGCAAGCGGCAGGCCTTTGACAACGTTCGCAGGTGCCGTCCTTGCTCTCGCCGCCGCAACCTACAACACCGCCTCCCGTGCCGACTCCCTTGCCGGTACGACCGACCAGCGCAGCGCCCAGGTCCTGCAAGAATGGATCCGCCATCCCGCCGTTTCGCCCCGTTGCGATCGCCCGGGCAACGCAGCGGGCCGGTGCGAATGGGGCCAGCTCGGCCTCGCCCTCGCCCTGCTCCAGCAGGACCCTTCCTCTACCGCGCGGGCCCGTGCGAATCAGCTCCTGGCGGAGACTGCCCGCCACCTTCCTGTGACGCCCGGCTGGAAGCGCCTCGCCAACCCGCAGGACCCCGCCGCCTCCGCGCTGACCGACGCTGCGATGGACTTCCCCTTTCTTACGGCCACGCTGGTCTTCCGGATCATCCGCCTCTTCGGCCAGGAGGCTCCCGTCACCGCACCCCGCCTCCTGCCGGAGGTTCAGGCCAGTCTTCGCCGTCTGTTTCAGGATTGGAGTCTGAGCGGCTGCAAGGTGGCGGATGCTGATCCAGCCCTGGTCTGGCGCCCTTGGGGCAGCGAGAACCACGACATCCAAAGAGCCCATGCCTGCTGGGCCGCCGCCCTGCTCGCGCAACAGGACCGATTCAGCTCCGCTATCCGCTACGAGGACGGGTCGGACGCCGACGGACAGAGGACGGTCTGGACACACTATCTCACTGCCTTGCTCGCCGCCCGCGCCCTACACGGCGGCCCTGTCGAGTTCTTTTCTCCCACCTACTCGAAGTACTTTCTGTCGGTGGTCTACAATATCCGCGACTTCGCCGACGATGCCGCCCTGCGAGGGACCGCCGACCGCTTCCTGACCCTCTGGTGGGCCTCGTGGGCGCAGGAGCAGGAACAGGGGTTTCATGGCGGCAGCGAGGCCCGCGCCTATCCCGGCGCCCGAGCCCAGCCGGATTCCGGGCTGGGCTGGCTCTACCTCGGCAGCACCGGCTGGCGCGGCGGCATCAACCATCCCGCCATCCTGCCGATGCTCACCTCATCGTACCGTCCGCCGGAGATAGTGCGGGCTATCGCCCGCTACGCGGGCGCGCCTTACGAGGCCTGGTCGCGCCCGGTCAGCCTCGCCGCGGGCCGCTGGACCGGCGCCCGCTACGATCTCGCTCCCAACCAGCCCGGCCTCGTGCGCTACAGCTACAGGACGCAGGGCTTCGTCATGGGGGCCAGCATTGCCCCCCGCCTGCCCGTTGATCGCTGGGCCCAGATCAGCAGCCAGAATCGCTGGAACGGCGTGGCGATGACAGACGGGCCGGAGGCGCGGGTGGAAGTCTCACCCGCTCCGCAGGGCGGTCGCTCCCACTACAACGCCGTGCTTGCCGCCCAGAGTCGCGGCCTGCAGATCGTGCAGAAGATCCTCCCGCCCTTCAGCCGCGGCGCTGGGCAGATGGTCATTCGAATCGGCCCAGGACTCGAGACAGAGGAGGAGAACGGCTGGATTCTCGTGCGTGGAAGCGCCTACGTCGCCGTCCGTCCGGCTTTCGGCGGCTACGCCCGCATCGAGGGGCAAGGCTTCCAAGCGCGGCTGCTCGAACAGACATCACCGGTGATCATCCAGGCAGCGCCTCGCTCCGACTTCGATTCCTTCTACACCTTCCGCGCCGCCATCCAGCAGATGCCCGTTCGGGTCTCTGGAGAGGACGTTGAGGTCCAGGGCCTTGGCCGAGCAGGTCGCCTGCGGGTCTTCCTATCCGGCGCGAGCACAGCGGAATTGGACGGCGCCAAAATCCGCCCCCCTGACGGTTGGATTTTCCACAGCCCCTGGATCAAGCTTCGACATGGCGAGCGAACGGTCGAGCTGAAGGTAGGAGAGAAAGATCTGAGGCTCGACTTCTCCCACTAGATGCCGTGAGTTCCTGACGCACCGAAGATGGCGGAGAGGAAGAGAAAGCCCATGAAAGATCAGGGGGTTTTCTCATAGCGGGGCGACGGCGCATCACTCCTTGAGTCCAGGGCTTTTCCACTTCACTCGATCGCATGGCCGGAGTTGGCGGAATAGCTCCGGCCATGCGATCGAGTGAAGCAGAAAGGCTCCAGAGTACCGCTGCCAATCTGCAGACCTTCAGCAATGTCGCTACCTCAGGCAGCGTCACTCTAGCATAAGGACGTAGATAAAGGTTGTTGTCTGGTCGCGGAACATTGTTGGGGTCCGGTCGAGCTGGCCATCGTAAAGTATGTAGTCGGCCCTGAATAACCAGCAACTCGTTGAACTGAGGCAGGAAAGTTCGGGATTCGGGGTGCTGGAATTGCAAGGTTTGCTTGGAACTGGCGGCAAAGCCTGCGATTCTGGCGGGCATGAAGCA
>NZ_JBNBZS010000096.1:0-17662 GCF_049629625.1 Roseomonas chloroacetimidivorans | reverse complement strand
CGAAGGACGGGCCGCCGACCGGATCGAACACGACCCGAGCGCCCTTGCCGCCGGTGATCTCCATGACGCGGGCCGCGAGGTCCTCCTCCTGGGTGGCGATCACGTGGTGGGCGCCTGCCTCCAGCAGGGCCTGCTTCTTGGCGCTGGTCCGCGTCGTGGCGATGACCGTCGCACCGACCATGCGGGCGATCTGGAACGCCGCCAGGCCCACGCTGCTTGATGCCGCGGTGACGACGACGAAATCGCCCCTCGCGGGTTCTATCAGCTCACGCGCCAGAGACGCCGTCACACGCCGGCTGGCGTGTCAGCCTATCCTGCCACAAGATTTGCGAGGACGGTTGCCGCACGACGGAGATGAAGCACGCGACGGCGATTGGCGGGAACATGCTGGTTGTAGCGGACGCGAGGGCGGAGGTGGTTGCGGAGTTCGTCGTAACTGCGACAGAAGCGCTCGGCCGAGGTGAAGCTCTTGAACCCGCGCGTACATCGGATGCGGCCTTTTATGCCGCGGTGATCTTGCTCAAGCCGGTTATTCTTGAATGCGCTGTTCCGGCGCATAATCCGCTTGCCCAGTGTCGAGCGGATCGCCCGTGGGTAGGAGCCGTGCCCGTCCGTGGTGACTTGGCTGGGGACGATGCCGGTGGCCGACTTGGCCGAGCGGAAGAACGCCTTGGCGGCCGCCATGTCCCGGTGCTCGCTCAGCATGGCATCAACGAGGTCGCCGTTCCTGTCGATCGCCCGGTACAAATAGCACCAGCGTTCACGGACTTTCAGATAAGTCTCGTCAACGTGCCAGGAGCGGCGGGCGGCGCCGTCCTTGCGGCGCCGGCGTTGCCGAAGGCCGCTTGTCAGTATCGGTGCGAGCTTCGCCTCCCAGTCGCGGACCGCCTCGTGGCTGAACGCAATGCCGCGGATGAGGAACATCTCGGCCAGGTCGCGCAGGGGCAGACGGTAGCGCAGCCGCCACAGCACCATCAGTGCGATGACGTCGCTCGGGTACTGCGCCCTGCTCAGCACCCCAGAGCTGCGCTCGTTGAAGCCTCGGCCGCAGGCGCGGCACCGGAAGCGCCGGTAACCCTGGGCCGTACGGTCCCGCCGCTCAGTTACCTCCTCCGAACCGCAGTCCACGCACCCCATCCCAGGCTCCCAGCCGCCCTTCAACCCGTAAGGAGCCTATCCACACCTGCCCCACCTCGCCAATCCGACCACCCCTGGCGCGAGCTCTGACAGATCCCTGCCGCCCGCCCGAACCGGCTCACTCAGCGTTATCTGCTGCTTAACCGCCGCAAGAACATCACGGTGCCGTATCATCTCAGTCCAGCTTCAGGCCGATATCGGCTATGATCGGGCGCCAACGGTCCATCTCTTCCAGGATCAGCTGGCTCATCGTCGCGCGATCCTGGAAGCGTCCGATAGTACCGCCGGCGCTAAAGGCCGCCTGCACCTCCGGGTGGTCAGTTGCGTGGCGCAGTGAGGCCTCTAAGCGATCAAGCACCGCCGGGGGTGTGCGAGATGGCGCGACAAAGCCCTGCCAGCTGGGCACGATCAGTCCCGGAAGGCCCTGCTCGGAAGCGGTGGGCAGGTCTGGCAGGAGCGGATGGCGCTGCGCGCCGAGGAAGGCCAGCGCCCGCACGCGCCCCGCATCCATGGTCGCCTTGCTGACATTTACCCCATCGATCATCAGGTGGATCGAGCCCCCCAGCATGTCTTGCAGCGCGGGCGCGCTACCGCGGTAGGGGACATGCGTGATCTGGACACCGGTATGCCGGACGAAGAGCTCGAAACCCAGGTGTGTGGTACTGCCTTGACCACCCGATCCAAAGTTGAGCTTTCCTGGACGCTCCTTCGCATAGGCGATGAACTCGGGAAGGCTGCGCACAGGCATGCTGGCGGGAACGGTGATGATCAGCCCGCCGACTGTCACGGTCCCCAGCGGTTCGAAGTCACGCATCGCGTTGAACGGAAGGTTGCGATACAGCAAGGGATTGACGGCAATGACGCTGTTATTGACGTGGCAGATCGTATAACCGTCAGCCGGGCTGTTCGCGACGTTTTCCAGCGCCAAGTTGCCGTTTGCGCCGCCGCGGTTCTCCACGACTACCGGCTGGCCGAGGATGTCCGGCATGCGCTGCGCGATCGGCCGCCCCACTTGGTCGGAGCCGCCACCGGGTGGAAAGCCGATGACCATTCGGACCGGGCGCGTGGGAAACGCCTGCGCCCGCGCTTCGGCTACCAGCGCCGGCGCGCCGAGCGCGGCAAGAAGAGTACGTCTTTTCATTTGCTTCCTCCCTTAAACTCGTTGAGCGCCGCGTCCACTGAGTTTGAGTGGCCGCGTTTGCCTTCGTCTGCACAATCTGCCGCCGGTCATCCAGAAAAATTGAACTCGAAAGGTTCGTGCCGTATCTGGCGACAGGAGAAAGGCGCAGAATCCTTTCCATCTTGAAGTCAAAATTGGTGTCGAGCGTTATCTAACCCATAGTCCGCCGTGACCTTCAGGATGAGGAACTGCGCCAGTCCGCCTGCAATGAAGCATCCTGATGCGTTCCATCCTCATTCCGCCCTCCTCAGACCACCGCGCTTGGCAGGGGTAGTCCGGCGAACTGTGCTTCGATGTTCTTCACTACCAGTTCGCCCATAGCCACGCGCGTCTCGACGGTAGCCGAGGCGCGATGCGGTTGCAGGACAACGTTGTCCATGCGCCAAAGCGCCTCCGGGACACGGGGTTCGTCCACGAAGACGTCGAGGCCGGCGGCACCAAGCCGCCCCTCCTGCAGGGCCCGGACCAGTGCCGGTTCGTCGACGATGCTGCCACGCGCGACATTCACCAGCATGGCCTCGGGCCCGAGCGCATCGAGCACTTCCGCATCGACGATCCCGCGCGAGCCGATCCCTCCCGAGGCCGCCAGGACCAAAATGTCGGCCCAACGCGCCAAGGCCAGTAACGAGGGCTCGTGCCTGTGGGTGACGCCTGAGATCGGCACGACATCGGTGTAGGCTATTTCCATGTTGAAGCCCTCAGCCCGACGCGCGATGGCGCGGCCAATACGGCCGAGGCCGAGAATGCCAAGCTTCTTGCCGCTCACCTTACGCGCCAGTGGCAAGCTGTGACTGCCCCAGAGCCCCTGGCGCACATAGCGATCGCCCGTGCAGAGCTGCCGAGCGGTGGCCAGCATCAGCGCCATAGCTAGATCGGCCACGTCCTCGGTCAGAACGTCAGGCGTCGTCGTCACCCGGATCCCGTGGGACCGCGCATAGTCCAAGTCCACAGCATCCGTGCCGATGCCGTTCACCGCCACGATCTCCAGCTTCGGCATGGACTGCATCAGAGCGCGGCTGGCGCCCGTCACGCCGCCCGTGACGATGCCGCGGATCGTCGGTGCGACCGTAGCTAGGAAGGGTTCTCGGTTCACCACCCCGGCCAGCCGGTGCAGCGTGCAACTCCGCTCCAGCCTCGCCTCGAGGTCCGGCATCAGGCCGCCAATCATCAGGACGTCAGGTTTCATCTCTTCCCCGGAAACGAGGCCTGCGCATCAGCGGGCGCGGCCGTTGATCATGAAGGACTCGATCCGCCGGAGGCACGTCATAGAGAGCGCCATGCCCACGGATCGTCCGAACCAAGGGCAACGCCTTCAGTAAATGCCACCCGTGGGCGGCGGCGGGGCAGCCAACGGAGAAGCTTGGCCCAACAAGGCCCGCATGCCACTGCCACTGGCGGACCACCAGTTGTACAGTATGCGTGCATCCCAGCCGATACAGAAGTGCTTCACGCCCATCTCGATATACTCGGGCGCGCGTTCGAGATCATGCAACTCAATACGGGGATGGAGCCCCTTCGTGAGCGCCAGCTCGATGGTATGACGCTCTGCCTTCTTAACGTCGGAGTGAGAGAACTGGCCGGGCAAGCCGATGCTCATCGAATAATCCGCTGCCCCGAACTGGACCATGTCGATCCCCGGAACGGACAGAATCCGGTCAAGGTCCTCGACGCACTCCGCTTTTTCCACCATGAGCGCTATGACGACCTGATCCAACGCCTCGACGTAGGAGGGACGCCCTACTTCCAGAACGGTTCCCACATCCCTCCGCATTCCGACACCAAGGCGTCCATTCTTTCCCGGTGTCTCGGCACGCACGGCCGCGACGCAGGCCCTGGCATCATCCACCGTGCGGACGTCAGCGAATAGCACGGATTGGAAGCCCGAACCGATCGCGCGCATGGCCTGGTGGGTCCATTGCGTCTGTTCGACCTTGATCATGCCGACGAGATCCTTCAGCTCTAGAGCGCGACCAAGATTGTCGAGGTCATAGAGATCGAAGGGCGCGTACTCGGCGGTGAATTCGATATAATCGAACGCTCCGGCCGCTCCGACCAGTTCAACCAGCGTAGGCCATGTCGACAGCAGATGAGTTCCCAGGGTGGGCTTGCCGGAACTCAGAAGTTCCCGAAGTTTATTTTGCCGCATGTCGTATGTCCTCTCGGTTCGGAACAGTCACTGCGTCGCTCGCCGCGCACACGGGGCGGCCCTGCTATCCTCCAGCGCCTGCTATTCGGGCTTGGCGCCGGACATCCTAACGGCCTCGCGCCATTTTTCCGTGTCGGAGCGAATGACCGTCTCAAACTCATCCGGCGTGGTGCCGCTCGGGAGCAGGCCGATCTTTAGGAAACGGTCGAGGTTTGCCGGATTTTGCACCACCTTATTCGCCGCTTCCGAAAGGCGGTTCAGAATCGGCCGCGGCGTGCCTTTCGGTGCAAAGAGACCGTTCCAGCCGATAAGGTCCAGAGGCACCTGCTGCTCCTGAAACGTAGCAATCTCCGGAGAGAGAGGCCAACGCTTGACGCCTGTCACCGCAAGCCCACGCAGTAAACCTTCGCGCATCGGTTGATCGCCGGTCGTAAAATCAATGATCATCATATCCAATCGGCCGGCGATCAGCTCCTGTACTGCGGCGGAGCCACCCTTGAATGGAACATGCAGGAGGTTGATCCCCACAGTGTTCGCGAAGAGCTCCGTATAGATATGGGAAATGGTGCCATTGCCGATGGATGCGTAGCTCAGCTCTCCCGGCCTCGCCTTTGCGTATTGCACCAGGTCGTGCAGGCTCTTCACCGGCAAATCAGAGCGCACAAAAAGGCAATTCGTCGACAGGCCGAACTGGGTTATAGGATCGAAGTTCCGTAGCGCATCGAATTGGACGCGGCTGTCGAACAGCGGATTCACCACGAGGCTTCCGGCAACGCTGACGAGCAGCGTATAGCCGTCGGCCGGCTGTTTCGACACATAGTCGATACCGATGGCACCACTTGCCCCGCCGCGGTTTTCAACGACGAGAGGCTGCCCGAAAGATCCACGCATACCCTCGAGAATGAGGCGCATGGTGATGTCGGATTGCCCGCCGGGCGGCGCAGGCACGACAATCTTCACGGGGCGGTCCGGATAAGACGAGATGGCATCCGCGCGGGCGAGCACAGATGTCGCTGGAAGCACAGCTGCGGCTGCGAGTAGAGTTCGACGATCTATCATCCTGTTCCCTCTCATTAGCCGCGCTTCTTTTCTCGATGCGGCTTTGAAGTGCTTACCGTCTCAGATCTGGCGCGTGTACCTCATTAGAACATCCTCGCGCAGTAATGCCCAACCCGGTCTGTCGGGGATTTGGACCTCGCCGTTCACCACGGAGAATGTCCCCTCGACAAAGGCATGCAGCATTGGGTTTTGAGCCAATGGGTGCTTCAGGATAACACCTGCACTCTGGCTTACGGCTAAGTTCCGGCCACCGGCGAAAGCCCACGCGCCGACCAGAGATGCAATGCAAGCTGGAGATCGATGCCCGGGGTAAGCGCGGCGATACGCACGGCTTCGGCAATGCCACCCATGGAGGCCAGCAGGATGGTGTGGCCATCCGGCGCGCTGCGGACCAGGTCCTGCGTGGCGACCACGCCGCCGATGCCGGTGCCGTTCTCCACTGCCGCATGCTGCCCGATCTGCTCCATCGGGGTGCGGCCGAGCAGGTCCGAGGTTCCGCCCTCCGAGGAGGGTCTGAGGAAGCGGTTGTCGCGGGTGAAGGGCGAATCCGCCGCACGGGCGGCGAGCGGGGCTGCCAGGAGCATTGTTGTCAGCGTGGCGGCGGCAATGCCACGGCGCGGAATGAGCTTCATGGACGTGTCCTTCTGCTTTGCGCCGCCCTCGTTGCGGGGCAGTCGTTAGCAACGCGGTTTACAGGCGGCCGGGCGGCTTGATGGTGGGGTGGGAAGGCAGCCAGTTCTCATCGACTTCCACGGCGATGCCGGGCGCCTCGTTCGGGCGCACGCAGCCATCCCCACCAATCCGCCGGGCCTCGCTGACCAGCAGGTTGCGGAACGGGTTCGCCCGCGATACGTCCGCCTCGAAATAACCGGCATTGCCGTCGTGATGGCTCTCACCCCAGTCGACGACATCGCTTTCAGTGGTTACCTTCACTACCACCGCATCTCGCTTCATCGCGCGCCCGACGCCGAGGAAGACGCCCGCGCCCTCCGGCATGGGGAAGGAGGTCGGAAAGGCCTCGACGGATGCGATCTTCATACCCGCTCCCCCTGGCGGTACTGCGCGAGAAAGGATTCGCGCACGGTGATGCCGAGGCCGGGACGGTCGGGGATGGCGATATGGCCGTCCTCCACCGGAAAATCCTCCTCGATGAGGTCATGCAGCATCGGGTTGTGGCCGAGCGAGTATTCGAGGATGAAGCCCGCGCTCTGCGTCGCAGCCAGGTGCATGCCGGCGGCGAAGGCGGGGGCGCCGGACCACAGATGCGGGGCGAGGCGGAGGTTAAAGGCGGAGGCCAGCGCGGAGATGCGCAGGCCTTCCGTTAGCCCGCCGGCAATCGCCAGATCGGGTTGCAGCACGTCAGCCGCACGCAGCTCGCAGATTTCGCGGAAGTCGTGGCGGGTGAATTCGCTCTCGCCCGCGCTGATGGGCACGGAGGACGAGCGGCGAACTTCGGCCATGCCGGATTTGTCGTCGGCGCTGACGGGTTCCTCGAACCAGAAGAGGTCGCAGTCCTCCACCATGCGAGCAAAGGCGCGGGCCTCGGCGACAGTCCAGGTGCCGTGGGCATCCGCCATCAGGCGGATATCCGGGCCGAGCGTTTGCCGCGCCGCCCGCACCCGTGCGGCCGAGCGGGCAGGGGAGCCGTCCATTATGCCAACGCGCATCTTCACCGCGCGGAAGCCGGCCGTATCGCAATAGCCCTGAAGTTGGGCGCCGATATTCGCCGCATCGGCCCAGCCGCCGGAGGCATACGCCGGCATGCGGTCCACTCGCTTGCCACCCAGCAGGCGCCAGACGGGAACGTTGAGCGACTTGCCCAGGATGTCCCACAGCGCGACATCCACGCCGGCGATGGCGGAGATGGAAAGGCCGCGGCGGCCGACCTGCGGTAGGGCGTAGCCGCTGGCAACCGCGTAGCCCTCGCGCGGGGTGTTGTACATCACGTCCCAGAGGCGGGAGATGTCGCGCGGGTCCTGGCCGACCAGCAGCGGCGCGTAGTCGTCATTGATGATGGCGGCGAGTCCGGCGCAGGCGGCGGCGCTGCCGACACCTGCCTTGGCTTCGCCCCAGCCGGTGATCCCGCAATCGGTCTCAACCCGCACGATGACGGAGTCAAAGGTCGGCACGCGGCCGAAATCGCTGGTGTGCTGCCGTTCATAGGGAATGGGCACGCGGCACCAGGTGGCGTGGATGCGGCGGATCCTCATGCGGGCTGCAGCTGATCGGCGGTGCCGCCAAGGGCCGTGCGCTTGGCGGGTGATGCCTCCCAGGCCTCGGGGTTGATGAAGGAGCGTGGCCGCTCGCCGGCAAGGATGCGGACCGCCTCCTCAGCGCGGCCGTAGCACTCGCCCCAGCCGGTAATGCCCTCATCCGTCCGGATCTCGATGGTGCAGGAAGCGCGCGTGGCGTAGTGCCAGCTGCGCGCGGAGGTGAAGGGCTGCTCCACCTTCGACTGCGGTACGTGGCAGATGACGTCCGTGACCTTCATGTTCTTTTCTGTTTCCCCGTGTGAGCGCCGCCGGTTCAGTCCCCGCGTGCGCGCCGTTCCAGCAATTTCATCCAGTAGCTCTCGACACCGCGCAGATGACCGTCCATGGCGGCTTCGGCGCGGTCCGG
This sequence comes from Roseomonas chloroacetimidivorans, assembly GCF_049629625.1. Classification (NCBI taxonomy): domain Bacteria; kingdom Pseudomonadati; phylum Pseudomonadota; class Alphaproteobacteria; order Acetobacterales; family Roseomonadaceae; genus Roseomonas; species Roseomonas chloroacetimidivorans. The sequence goes on along the minus strand of NZ_JBNBZS010000096.1, from coordinate 9,521 downwards.
ATCGCCCGCGGCCACCGCGTCTCGCATCGCCCAGTGCTGGGCCTGCGAGAGCGGTGCCCGCGTGCCGTCGGCGAAGTAAGCGCGGCGGCGATTGCGGGACATGAGGTAGAAGGCGTTCACCACACGCAGGAACACGTGGTTTCCCGTGGCCTCCACCATCGCCAAGTGGAAGGCCGCGTCGTAGTCGGCGGGGTTCTCGCCGGCAGCGATGGCGCGGTCGGTCGCGGTCAGGACGTCGTCGAGGCGCGCGATATCGTCCTCCTGCCGGCGCTCGGCGGCTATCCGAACGCCCTGCAGCTCAAGAATGCGGCGCAGCTCCACCACCTCCCGCACCTCCGCCTCGGTCAGCGGGATGCCCAACTCGGCCTGCAGCACAAGGGCCTCGATGGAGCCCTGCTTCTCCACCGGGCGGAGATAGATGCCGGAGTTCGGCCGACGCTCGACCATGCGCAGCGTCTCGAGCACGGCCAGTGCTTCCCGCACCGCGCCGCGGCCAACGCCGAAGCGCTCGGCCAGCTCGCGCTCCGAAGGCAGACGGTCGCCGGGCTCAAGGCGGCGATGGGCAACGAAGTGCAGAAGCCGGCCGATGAGATTGGCCCGCTCATCCGGCACGGGGCTGGCGCTTTCCAGCATACCGCTTTGACGTCCGCGAGAACTGGTCATACCAGATTGGTAAGGCCAACAGGGGCGGAAATGCAAGCGCTCCTTAGGGGAAGAGCACCAAATGATCGCCGAAAACCGGATCTATACGCTGCAGACCGGGCAGGCTGGGGCTTATGTCGCGGCCTATGACGCGGAGGGAATGGCCATCCAGAAGCCAATCCTCAGCGGATGGTCGGCTACTATACGACGGAGTCCGGGCCGCTGAACCAAATGGGCCATCTCCGGGCTTATGAGCATCTTGCTGAGCCCACGGAGCGTTGGGCCCGGCTGCTCGCCGAGGGCATTGGCAAGTTGTTCGATGGGAAGGTGAGTTTGGCCGCGTGAGGAGGGTGCGGAAGGATTACAAGGCCGCTTGGGCACACGTCTCCTGTTGCCAGATCCGAAACGCCTTGGTCCGGGCGCGCCCGTACTCTCCGGCCGTCATCAGGTGCCGGCGCGGACGAAAATGGCCATAGATCATGCCGCGTGCCGAGAGGAAGCGCTGGGCCTGCTCGGCTGACTTGAAGCGCTGCATCTGCCGCTCTCTCCCGCGGGTAGGCCGATGCGAGTTCTCCGCCTGATTGTTCAGGTAGCGACCGCTTCGATGCCGGACCCCGGCAGGAGCTCGCCCCTCGCCACGCTGTAACTCTTCAGCCCGTCAGTGACCAGCCGACGCGGCCTGTACTTGAGCCCAGCAAGCAGGCGCCTGAAGAACCGCTCGGCTGCACTTCCGTTCCGCCGATCCTGAACAAGGATATCCAGCACCACGCCGTGCTGGTCCACCGCTCGCCAGAGGTAATGCAGCACACCGCTGATGCGCAGGAACACCTCATCGGGGTGCCAGGTGTCGCCCGGCTTCGGCCGACGCCGCCGCAGTTTGGCCGCGCACCCCGCACCGAACTTGCGGCACCAGTGCCGGATGCCCTCATGCGTGACGGTCATGCCCCACCCGGCCAGGATCAGCTCCACTTCCCGCAGGCTCAGGCTGACCACATGACTGAGCCACACGGCATGGCGGATGACCTCAGCCGGAAAGCGGTATCCAGGGCAGGTGGCGGGGTCTGGCGTCATCCCGTCAGACTGCCCCGGCTCAGTCGCCACAACCACCGGCCGTCAACTTGCCAATGTCCTTGCTCCAGCCCGTCGCCGGCAGGCTGAGACACCCGGTCCTTCATCATAGGCTCTGCGTTCGTGGCGTGGTCGGAACGCTAATCCTTCGCGAAAATTCTGATCAAGGAGCTTGAATGGCCAATTTGTCACGTGCGCGATGCGTGGCTATGCGAGTGTAGCATTGCGACTTTGGGTCAGGCTGCAATGACGCAATGGCGAAGTTTGAATGGACCGGGACTTCGAACAAAAGCGTCTAAGGCGCGCTACCACAGGGAGCAGCGGCCTCGATTGCACCATTCGCGCCACGAAAGATCGGGTTGAGTATGCGCGAACGCAGCGCATCACTGCTGCCGACGAACTGCTTGGCGTGCTGATGGCCGCCCTTTTGGTATCCAGATCTAAGCCCTCGCATGAGGAGCTGCTCGCCGCCGAGGAGCGCGCCATCAATGCCGCGCGGCTTTTATGTAAGCCGATCTAGCCCGAAGAATGAGGCAGGTGGGGCTGGTTCCGCTTGGTCAGCCAGGGTTCTCCACAAGAGCCGCGTGCGCCCGGATTGCTGCGCCGCCGAGGGCTAGTGGGCATGTCGGGGCGCATTGGCCGTCACGGGCATAGGGAAGGCCGTGGCGTAGTCCGACGCGATGGCAACACGCCTAGGTCTGCCCCGCAGCGCCGTGGCCCATGAACTCACGACTTCGCGAAATCGCGCTTTAGATAGGGCAGTGGCTCTCTGAACGGCCGGAGAGGCGCCTCGATGTTTGACCGTGGGACGGTGCGTTCGCGGCCCCTTCGGCCTCTTGCGCGGGTCTCTGTGACACGCTTGAGCTTCTGCTGCTCGGGCCTTTCGCAGCAAAGGTGCCCGGTTCTGAGCGTCGGCAGAATGCCCCTCAGTGCCCGAGATGGGCGTGAAGCTGCCGGTCACGCCTGCCATGCCTAACCCGGGCAACCTGAGCTGAACCTGAATGGAGAGGCGTGTCGCTCGCGCCGGGGTTGATCCAGGGGCATTGCGGTAAAACTTGACATTGGCAGCCCATGCATGAAGATTCGCGTGTTCTCGCGGCAGCATTGCAACCGCAGATTAGTCCGGTCAGATAAATCGAGCAGTAGAAAGCCGCTCCGCTTGACGACATCGCTGATCCTGATCGTCGATGATCAGGACACCAACCGCCGAGTCTATACGAGACTTGCCGCGACGGTGGAAGGTGCGCGCATTGAGAGCTTCGCGCTTCCGGAGGAGGCGCTGCTCTGGCTGGAAGTGAACCAGCCCGACCTGATCATAACGGACTTCCGCATGCCTGGCCTGGACGGCGCCGACTTCACGCGGCGGGTCCGCGCCATGCCGTTCGGAGCCGATTTACCTATCGTAGTGGTGACGGTGTTCCAGGACCGCAGCTTCCGGCTCGCCGCGCTGGAAGCGGGGGCCACCGACTTCCTGCTCAGTCCGGTCGACCATGTCGAGTTCCGCACCCGTGTCCGCAACCTTCTGGCGTTGCGGCGGCAGCAGCAGCAGTTGCGCCTGCATGCGAGTGTGCTCGAGCGGGAGCTGGCGGAGAGTGAGAGCTCCCGCGAGCGCCTGCTGCGTGACAGCCGCGAGGCCCTGGCCCAGGTAATCGACACGGTCCCTGCCTATATCAGCGCGGCGGACCGCAACGGGCGCTGTGTTTTCGCAAATGCCCATCTGGCCGCGGCACTGAACACGGTTCCGGCCGAATTAGTTGGGCGTGACATGGCCGAGCTGCTAGGGCCAGCTGGGGCGCAAAGCCGCAGGGTCGACCGCCTCGTATTCGAGCGCGGTCTCGCCATGCCGGCCTATGAGGAGGAGCGCCAGGACAGCAAGGGCCAGCGCCAGATACTGCTAACGGCCAAGGCGCCGCTCCGGGACGCGGCTGGGCGGGTGGTGAGCGTGCTCACTTCCTCCCTGGACATCACCGCGCGGAAGCTTGCCGAGCAGCGCCTGCACCATCTGGCGCATCATGATGCTCTGACCAACCTGCCCAACCGCACGCTGCTGACGCAGCGCCTCGCCGCCGCCGTCCGGGGAGGGGAGGGCGAGTTTGCGCTCCACTTCGTGGATCTGGACCGGTTCAAGGCCGTCAACGATGTATTCGGCCATCGGACCGGGGATGTACTGCTGCGGGAGATGGCGCTCAGGCTCGGTGGTCTGGTCCGGCCGTGCGACCTCGTGGCGCGGCTGGGCGGGGACGAGTTCGCCATCCTGCAGGCCGGCGTTGCCTCCCGCGAAGAGGCTGCCGCGCTGGCCGATCGTGTTGCCCGTGCGGCTGTGGAGCCCTTCATGATCCAGGGACGCGAGCTTGGGGTGGGCGTCAGCATCGGCGTTAGCCTCTTTCCGCAGCATGGCACATCGGGAGGGGACCTGCTGCGCGCCGCCGACTTGGCAATGTACCAGGCGAAGGCCGATGGCCGCGGATCCTTTCGGTTCTTCGATGACGAAATGGACGCCCGTGTCCGGGCCCGGACACAGATGGAGACGGACCTGCGCGCCGGCCTGACCCGGGGCGAGCTGGTGCTGCACTACCAGCCGCAGCTCTGCCTGAAGACACAGCGCGTGACCGGCGCCGAGGCGCTGTTGCGCTGGCAACTCGCTGGCGGCCGCCTGATCTCCCCGGCAGAGTTCCTGCCGGTCGCAGAGGAGGCCGGGCTGATGTGGCAAATCACCGAATGGGTGCTCGAGGCGGCCTGCCGGCAGGGGGCGGCGTGGCGGGCGGCTGGAATGACGCCGCTCCGGATTGGGGTCAACATTTCCCCGGTGCAGCTGGAGCGGCCCGATCTGATCCCGCTTCTGGAGCGGACGCTGGCTGCCACCGGACTGCGGCCGCAGGAACTCGACCTCGAGCTGACGGAAGGGGCGCTGGTGCAGCACGGCACTGGTACGGGCACGGATGCCGCCTTGCGGCGGCTGCGTGAGTTAGGCGTCCGCCTCTCAATCGATGATTTCGGAACGGGCTACTCCGCTCTGTCCTATCTGAGGCACCTGCCGGTGAATCGGCTTAAAATCGACCGATCGTTCATTCGCGGGCTCGCGCCTGGCACGCCGGATGCCGCCATCGTACGCACGATCGTCCAGTTGGGCCACGGGCTGGGATTGCAGGTCTCGGCGGAGGGGATCGAGACGCAGGAGGAGGCCGCCGAGGTGCGGGCCAGCGGCTGTGACGAGATGCAAGGCTATCTCGTGGCTAGGCCGATGCCTGCCGACGAGTTCGCTGCCTTCATGCTGGCCAACGGTGTCGCGGCCGTGACGACATGACGGCACCGGACCTCCCGGTGTGAGAGGCGGGCCGGGGATGCCAGAGCATTCGCGCTCCCACCCTTCGCAGCCTCCTGGGACCGCTTCCCAGCCCTCCCGGCCAAAGCTCTGGGGGGCGCTCGGCCGCCTATTCAGGTCGCTACGCGGCCGGCCCGATACTGAGCATGAAATGAGCTTCAACCGGCTCGGCTTCGTGCTTGCCGCGGCTACCTATTTCGCGGTGCTGCCGGATACGAGCTGGGCCGTGTGGAAGATCTGCATCGTCTATGCGGTGCTGACGGTCGGGCTGTTCGTGCACATCCTTCTCCGCCCGGCGCGCAATCCGGCCCGGCGCGGCTTCGCGATGGTGATGGACGTTACCATCATCTCGCTCGAGCTCTGGGTAGGCGGCCACCAGACGGCAGTTCTCTTCCCGCTCTATCTTTGGCTGGTGCTGGGTAACGGCTTCCGCTTCGGAGTGCCCTGGCTGCACGCGGCCATGGTGCTGAGCGTGACCGAGTTCGCCGCGGTCATCCTCGCCGCGCCATTCTGGCGGAACCAGCCTTATCTATCGGTTGGGCTGCTGATGGGATTGGTCGTGGTGCCGCTCTATGCCGCCACCCTGGTTCGGAAACTATCCCGCGCGACCCACCAGGCAGAGGAGGCGAGCCGGGCGAAGAGCCTGTTCCTGGCCAGTGTTAGCCATGAGCTCCGCACCCCGCTGACGGCGATCATCGGCATGGGCTCTCTGCTTCGCGAGACCCGGCTGAACAGCGAGCAGCGCGACATGGTGCAAACCGTGGACCGCGCCTCGCGCTCGCTGCTCTCCCTGATCGAGAGCATCCTGGACTTCTCGCGTATCGAGGCCGGCCGCATGCCGACTCGCACCGCCGAAATTGATCCGCTGGTATTGATGGCCGATGTGCGGCGGCTGTTGGGGACGCAGGCGCGGCAGAAGGGGCTGAGGCTTTCGGCGCATACCACGCTGCGGCTGCCGCCGCGGCTCGTCTGCGATGCGCAGCAGCTCACCGATGTCATGCTCAACTTGGTGGGCAATGCGATCAAGTTCACCCAGCAGGGTGGGGTGGTGATGGCGCTGGACGCTGAGCCGCTCGGGGCCAGCCTCGTCCGCCTGCGTTGCGAGGTCTCGGACACTGGTATTGGCATCGCGCCTGAGGCGCAGGAGCGCATCTTCGACAGCTTCGCCCAGGCTAATGAAAGTATCCTTCACCGGTTCGGCGGCACCGGGCTGGGGTTGGCGATCTGCCGTCGGCTGGTGCTGCTGTCCGGCGGCGACATCGGGGTGCACAGTGCCCCGGGCGTCGGCAGCACCTTCTGGTTTACCCTGGACCTGCCTCTCGCGGAGGGCGAGCGGCCCCATCCGTCGCCGCGGGACATCCTCCTCCTGGGCGCGCCGGGGGAACGAATCGAGCGCATCGGCGCGGTGTTGCAGGGGCTAGGGCATCGCCCGCTGCGAGCCAGCTCGCTCGAGGCGGCGCGGGGGGTGCTGATCGATTCGGCCGCAGTGGAAGTCGTGGTGGTGGTGCCGGAGGCGTTGGAGGGCACACCCGAAGACATCGCCGGGGCACTGCGCGCGGCCGCGCCCCGCCGCGAGCTAGTACTAGTGCTGTGCCAACGAGGTGTGCAGGGCTTACCGAAGGTTGCGCTGCGCCATGAATACGCACTGATGGTGCCCGAAGATGCGGATAAGAACAATTGGAGGTCGGCCCTCGCGTTGCTGGACGGTGACGTGCTGCCGCCGGGCGAGACGGCCCCCACGCCGCTGGCTCCCGCCAGCCGGCCGCTCTCGGTGCTGATCGCCGATGACAACCAGATTAACCGCCGCGTCCTCAACGCCATCTTGGAGCGGGCGGGCCACCGCACGCAGCTGGTGGCCAATGGCGAGCAGGCATTAGAGGCAATGGAGAGCGAGAGCTTCGATGTGGTGCTGATGGACGTGAACATGCCAGTCATGGACGGGCTGGAGGCGGTGAAGCTGTATCGGTTCGCGTCCATGGGTGAGCGACGGGTGCCCATCATCGCGCTCACCGCCGACGCCACGCCGGAGACCCGGCAGCTCTGCGTTGACGCCGGAATGGATGCCTATCTCACCAAACCGGTCGAGCCGAGCAAGCTGCTCGCCTCGATCGAGGCGCTGGCGAATGATACCTCCTCGCCGGAGGGCACCAATGGCGCCGGGGCCGGCCAGCAGCAGGTCCAGCTGCCTTCCTCCAGACCGCCGCTGGACGAGGCGACGCTCGCGGGGCTTGAAGCCCTCGGCGGGCCGCAGTTCTTGGCTGAGCTGGCGCGGGACTTCCTGGAAGATGCGGAGGACCATCTGATCCGGCTCGACATCGCGATCAGCGAGCAGGACGTCTCGGCCTTCCGCTCCACCGTGCACGCCATCCGGAGCGGCGCTGCCAATCTTGGCGCGCATGCCCTGTTCGAGCTATGCAGCTTTATCGAACACCTGCCGGCCAGCGAACTGCCGCGCCAGGGACGCTCCTATCTCACCCGCATCTCTGGCGAGATAGACCGGGCCCGCGAGGCCCTGGCCCGGCGCTCCGGTATTAGAGGCTCGCCGCGTGGCTGAGCGCGGCGTTGTCGAGCCCTGCAGCGGCTGCGAGCGGGCGCCATCGTACCGGCCGTGCCGGCGGCGCGATGGCGCCCTGCGCTTCCTTCCCCTTCCCGATCAACCGGTGCTGGTCAGGCCACCTTGGCCCTGTCCTGCAGGGCCGCCATGCGCCGGTCCTGCGCGGCCGCCAAGCGGCACATCATCCGCAGATCGAGGTCGCTGACCTCCATGGCGGCATCGGCCCAGACCCGGACGATGTCGCGCAGCTCCTGTAGGGTGATAGGATTCGCGCGTCGGCGGGCGCGGTACATGGCGAGATAGGCGTTCCGCCTGCGCTGATTCTTTACGATGTACTCGCGTACCGCAACTTCGCCCTGCCCATCCTCGGCCAGGACATCGACCACGCCCATCATATGCAGCTCCTCAGCAGTGTAGATACGACCGCTTGTGATCATCTTCTCAGCCTGTACCGGGCCCACGCGGCGGCTAAGGAAGCTGTAGGCGCCCATACCCGGGAAGAGATTGAAGAGGATCTCGGGCAGGCCGAACTTCGCGCTGCGCTCCGCCACGATCACGTCGAAGGCCAGGGCGCATTCAAAGCCGCCGCCCAGTGCATCGCCCTGAACCAGCGCAATGGTGACCAGCGGTAGGCCGAAGGCGATGGAGTTGCCGTAGACCGCATCGACGCAGGTCTCGCCGTAATGCAGTAGCGCTTGGCGATCTCCCGAGCGGATGCGCTCGGCGAAATGGCCGAGGTCGCCGCCGAGATTGAATACCCCCGGGACGTTCGAAGCCATGACGTAATATTGGGCCGGAAGCCCAGGCTCGCCCTCGCGGGCGGCGAAAAGGTGCTGTACCGACGCTTGCACGGCCAGGATGTCGCGAAGAAGTGTCATGCTGAAGCTCGGCCGGCCCTGTGGGCACATATGGGTCCAGTACGTTCCGGTGTGCGGATCGAGAGACACCTTCAGCGTCTCGTAATGCTGAGCCGCAACTTCGAGATGCGCTGGTACGGTGGAGAAGCCCGCTTCGGTATGCCGCTCGGCATGACCTGCTAAGTGGTCGGCGGCCTTCGTGGCGTTCTGGGGGGCGATATAGGTCATGATAATCCTCAGTTTGGCTGATCATCCCCGTCCGGCAGCGTCGGCGAGGCCAAGGCCGTGTTGGCCGAGGTCTGAACATTTAAGGCTGTCGGTCGAGGCTGTGCGAAAAGCTTCGGCGATTGGCGTTGGTGCAGGAAGCCAGGGCGGGTAGCCCAGCTCTGGCCATGCCGTTACGCTCTCGAGCATGCCATTCAGGCGTAACGCTGCCCGGCGTCGTCGCATTCCGAGGTCCCGTGGCTGGGTCCAGAACTGGCCCGCCCACGAGGCTGGCCTGAAGCGGCGGGGGGGCTGACGCTCTGGCGCGATGAGGATGCCATGGCGGAGTGGCAAGCGCCGCGGCGGACCACGCACGGCGGCCAAGCCTGGTGCTCGGACGCGGCGATCGAGCTCGTGTTGATGCTGTAGCTCGTTTTCCACCGCCCGCTACGGCAGGCCAAGGGCTTCGCCACTAGTGGTTTGAGTTAGAGGCTCTCTGACACTTGGGGCGGGGTGTAAGGTTGGGCGTCTCTGGCGGAAGGCGTCCATGGCACGTGGCCCGAGAGCGCCAGCGGTGGTGCTGACGGAGCAGGAACGCGAGGCGCTGCAGCACCTGGTCCGTCGACGCAGTGCGGGTCAGGCGGCGGTGATGCGGGCGCGCATCGTGCTGGCGGCCGATGCCGAGCCGGAGTTGCCCAACGGGGCCATTGCGGCCCGCCTCGGCGTGAGCCGCCAGAGCGTGATCACGAGCTATGCGGGAATTTGGGTGACGCGGTGATCAGGCGGCGTTCTGTGCTGGCGTGTTGGTGACCTCGACGCCGTTCTTGAATGTGACGCCCTGGATGAGCTTGGGCAACTGGTTCTCGCCCTTCAG
>NZ_JBNBZS010000095.1:0-17681 GCF_049629625.1 Roseomonas chloroacetimidivorans | reverse complement strand
TCGCGCGACGCTCAAATTCACCGAGCACGGCATCGAAAGCCTCAAGGAACTCTGCCTCGACCAGAAGCGGTGAGCGCGGTCAGCACGTCTGCGCTCGATAGCCCGCGGCCCCGGCCGGATGGATACCCTTCTTCTGGTGGTGGTATTTCTTCGACGCCTATGCGCCGCAGATCTTCTTCGAAGGCGCGCTGATCGCCTCGGCCGGCGGCTTCGCCTCGATCGCCGTCGCCATCGGCATGTCGGTATGGCGCGCGCGCGAAGCCAAGAACGTGACGACCTATGGATCGGCGCGGTGGGCCACGGCGCGCGAACTGCGCACCGCTCAGCTGCTTGGCCCCGACGGGGTGGTCCTGGGGCGCTATCGCCGGGACTATCTGCGCCACGATGGTCCCGAGCATGTGCTGTGCTTTGCGCCCACCCGGTCGGGCAAGGGTGTCGGACTGGTTATCCCGACGCTCCTGACCTGGCCGGGCGCCTGCATCGTTCACGACATCAAGGGCGAGAACTTCAGCCTGACCGCGGGCTGGCGCGCCCGCTTCAGCCGCGTTCTGCGCTTCGATCCCACCGACGCCGATTCCGACGCCTACAATCCCTTGCTGGAAGTCCGCCGCGGCGCCTCTGAGGTGCGCGATGTCCAGAACATCGCCGACATCCTCGTCGACCCCGAAGGCGCCCTGGAAAAGCGAAACCACTGGGAGAAGACCAGCCATGCGCTCTTGGTCGGCGCCATCCTTCACGTCCTCTATGCCGAGGCAGACAAGACGCTGGCCGGCGTCGCCAACTTCCTGTCCGATCCGAGGCGCCCCATTGAGACCACCCTGCGCGCGATGATGACCACGCCTCATCTTGGCGACGACGGCGTCCACCCCGTCGTCGCCTCGGCTGCGCGCGAGCTGCTGAACAAGAGCGAGAACGAGCGATCGGGCGTGCTGTCGACCGCGATGTCGTTCCTGGGGCTCTATCGCGACCCGGTCGTGGCGGGGGTCACCCGCCGGTGCGACTGGCGGATCCGCGATCTCGTCGACCAGCGGCGGCCCGCGACCCTCTATCTGGTCGTGCCGCCCTCAGACATCTCCCGCACCAAGCCGCTCATCCGACTGATCCTCAATCAGGTGGGCCGCCGGCTTACCGAAGACCTCGACGCCAAAGGCCGCCGGCACCGCCTGCTGCTGATGCTCGACGAATTCCCGGCTCTCGGCCGCCTCGACTTCTTCGAGTCCGCCCTGGCCTTCATGGCCGGCTACGGCATCCGCAGCTTCCTGATCGCCCAGAGCCTCAACCAGATCGAAAAGGCCTACGGCCCGAACAATGCGATCCTCGACAACTGCCATGTGCGGGTCAGCTTCGCGACCAACGACGAGCGCACCGCCAAGCGGGTCAGCGACGCGCTGGGCACCGCCACCGAAATCCGCGACGCACGCAACTACGCCGGCCACCGGCTGTCGCCCTGGCTCGGGCATCTGATGGTGTCGCGCCAGGAGACGGCTCGGGCGCTGCTGACCCCCGGCGAGATCATGCAGCTGCCGCCGACCGATGCGATCATCCTGGTCTCCGGCCTGTTCCCGATCCGCGCCAAGAAGGCCCGATACTATGAGGACCGCCGCTTCAAAGCCCGTCTGCTGCCCGCGCCGGTGAAGCCGCGCAAGGCGCCAGGGCCACAGGGTGGTCAGGATCGCGGCGACGACTGGAGCCGCCTCAGCCCCTTGGCGCCGATCGTGTCGCCCGCTGCCGCCGCATCCGTGGGCGGCGAGGAGGCCGACGCGGACCCGGCGAACGCCGGCATTCGCCGCGAACCTGAGATCCCGCCCCACGAAGCCGTCGCGCCCGAGACGGACCGGCCGGCGCGCGAGTTCGAGGTGCTGGAGGACGAGCCGGACGAGGATGGCATGCGAGCGCAGACGCTACAGGCGCGTATGCGAGGCCTGGCGCGGCAGGCTGCCCTGGATCCCGACGACGGGATCGTCCTGTGAAGGCGCCCCCGAGAATCAAGCAGACCTTCCGGATACCGGCGGATCTCAGCCGGGATCTCGCCGACTATGCGCGGCGCCGCCGCGTCGCCCAAGGCGATGTGGTCCAGGCGGCGCTGGCTTCGCACCTGTCCCCCGACGGCGCCGATCGTCTTGAAGCGGCGCTGGCCCGCCGGCTCGATCGCATGTCCCGCCAGATCGATCGGCTTGAGCGCCACGTCATGATCAGCAATGAGACGATCGCCCTGTTCGTGCGCTTCTGGCTGACGGCCGTTCCGCCACTGCCCGACACCGCCCAGGCCGCCGCGCAAGCCAAGGGCCGCGAGCGCTTCGAAGGCTTTGTCGAGACCTTGGGCCGGCGACTCGCCAAGGGCCGCAGCTTCGCCGACGAAATCCTCCGCGACGTTCCCGCCGAGACCGAAGCCGACGAGGACTAAAACCGCCGTTTCCCTGCCGTTGTACGCCAGCGCACTACTACGCCCTCGTCGCTGTTGAACCCGCTTCAGATCGCCGCTTCTTGATTGACCCGTTGAGGATCTCGCCTTCGGCGAGACGCGAGGAAACGGGACGACATCAGTGACCACGGTCGCCTTCCGATCCGAAAGCTTCGCCCGCGGCGCGCGCATGTTGCGCACCGCGCTCGGCGCCGACATCGCCGCCTTCCTCGATGACCCCGCCATCGTCGAGGTGATGCTCAATCCCGATGGACGCCTCTGGGTCGACCGGCTCGCCGGCGGCCTGGAAGACACCGGCGCGCGCCTCAGCGCCGCCGATGGCGAGCGCATCGTGCGCCTTGTCGCCCACCATGTCGGCGCCGAGGTTCATGCCGGCAATCCGCGCGTCTCCGCCGAGTTGCCCGAGACCGGAGAGCGCTTCGAGGGGCTCCTTCCGCCTGTGGTCGCGGCGCCCAGCTTCGCGATCCGCAAGCCTGCGGTCGCGGTCTTCACCCTGTCGGACTATGTCGAGGCGGGGATCATGCGCGCGGACCAGGCGCAGAGCCTGCGCGCCGCCGTCCACGCCCGTAAGAACATCCTGGTCGCCGGCGGCACCTCGACCGGCAAGACCACCCTGGTCAATGCGCTGCTGGCCGAGGTGGCGCAGACAGGCGACCGCGTCGTCCTCATCGAGGACACGCGCGAACTGCAATGCGCCGCGCCCAATCTTGTGGCCCTGCGCACCAAGGACGGCGCTGCGAGCCTGACCGATCTGGTCCGCTCGGCGCTTCGGCTGCGCCCCGACCGCATTCCCATCGGCGAAGTGCGCGGCGGCGAGGCGCTCGATCTGATCAAGGCCTGGGGCACCGGCCATCCCGGCGGTGTCGGCACTCTGCACGCGGGTTCGGCGCTCGGGGCGCTGCGCCGGCTCGAGCAACTGGTCCAGGAGGCGGTGATCACCGTCCCGCGCGCGCTGATCGCCGAAACCATCGATCTCATTGCGGTTCTGTCGGGCCGCGGCGCCGCCCGCCGCCTGGCCGAACTCACGCACGTCGAGGGGCTCGGCCCCGACGGCGACTACCGGCTCGTCCCTCAGCTGCCTTCCTCGCCAGGAGATCTGCCATGACCCCTCTTTGCCGTCGCCTCACCGGCGCCGCGACCTTCGCCTTGTTCGCCATCGTGACCGCGCCGGCCTATGCGGCCGGCTCCAACATGCCTTGGGAAGCCCCACTCCAGTCGATCCTGGAGTCGATCCAGGGGCCGGTGGCCAAGATCATCGCGGTGATGATCATCATCGTCACCGGTCTCACCCTGGCGTTCGGCGACACCTCGGGCGGCGCCCGCAAAATGATCCAGATCGTCTTTGGCCTTTCGATCGCCTTCGCCGCCAGCTCCTTCTTCCTGTCCTTCTTCTCCTTTGGCGGCGGGGCGCTGATCTGATGCTCGGCGCGGACGAACCCGCCGTCGGCTTCTATGCGCCGGTCCGGCGCAGCCTCACCGAGCCGATCCTGCTCGGCGGCGCGCCGCGGTCACTGGCCATCATCAACGGCACGCTTGCCGCCGCCTTGGGCCTGGGCCTCCGCTTGTGGCTGGCCGGCCTGCTGATCTGGTTCGTCGGGCACATGGCCGCAGTGTGGGCCGCAAAGCGCGATCCGGCTTTCGTCGAGGTTGTCCGCCGCCACCTGCGCTACCCCACCCATCTCGGCGCATGAGGCAGGCGCGATGCTGAATCTCGCTGAATATCGCGGCAAATCGCAAAGCCTTTCCGACTTCCTGCCCTGGGCGGCGCTGGTCAGCGAGGGCGTGATCCTCAACAAAGATGGGAGCTTTCAACGCACGGCCCGGTTCCGCGGGCCGGATCTCGATAGCGCCACGCCGGCCGAGCTCGTCGCCACCACCTCACGGCTCAACAACGCGCTGCGCCGGCTCGGCTCGGGCTGGGCCATCTTCGTCGAGGCCCAGCGCCATGCGGCAGGCGCCTATCCGCCAGGCGTCTTTCCCGACGGCGTCTCGAACCTGGTCGACCATGAACGCCGGGCTCAGTTCGACGAGGCGGGCGCGCATTTCGAGTCGTCTTATTTCCTCACGCTGGTCTGGTTGCCGCCAGCGGAGGACGCCGCACGCGCCGAAGCCTGGCTCTATGAGGGACGCGACCAGTCAGGAGTCGACGGGCGCGAGCAACTCGCCGCCTTCATCGATCGCACCAATCGGGTCCTGAATCTGATCGAGGGCTTCATGCCCGAGGCCGCCTGGCTCTCCGATGTCGAAACGCTGACCTATCTCCACGCAACCATCTCCACGCGCCGGCACCGGGTCCGCGTGCCCGAAACGCCGATGCACCTGGACGCCTTCCTCGCCGACCAGCCGCTGATTGGAGGGCTGGAGCCGCGCCTGGGAGAGGCTCATCTGCGCACGCTGACGGTGATGGGTTTTCCCTCGCAGACCTGGCCGGGCCTGCTGGACGACCTCAATCGCCTCGCCTTCGACTATCGCTGGGTGACGCGGGCGATCTGCCTGGACAAGACCGACGCCGCCAAGGTGCTCGGCCGTATCCGCCGCCAGTGGTTCGCCAAGCGCAAGTCGATCGCGGCCATGCTCAAGGAGATCATGACCAACGAGGCCTCGGCCTTGATGGATACCGACGCCGCGAACAAGGCGGCCGACGCCGATCTGGCGCTCCAGGAGCTGGGATCCGATCTGGTCGGAACGGCCTATGTCACCGCCACCGTGACGGTGTGGGACAAGGACCCCCGCGTCGCCGAGGAACGGCTTCGACTGGTCGAGAAGGTCATTCAGGGCCGCGACTTCACCTGTATGGCCGAGCGGGTCAACGCCGTCGAAGGCTGGCTCGGCAGCCTGCCCGGTCACGTCTACGCCAATGTCCGCCAGCCCCCGATCTCAACGCTGAATCTGGCGCACATGATGCCGTTTTCGGCGGTCTGGGCCGGGCCGGAACGGGACGAGCATTTCGATGCCCCGCCACTCTTTCTCGCCAAGACGGAAGGGTCGACGCCGTTTCGCTTCTCGCTCCATGTCGGCGACGTCGGACACACCCTGGTGGTTGGGCCTACCGGCGCGGGCAAGTCGGTGCTGCTGGCGCTGATGGCGCTCCAGTTTCGCCGCTATGCCGGCTCCCAGGTCTTTGCCTTCGATTTCGGCGGATCGATCCGGGCGGCTGCGCTCGCCATGGGCGGCGACTGGCATGACCTGGGCGGATCGCTTGCCGAGGACGCCGCCGAACCCGTGGCCTTGCAACCGCTGGCCGGGATCGATGGCGACGACGAGCGCGCCTGGGCGGCCGAGTGGGTCGCCGCAGTTCTCGCGCGCGAAAAGGTGGACGTCACCCCCGACGTGAAGGAGCTGGTCTGGTCCGCCCTCAACAATCTCGCCTCCGCTCCGAAGGCCGAACGCACCCTGACCGGACTGTCGGTCCTGCTGCAAAGCCAGGCCCTCAAGCAGGCGCTCAAGCCCTTCTGCGTCGGCGGTCCCTGGGGGCGCCTGCTCGACGCTGAGGCCGAGCGGATCGGCGAGGCCGATGTGCTGGCCTTCGAGACCGAAGGGCTGATCGGCACCGGCGCTGCCGGACCGGTGCTCGCCTATCTCTTCCACCGCATCGAGCGCCGGCTCGACGGTCGACCGACCCTGCTGATCGTGGACGAAGGCTGGCTGGCTCTCGACGACCAAGGCTTCGCCAGCCAGCTGCGCGAGTGGCTGAAGACGCTGCGCAAGAAGAATGCGAGTGTCGTCTTCGCCACCCAGTCGCTCGCCGACATCGACGGCTCGGTCATCGCGCCAGCCATCATTGAGAGCTGCCCGACGCGGCTGTTTCTGCCCAATGAGCGCGCGCTCGAGCCGCAGATCGCCGCCATCTATCGGCGCTTCGGCCTCAATGACCGGCAGATCGAGATCCTTAGCCGCGCCACGCCCAAGCGCGACTATTACTGCCAGTCACGCCGCGGCAATCGCCTGTTCGAACTGGGCTTGGGCGAGGTCGCGCTCGCCTTCACCGCAGCGTCCAGCAAGGCCGATCAAAGCCTGATCGGCCGCCTGATGGCCGAACAGGGCGCCCAAGGCTTCGCCAAGGCCTGGCTCGAAGCGCGCGGCGCCGCCTGGGCCGCAGATCTGATCCACCCCCAGCAGGAGACCATGCCATGAATGCCCGCCTTCGCTCGCTCCTGGCCGCCGGTGTAGCGGCTGTGACCCTCTCGGCGCTGATCGTTCCCGCCCAAGCCCAGATCACCGTTTGGGATCCGACCAACTACACCCAGAACGTCCTGCAGGCGGCGCGCTCGCTCCAGCAGGTCACCAATCAGATCACCTCGCTGCAGAACGAGGCGCAAAGCCTGATCAACCAGGCCCGCAACCTGACCAGCCTGCCCCATTCCTCGCTGCAACAGCTCCAGCAGTCGGTGGCCCGCACCCAGCAGCTTCTGAATGAGGCGCAAGGCATCGCCTACGACGTCCAGCAGATCGACCGGGCGTTTCAGACGAGCTACGCGCCGGCCCGGGCCTCCAGCTCCGACCAAGCGCTTTTCGCCTCGGCCCGCCAGCGCTGGGAAACCTCGGTGAAGGCGCTGCAGGACGCCATGCGCGTGCAGGCCGGCGTCGTCGGCAACATCGAGACCAACCGCACCCAGATGTCGGCCCTGGTGGGCGCCAGCCAGTCGGCGACCGGGGCGCTGCAGGCCGCCCAGGCCGGCAACCAGCTCCTCGCGTTGCAGGCCCAGCAGCTGGCCGACCTGACGGCGGCCGTCGCCGCCCAAGGCCGCGCCCAAAGTCTCGAAGCCGCCCAACGGGCCGCCGCCGCCGATCAGGGCCGCGAGCAGCTTCGCCGCTTCCTGACGCCCGGCCCCGGCTATCAGCCGACCGACGTCACCATGTTCCACGATCGCTGACGCATCATGCGCCTCTTCCGCCCGTTCGCGATTGGGATGAAGCCACCGAGGCCGGGCCGAGCCTTTCTCGTGCTCGGCCTCGGCGTCGTGGTCGTTGCGCTGCTTCTATGGCTCTCCGCAAAGGCGACTGGCGACGCCGGACCGAGCGCTCAGCCCGCGCCCTCCGGCAAGACAGATCCGCTCCGCGCCAACCTCCTCCGCTGCAACGAGCTGGGCGCCGCCGCACTCGATGACGCGGCCTGCAAGGAAGCTTGGTCCGAGAATCGTCGCCGCTTCCTGGGCGCGCGGGAGGCCCGTTGATGGAAGGCACCGGCGTCATCGACCGCTTCCTGGAGGTCTTCACCCGCTACATCGACAGCGGCTTTGGCCTTCTTCAAGGCGAGGTGGCGTGGCTGGCGTCCACCCTCATCGTTATCGACGTGACGCTCGCAGCGCTGTTCTGGGCCTGGGGCGCGGACGACGACATCCTGGCGCGCCTGGTCAAGAAGACCCTGTTCGTTGGCGTCTTCGCCTTCATCATCGGCAACTGGAACACGCTGGCTCGGATCGTGTTCGAGAGCTTCGCCGGGCTGGGATTACAGGCCTCGGGCACGAGTCTGAGCGCGGCGGAGTTTCTGCGCCCGGGCCGCGTCGCCCAGGTCGGTCTCGACGCCGGCCGGCCCATCCTGGAGTCCATCTCCGGGCTGATGGGCTACATCAGCTTCTTCGAGAACTTCATCCAGATCGCCGTGCTGCTGCTGGCCTGGGCGATCGTGCTGCTGTCGTTCTTCATCCTCGCCATCCAGCTCTTCATCAGCCTGATCGAGTTCAAGCTCGCCACCCTGTGTGGCTTCGTGCTGGTGCCCTTCGGTCTGTTCAACAAGACCGCCTTCATGGCCGAACGGGTCCTCGGCCTGGTCATCAGCTCAGGGGTCAAGGTTCTGGTGCTCGCCGTCGTGGTTGGCATCGGCTCGACCCTGTTTGGCGAATTCACCCAAGGTTTCCAGGCCCAGCCCACGATCGAGGACGCCATGGCTCTGGTCCTGGCCGCCCTCTCGCTGCTGGGTCTCGGCATCTTCGGTCCGTCCATCGCCAACGGCATCGTGTCGGGCGGCCCGCAGCTGGGCGCCGGCGCGGCAGTCGGAACAGGGCTGGCCGCCGGCGGCGCAGTGCTGGCCGGCGCGGCCGGCGCGCGCATGACGGGCGGCGCGGCGCTGGCCGCTGTGCGGGGCGGGGCGAGCGTCGCCGGCGGCGCATCGACCGCCTACCAGCTGGGCAGCGCCGCCAAGGGCGGCAGCGTCGCGGGCGGTCTTTCCAGCGTCGCTCAGGCGGGCGCCTCGGCGGCGGCGTCGCCGCTACGCAAGGCGGCTGCGGACCTTGGCCAACGCTATCAGGCTGGCGGACGCGCCGCCTTCGAAGGCCTTGGCGGCAGGGTCTCTGGCGCGAGCCCCGCCAATGACGCCGGCTCGGCGCCGGGCGAGCCTGGCTGGGCCAAGGCCATGCGGCGGCGGCAATCGGCGGTGCATGGCGTCCAAACCGCCGTCCACGCCGTGCGGGCCGGCGACGGTGGCGGCGCAGGATCTTCCGTCAGTGTCCGAGAGGGTGAGTGATGCTCTTCAAACGATCGTCGACGCGCTATGGCCGAACACCCGAACCCGAAACGCCGTATCAGCGCGCGGCCCAGGCTTGGGATGACCGGATCGGCTCGGCGCGTGTGCAGGCCCGCAACTGGCGCCTCATGGCGTTTGGGTCGCTCTTTCTCTCGGCCGGCCTTGCGGCCGCCGTGGTCTGGCAGGCCGCCTCGGGCACCGTGGTGCCGTGGGTGGTGCAGGTCGACCGTCTCGGTCAGGCGCAGGCGGTTGCACCGGCCGACGCCAGCTATCGGCCGACCGATCCGCAGATCGCCTGGCATCTGGCCCGCTTCATTGAGCAGACGCGCGCGATCCCGGCCGATCCCATCGTGCTGCGCCAGAACTGGCTGCGCGCCTACGACTACACCACCGACCAAGGCGCCCTGGCGCTCAATGACTACGCCCGCGTCAACGACCCCTTCGCCAAGCTCGGTCGCGAACAGGTCTCAACCGAGGTCTCCAGCGTCATCCGGGCCTCGCCCGACAGCTTCCGCGTCGCCTGGGTCGAACGCCGCTATGTCGACGGCGCCCTGGCCGCCACCGAGCGGTGGACGGCCATTCTAACCATCACCATCCAAACCCCCCGCGACGTGGAGCGCCTGCGTAAGAACCCGCTCGGCGTCTACGTCCACGCCCTCAACTGGTCCAAGGAGCTCGGCTGATGCGACTGACCGCACTCCCTCTCGTTTTACTCGCCTCGGTATCCGTCGCCGCCTGCTCCCACACCTGGACGCCGCCCGACATTACCTATGACGCCGCGGCGACCCCGCAGCCGGCGGTCCTGGAAGCGGAGCCGCCCAAAGCGGTTGAGATCGTCGAAATACCGACGCCCCTGCCGCTTCCGGGCCAGCTGCAGCGAATCCCGGAGGCGCGACCGCAGCCGCCCGAGCCGGCAGACCCGCGAGCACGCGTCGAGGCCGCCAACAGCGCCGCCCGCATCCAGCCCAGCCGGTCCGGCTACTTTAATGCGGTGCAGGTCTACCCCTATGCCGACGGCGCGCTTTACCAAGTCTATACCGCGCCGGGCCAGGTCACCGACATCGCCTTGCAAGCGGGCGAGCAACTGGTCGGCGCCGGTCCCGTGGCTGCCGGCGACACGGTGCGCTGGATCATCGGCGACACCGAAAGCGGAAGCGGCGCGAACCGGAGGATCCACATTCTGGTGAAGCCGACCCGCGCGGACCTGCAGACCAATCTCGTCATCAACACCGACCGGCGCACCTATCACCTCGAGCTGAGGGCGGCCGAGCGGACCTATATGGCGAGCGTCTCCTGGTCCTATCCGCAGGACGAACTCATTGCCCTGCGCCGCCAGAACGCCGAGGCGCGGGCGGCGCAGCCTGCGGCCACCAGTCCGCTCGATGCTCTGGAGTCGCTCAATTTCCGCTACCGCATCGAGGGCGACAATCCGGCCTGGCGGCCGGTCCGGGCCTTCGACGACGGGCGCCAGGTGTTCATCGAATTTCCCAGCGGCATCGCCCAGGGCGAAATGCCCCCGTTGTGGATCATCGGCGCCCAAGGCGGAGCCGAGCTGGTCAACTACCGCGTTCGCGGTCGCTACATGGTCGTCGACCGGCTCTTCGGCGGCGCGGAACTTCGTCTCGGCGCCGATCGCCAGCGGCGCGTGCGGATCGTGCGCATAGACGGGAGGCCGGCGTCGTGACGGCGGGCGATGCCGATGGCGCGCCGGCCGATCGGCCGCGCCCGGAAAACGAGATCGCCGAGGAGCTGCGCCTGCGACCCGAGCGGCCCAAGGTCGTTCGACTGTCGCGCAAGGTCCTCGGCATCCTCGCCGGCGTGTCCGCGCTGGCCATTGGCGGCAGCCTGATCTGGGCGCTTCAGTCCAGTCGCCCCGCAGACCCGGCCGAGCTCTACAACACCGACAATCGCTCCACGGCCGACGGCCTGTCGCGCCTGCCCGCCGACTATGCGGCGCTGCCGCGGCAAGCGCCGCCGCTTGGGCCGCCGCTCCCGGGAGATCTTGGCCGACCCATGTTGAATGCGGGCGTTCAGCCCGAGCCCCTCCCCGGCGCGCCGGCGCCAGCAGCGCCCGCGCCCGATCCCGAAGCCCAGCGATTGGCGCAGGAACGCCAGCGGCTTGCTCAGGAACGCGAAGCCGCCCGCGCCAGTCGTTTGTTCGCCAGCGAGACGCAGGCGTCCGCCGAGGCCGGCGGGGCCGCCGCCGGGGCGCCGTTGGGTTCGCCTGACAGCATCCCGCGTGGCGTTGCCGCCGCAGCGGGTGGCGGTCCCTCAGCGCCGGCGAGCGATGCAGAGCGGCGTCTGGCGTTCCTCAATGGGGCGGCGGAGCGCCGGACGGCGAGCGCCGAAGCGCTCCAGGCGCCGCTCAGTCCTTTTACGGTTCAGGCGGGTGCAGTGATCGCCGCCGCCATGGTGACCGGGCTTCGCTCCGACCTTCCTGGACAGATCACGGCCCAGGTGACCGAGAACGTCTACGACAGCCCCACCGGGCGTATTCTCCTCATCCCGCAGGGCGCGCGGCTCATCGGCCAGTACGACGCCGAGGTCGCGTTCGGGCAATCGCGCGCCTTGCTCGTGTGGAACCGCCTGATCTTGCCCAACGGGCGCTCGATCGTTCTGGAACGGCAACCGGGCGCCGACGCCTCCGGTTACGCCGGCCTTGAGGACGAGGTCGATAATCACTGGGGCCAGCTCTTCCGCGGCGCCGTGCTGTCCACGCTGCTGAGCATCGGCGCCGAAGCCGGTTCATCGTCGGACGAGAGCGACCTCCTGCAAGCCATCCGGCGGGGCGCCTCCGACAGCATCAGTCAGACCGGCCGTCAGATTGTGGGCCGTTCGCTCAACATCCAGCCCACGATCACCATCCGGCCGGGATTTCCGGTGCGGGTCATCGTCACCCGCGATCTCGTGCTCGAACCCTACGGAGGTTGAACATGGCGGCGCTGAAACTGGGCGCGATCACGGATGACCGGCCTGTCCGGCTGACCATCGAACTTCCCGCGGCCGTGCATCGCGATCTCACGGCCTATGCCGAAGTGCTGGCGCGGGAAACCGGGACGGCCACCGAGCCGGCCAAGCTGGTCGCGCCGATGCTGGCGCGGTTCATGGCCTCCGACCGCGCCTTCGCCAAAGCGCGGCGATCAGTATCGCACGCCTCCGCCACCCGAGCCGGATCGACGTAGCCGCGCTTGAGAAACGACCAGAAGCGCCGCAGTGGCGGGTTGTCATTGCTAGCGTCGCGATAGGCGGTGAGCGGGACGAGCGCCTGGTCGCCGCCAGCCAAGGGAATCGCCACCACGCCCTGCGGCAGGCTCCCAAGGGCAGACTCGATCATCAGGGTGAGGCCGAGGCCCATCCCCACCATCGACAATACGGTTTCACGGCTGATCGAATGGGAGCGGGTCACCGGTCTACGCCCGTGCCTGTCCATCCTGCCCGCAAGCAATTTCACCGCCTCGGCGGCGACGCTTTGGGCGGCGACAAGAAGCGTCTCCTCCTCAAGGTCGGACCACTGCACTTCAGAGGAGCCTGACAGCGGGTGACCCTGGGCTATGAGGACATGCAACCGCTCATGCCAGAGAAGCAGCGGCTCGCCGAGCTTGTCGTCCGGTGCCCCGTGAAGGACGGCAATGTCGATCGCGCGCGAACTGATGCCCTCCACCATCCGAAATCTGTCCCCCTCGACGAGCTGGAGATCGACTTCCGGATGCTCCTCGGCATAGGCGCTCAGGGCGGTCCGCAAACGGCCTGCCGATAAAGATGTGGTGAGGCCGAGCGTCAGCTTGCCAGCCGCGCCGCGGCTGGTCGCGGCGGCGTTGATGACCGCCAGATCGAGGACGCGCAGGGCTTCGCGAGCCTCTTCGAAGAAGGCTGCCCCGGCCTTGGTCGGCTCGACTCCAATCGAGGATCGGTGAAAGAGCGAGACGGTAAGTGCGTCTTCAAGCGCGCAGAGTCGGTGGCTCAAGGCCGCCTCGCTCATCCCGATCGCCGTGGCGGTACGGCGAAGGCTACGATGCTCAGCGATTGCAAGCACCAGACGAACCGAAGCCAGATCCAGGCCGAGGCGACGGCTGGGTTTTACGCCAGCCCTCATGTCATAGAGTTCCGATCATCATGGCGTGTCCACGGCCGCTTTTTGCACGGCACGGTAGAGCCAGATGCTTACAGGTCCGTGACAGTCACCGAATATCTTTTTCGATGAATCTCAGGACATTCGGGTGCCTGCGCATCACCTTTACAACGGCCGTGTGAAATCAAGCAGCAGCTTGCCCGACAATGTCCATGAGCTTCGCATAGTCCGTCACGACATCATATCTCACGCGATCATCAGACACGCGGCGACCGATCTCATCAAAGAATTTCCGGGCGCATGCAATTTTGGTGTTTTCGATTTCACGCAGCTTCATCGATGACATCGTACCCTTCGTCTCGGCTACAAAGTAGATGTGCCTAACGCTGCCTTCCTTAAAGGAGATGGCCCAGTCGGGGTTGTAGTCTCCGACAGGGGTCGGAATCAGGAAGCCGCGCGGCAGCTTGGCGTAGACCACGACCTCGCTGGCGGTATCGAGCTCGTCGGCAAACTTTCGTTCGATGTCGGAGTCGGTGACGACGTAGTCGTAGACGTGCCGCTTGAGCTTGGCTGAGGCCTTGGAGAAGTCGTGTCCGGTCTGGTTCGCGGTGAAGATGTCAACGTCGTAGCGCTCGGCCAGCCCGTCATACGCCAGCCGCTCAATCACCATTGTGGCCTTCTGCTCGGCGATGATCCGCGATGCTTCGGCGATGAAGTGCTCGGGGTTCTCCTTGAACTGTCCGAACACGGTCGCCTGGATGCCGGTGAGAATCTCAGCTGCCGTCTTCCGCGTGAGCTCGCTCTTTTCGGCGATCTTGCCGAGGAGGTCGTACTTCACGAGCGAATGGACCGACCCGCCGCGCTCAGTCGTCGATCCTGTCAGGGCAAAACCATCACCCGCCTTAAGCTGCTCATCAGTCAGCCCATCGCCCTGAACCCCGGATTGGACCGTATACTGAAGCGGTGTCACGCGGAGCTGGCTATCGAGAGCGCTGACGCATTTGCGGATCAACTCCTCGGAATTGAACTCGACGCGATAGACGGCCTTCTGGTTGATACGCCGCCAGAGCTCCTGGAACTCCTTCTTCTCGAAATTCGCGTTCAGCGGATTGGCCTTCGGCTTGCGGCCGTCCTCGACCTTCGGCAGCTGCGCATCGCTGAACACACTGTCGATGATCTGGAAGATCTGATCGGCATGCGCCTTCAGCTCGTCAGGCAAAGCCGCGAGCGTCCC
The DNA here is from genome assembly GCF_049629625.1 of Roseomonas chloroacetimidivorans. Lineage (NCBI taxonomy): Bacteria > Pseudomonadati > Pseudomonadota > Alphaproteobacteria > Acetobacterales > Roseomonadaceae > Roseomonas > Roseomonas chloroacetimidivorans. The sequence goes on along the minus strand of NZ_JBNBZS010000095.1, from coordinate 3,493 downwards.
GGCCTCCTTCGCCTGGTGATAGGCGTCGGTGATCTGGTCCGCTTCGTCCGAATAGTCGTTCTTCACCAAGTAGCGGTAGATCTGCTTCGCCATGGCTGGCGTGATCTCGACCGCGCCGGCATCGGTCGTGATGGTCTTGCCGGTGAAGAAGGCCTCGGTGGCTTTTCGGGGTCGGGACGTCAGGGTGTCGGCGATCTCCCGCTGGAGCCCCGCCACGAAGTTCTTGTAGCTCTCGCTGGCGACGACGGTGAGGACGTTGATGTCATGGACGACCGCCGGATTGTCCATTCGGTCGCCGTTCTGATCGACCGACAGGCGAAGTCCGCGGCCAACCTCCTGGCGCCGCGACACGGTGTTGTCGCTGTGTTTGAGCATGCACATGACGAAGACGTTGGGATTGTCCCACCCTTCCCGAAGCGCGGAATGCGAGAAGATGAACCGCGTGGGCTCCGCGAAGGAAAGCAGCCGTTCCTTGTCCTTCAGGATCAGGTCATAAGCGTCTACGTCGTCAGAATCGACCGACCGCGCGCCTACGGCAGGGTCCTTCAGCCGGTTGGTCTTCTTGTCGATCGAGAAATAGCCGTTGTGCGTCTTGGCCGCACCGATGCCAGCCAAGTGCTTGCGGTAGGCGTCGTTATCGATCGCCAGCTCCGACAGATACTCCGCCTTGAGAAGCTCATACTCCTCCTCGAACACGCGGGCATACTCGCCCTTCTCATCGGCCTGAGCGTAGTCGCGGTACTTCACGACCTCGTCGATGAAGAAAAGCGACAGCACCTTGATCCCTAGTGCGAAGAGCTGCTTCTCCTTGTCCAGATGCGCCTTGATCGTCTCGCGGATCTGGATGCGGCGGATGTCGCGCTCGGACACGTCGCCGGTCGCCTCCCCGGCCCGTAGCACCAGGCCGTTGGTGAACTCGACCGTGTCATTGCGCGCGTCGATCTGGGAGATCGTGAATCCGTCGCGGTATTGATCCAGCTCGCCCGACTCGGCGAACAAGTCGTCCCGGAACTCCAGTCGCCTAAGCTGACGCTTGATCTCGCCGCTCGCGAGCTTCACCTCCGTCTCAAGCCGCGCCACCGGCGCCTTATTCGAGATCTCGATTCCCTCGAGGTACAGATAGGCGTTCATGCCGGCGAGCCCACGCGTCTGGATGCCCCGGACTGCGATCTTCTTCACCAGCTTTTGGTTGTAGGCGTCGAGCGCATCGAGCCTGTGAACACGGTTGTGCTGCGTCTTGTGGGTCGCCGAGTAGCGCAGGATCATCAGCGGCTTGAACTTCGGCAGCGCCTCCATCGTGGCCGCGCCTTCCATTTTCTGTGGCTCGTCGAGGATCAGGATCGGCCGGTTGCTGGCGATGACGTCGATCGGCTTGCGCGACTGGAAGTCGTCCAGCTCCTCATAGATGCGCCGATTGTCGGCGCCGCGTGCCGCAAACGCCTGGATGTTGATGACCATCACGTTGATGCCGGCGTCCGACGAGAAGCTCTCGATCTCGTGCAGACGCTTGGAATTATAGATGAAGAAGCGCGCCTTCTTGCCGTAGCTCTCGGTGAAGTGGTCGGCGGTGATCTGCAACGACTTGTGGACGCCCTCCCGGATGGCGATCGAAGGCACCATGATGATGAACTTCGACCAACCGTAACGCTTGTTCATCTCGAAGATCGTCTTGATGTAGCAATAGGTCTTGCCGGTCCCCGTCTCCATCTCGACGTCGAGGTTGATCCGGCACCCGGCGCTGGCAACCAGCTTATCGGACACCGGCAGGTTCTGACGGCGCTGGACGTCCTTGACGTTGGCCAGCACCTGCAGCTCGGTCAGCGCCAGGTCAGCGTTCTTGAACCCCTCCTCAAAGGCACTCGTCTGCACCTTTCGGCCCGGATCGATCCGGTAGGTGATCCCGTTCGACATCGGCTGCCCGGCGAAGCAGTCCACGACTGCTTTCACAGCCTCGGTCTGATAGGGCTGGACCTTGAATTTCAGCTTCATGGCCGTCCCCTCAGATCGACTTCACGTCGGTGCCGGGGGAGACCTGGCGGAAGACCTGCTCAACATTGATCTTCACCGCATCGGACACAAAGCCATTGTCGCGGAACACGACCCGCAACGGCTCGCGGCCGGCAAGCTCCTTCACAAGCTCCTCTGTCACGCCGGTCGCGAAGCAGGCAGCGAGCGCGTTTTCATCCACGAAGAACACGGTCTTGCCCTGAATCGTCTCGCGTCGGATGGGCAGCGTCAGGTCAACGCCCCAATCGACGAGCACCTGGAATAGCAGGTCCTCGGCGCTGCGATCCGGCCTGATATTGTCGACGGCGCCGAGCAGATCTTTCTGATCAATCTGGTCGGGGCGGTAGTACACATCCTGCATATTAGACGTGTCGATCTTCAACACACGGAAGCCAACATCGCGATCCCACCCAGGGTGGCAGTCACCTTCAAGGACTTTTTGCCCGGCACGCCGGATTCGTTCCTTGGTGATCTCAGCGATTGTTGCAAAACCTGCGTTGCCAGCTCTTGTAGTCGGATCAACAGTTTCTGGCATCTGCACAGCTATGAACCTACGATTGCCTCCATCAAACGAATTCTGCAGCATCGTTGCATGGGCCGTCGTCCCTGATCCGGCAAAGAAATCGAGAAATACACCAGTCTTTGATGAAGCCATTTGAACGAAATACCGGATTAGAGCCAGCGGCTTCGGGTAGTCATCAAAGACTATTCCGATATCATCTAGCTCCGCCGTAGCCTTCTGGGATCCGCCAAATCCAGTAAGCCAAGAGATGACATGACTGGGCTCACCTCGAACTTTTATCGCCTCCACGGCACCCGAGGTCGTCAACTCAAAAGTTGTCACCTGACCTTTCGAATCGGTAATCGGCTGACAATTATTTCTGATAAACTCTTCCAGTAAATCCCGTGAGCTCCATCCGCTGTATATAGTAACAGGGGCCAGCGTCTTCCTATCAGACACGGGAACGTTATCTTTGAAATGCGGCCACGCATCATTGCGGGAGGCAATCTCCCCTTCGTCAAACGCTGCTGGGAACCCGGTCGGGAGCGTGATGGAGCTGGGCGGATTCTTCGGGCCATTCTTTACAATCGTGTTTCTTATTTCAGGGCGATAGATTTTGCTGGTTTCAGGTACATTTGGGTCGACCGCCAAAGGGTGCGGAAAGCTAGCTTCGTCCTTCGCATAAGCAAGAATATACTCATGGCAATACTTGAACTTGGCCTGATTGTCGAAATTCCCGTCTGTACGCCATGCAAAGGTGCAGACTGCATTCTCGAACCCAAAGACCTCATCCATAAGAAGCTTCAACTGCGCCACTTCTCGATGATTGATCGAGCAAAAGATGATACCATCCGTCGCTAGTGTCCCGAACCAGAAATTCGTTCTTGTATTCGGCTCAAGGGAGGTGAGAGGCTTCTCGGCCAGTCCAGGAGGTCGGGATGGGACGTCGGGCGGTTGCGCTTGAGCTGAGTGAGGCGGAGCGGG
>NZ_JBNBZS010000094.1:0-18254 GCF_049629625.1 Roseomonas chloroacetimidivorans | reverse complement strand
GACCTTCTCCCAGACCGCATCGCTCACCACAAACCGATCCCGATCCATCCCTGCCGCCACTCCGCCAAAGCGGAGCTTGAATCACACCCAGACCACCATGGGAATCCTGAATGTCAACGGGCCTTAGGTGAAGGCGGGGCAAATCTTACCGGGCCGCTCGTTCGCGATTTTCTGGGCAAAGCGGTAGTCTACGAAGAGCGAATCCCGGTTGGCAGTGGACGGGCAAATCCACAGGCAGATGCCGATGAGCGTATACGGAAGCTGGTGACGGGCCTCAGAGTGCCTCCAAATACCCCGCCCGATGCAGTCTGCCCGGCGCTATGTGGAGAAGCGCAGCGGATGAGCCAGCGTTGGGGGGAGCCATTCGACCCCGCTCGATGCCTGGCCCTGTGCCCTGGGTTACGCCGTTAACCCGCCAGCGCCCTAAACTCCCTCGGCATGAACCCCGGATGGGGCGCGCCCGTCCGGATGGCGAGTTCATCTGCCCGGGTCGCATCGTCATAGAGCTGGTACGCCAGCACCAAGGACGGCAGCGGCTCGGTGCTGGTAACGGTGCGGAGCCGGGACGCCTTTCCTCCCCGCTCGGACAGATCCTCGATCACCGCCGCCTGGAGCCGCCGTAGGGCCAGATAGGCCTGCCCTTCGCTGCCGGAGCCCGCGTTCAGGATCTCCGCGTCGAACAGCGCCGACACAGCGGTCCGGAGGGCGGCTGCGTCCTCGTAAGAGGCCGGATTGTACTCGGCGCAGGCCTTGGCCAGCGAGACGAGGGCGGCCCGCCGGCAGAGCGCCGAGGCAGCGCTCTGGACGGTCGCAATCGCTGCCCCGATCGGCGCCGTCGTGCCGCTGGTCGCCACCGTGTAGGTGGCCAACCTGCTCAGGAGCCGAACTGCATCAGCCGGGTCACTACACACCGCCCGAATGGCTTCGGTTATCTCCAGCACCGCCGCCCCAAGGGCATTAGTTTCATTGCTCATAGCGAATTCGCCAACCTGACGGCCTTAGACGCCGCGTTGGTGACCGTCGTCCGAGCCCGGGTGACCTGCGAGAGCGCGCCGCTGACAGAAGTTACTCCACCCATCAGCCGGACCCGCGCTCCCGTGGCGTACCGCCCGTAGGTGCCAGCTGCCGGCACGAGGCCAGAGACAGCGTTGCTGAACATCGCCGCATCCCTGAGGACGCCATTCACCTGGGAAACATAGCCGTTTACAGTGGCCACAGTGGCCTGCGCCACAGATACTCCCTGGTCGATCGCCTTTCCGATATCTGCGCCGAAGTCCGCGATGCAGGATGCCATACACGCGTCAGCTGCACCCTGCACCAATGCCTGAGTGGAGGTCGCTGCCGAGGGGTACTCAGGGTCTCGCGCCTCGACGAACTGGAATTGGATCTCCACGACCCGCCCCAGCTCCATCCGGTCGGATGCCCGGAGCGGCGCAACAAGCACCACTTCCATCGCCCCAAGGAGCGGATGCACCAGGGTCCCCGCCCCCTTCAGCTCCGCCGCGTCCAGCATCTGCTGGGCTCTGAAGCCAACGTCGTCTCCGACCAGGAAGCCCGAGAAGCCAATGATGCGCCCAGCCCGTCCCAGATCCTCTGCCCAGATGTCGTCCCGGTAGGGATACTGGTGTACGGCTACCCGGCGGCCGCGAGCATACTCTGAAGCACGGACCCCAAACTCGATGCCACGCCAGGAAGCCGCGAGCAGGGTATCAGCGAAGGCCATGGCTAACCTCAGTACTCCTCAACCGAGAAGCCCGAGAACCGGACGCTGAAGGTTCCGGCGGTGGTGTTTACCTCGGAGCACTCGGTGCACCACATGCCGTCCCCGGACACCGTCTTGCCAGACGCCAGGACAGCGACGATGGACACGCTGGTCATGGCCATAAAGGCCGAGACCGACATGTTCTGGGCATCGCGTACCGTGAAGGCCATTTGCGGCGTCTTCGGCATCTCACTGTAGCCGTGCACGCCGTTCTGCCCCGTCAGGTTCTCGCGCGTGACGGCGGTCACATCGTACACCAGATCGGACATATCGATCGCTTCGCCGTCGATCGTGGCGGAGGCAACGCCCGCCCGGCGACCACCTGAGGTGGCCCCGCCATTGAAGATGGCCATGTCTCATCGCTCCTACCCGGCCGCCGGGCATGAAAAAAGCCACCCGAAGGTGGCCTCGTTGGTGCCTACTCGACCGCCGACCTTGCTCGCTTTGGTCTGCGTCGTCCGCGCTCTCGCGCGAGGTTATCTGCCGCCCATAGCGGCCGAAGATTGGTGAAGTGGAAGCACTCTGCCTGCTGAGCAGGATCGCTCAAATCAAACGAATTGCAGGGCCTAATGTGGTCCACATGCCATTCGCCGTGGTTTGCCCAAGTCATCCCTGGAGCAAACTGCTGTTCGATGTGTTCCTTCAGCTCCGGCAGACTGCATCCAACAAGGTCGAGAGACGCAATTGATTTCTCGACAGCGCAACGCTTGAGAGCAAGCGCAAAACGAGCGCGAACCACGCACGCGAGGCGGAATTCTGGATCGCGCCTGTACCGCTCTTTCACATAGCCCGGGTTCCTGCGCCGCCATTCGGAAATTCGAGCGTTAATCTCCGCCTTCTTGATCGTTCGACTTTCTCGATTTTTGACTGAAAGGGCCTCGCGATTTCTCTCGCGGTAAACCCGCGCCTTCTCGCTTTTCCTCGCCTTGTTGGCGAGATAGTGGCGTCGGCCCGCCTCCTTAATCCGGTCGGCGTTCTTCTCGTAATTCTGCCGGATTGAAAGCTTTACAGCAGCTTTCCTCTGCGGGTCTTCCGCGTATCGCTTCCGGCGATTTGCATTCCACTGGTCGCCATTTCTGGCGCGGGCTTTCGCGCAGTACTCTCGGGCTCTCTCAGGATGCCTCTCACGAAACCTACGGTTCCTGGCCTCCGAAACCCTTCTTGTGTGCTCGGGATCACGGTCGTAGTGCGCCTTTGAGTAGGCCCGCTGTTTTGCGAGACGGACCTCTCTTTCCTCCGCGCTTTCCGAAGCGATCCTTCGCGCCATGTACTCCTTTTGGAGTTGGCATTTGCGACGCTTCTTCGCTTCGTCATCCATGCAGAGAGTATATCATCTCCGCACTATCGCGCTCAACTTTTAACGAAGGAAATTTTGCAGACAATCGACCTTAATTGGTTAGCTACGTCGAACGGCAGCAGTAGCGCCACCAGGCCGTTGCCCTGGTTCTCGCCCCTGGCGCCAGCGCGGAACGCATCGAAATTCTGCGCATATCCGGCGGTGCAGTAGGTCTTGTACCGCGAAATCGCGGCGGCCAGGACCGTCTGGCTCGTCACCATGTTTGAGCCGCCCGGGATATTCGTGCCGTCCGCCACCAGCTTCTTCCGCGCGAACGTCGTGGCCAGATACGCCTTCATGTCGCGCGCGAGATAGGCGAGCGTGTAGGGCGTCTCGGTGTCCAGATAGGAGTTGTCCGACACCCCGGCGGCGTTCTTCTGGTAGAAGGTGACCGACCGCTCAAGGAATACCGTGCCGTCATTGCCGACCTTGTAGGTCGAGATGCCGTCGTAGAGCAGGGAGTTGCGATAGGTCGGGGCATCCCGATCCGCCGTGGCCGGGGCATACACCCCGTTGATCGCCACATTCTGCAGCGGCAGGGCCGGATCCACGCGCAGGCTGTTGGCGCAGACACCCGCATAGGCGGCCGCCCACCGCCAGGCCGGCGTGGGGCTGCCATAGAAGCCGATGCAGGAGCCATGCTCGTCATTACGGCTGGTCCCGAAGGCCACCCGCTCCCCGAGCGTGCCTCGGAAGGCCGTGAAGAACCCGCCGAAGAGCTGGTTCTGCCACGACCAACGCCCCGCCGTGTCATCAAGGAACGCCTTCAGGGCATCCAGCGAGGCCGTGTCGGTGTAGGGACAGACGATGAAGTCGTAGGTGGTGTCCCCGAGCCCTGCCAGGGCGGGCGTAAGGGCCGGCGTCCCCGTGCCGCCAGTCATGGCGGTCACCGTGGCCGTGATGCCAGCCGGCATCGCCTCGCCAGCCGGGATACCGCCGAAGTTCAGCATGATGGGGATCTCGTTTCCCCATACTCCGGCGCCCGTGGCCGTCAGGGTGACAGTGCCGGCCTCGGCATCGGCTGTGACCGGAACGATAGCCTGGCTGATATCGGCCGCGGCATTGGTGGCGATGATAGCCGCCGTGTCCCCAACCGCGACCGGCACCTCGATCCGCTCACCGCCGATGTAGAGCGCCATCGTGGCCGCCGAGGTGGCCGTGCCGGCGAAGGCGATGGAGCCCTCTGCCGTGCCAGCGCCGTTGCTGTCGGCCAGAGGCAGATACCAGAGCTCGCCGGTGGGATCGTTCTTCCGGTAATCGCCCGTCATGAAGGCCAGCGGCGAGCGGGCGCCGTAGCGCTGCTGGGCGTCCGCGAGGCCCGAGGAAATTACAGGCAGCCCGCTCAGGCCGGCAATGACCTTTCCGGTCTCGCCCTGGCCGATGATGAGACCGCGGAGGTTCTGGGCCGCCGTGTTGGCGTTGCTGGGATCGAACTCGGCCCAGACGCCTGGAACACGGTTCGTCCTGTCGTATTTGGAGAAGGAGATGCTCATCGGGCGGACCTCTTAGGAAGCAGCGCCCGCGTCGGCCGCAGCCGCGTCGGAGCTCGTCGTGTCGCTGGGGGTGGACGGCGCAACCTTGGGGGCCCGGCGGGTCTTCGGGGCATCTTCCTTGGGCGGTTCCGTCACCACGATATCCCCCTGCCGCAGGCACTGCTGCCAGAAGGGGTCGTTGTCCGGCACCTCCCTTCCCTCAGCAGGCACAAAGCGCCGCGTCACCGGGTCACGCACGGCGCGACCCTTGGCCACCTTCACGTACATCGATGTCTCCTGGGTCAGGGCTGCGCGGGGTACGCGCGCAATTCGACGCTTTCGGCGCCGGTCGTCTGGTTCGTGATCGAACCGCGGATTTCCGTCAGAGGCTCGAACGGCTCCTGCCATCCGTCCTGGTCGGAGATGGTGGTCTCAATGGCGAAGTCGAACTGCCAGCGGAGCCAGGACCGGTTGATGCCATCTGGGACTAGCCCGCCGCCGGCATAGACGAAGCCACGAGACTGAACGGACGGGTCTGGCCGCCAGTTGAGAATCGCCGCCCAGATCGCGGCGCGGAACTGGTCCACAGCCTGGGTGCTGGGCGTCTGGCCCCGACGGTCGGTCGGGTCCTCGTGGTTGCTCAGGTCAATGATGACGCCGATTTTCTCGCGCACGACCTGGTAGTAGCCGGTCCCGCCCTGCTGCGTGTTCTCGCCGGGCTCGTCCTCAAGGGGAATCACGTAGGCGGCCGGCTGCGGAAGCCAGACCTGGTCCTTGGCCTGCACATAGCTCGCCGCGCCGGCCACGTTGCCGTTGAAGATGGGGGCGTGGCTGCGCAGCTGCTGGATGACGGCGTCGATTTTCATTGGACAAAGACGCCCCAGTTGAAGTGCTGCGCGAGCGCGACGAGGATGCTCATCGTGAGGACGCCGGCCGCCCACCCGACGGCAAGGCAGAACACTGGGTGGCGCCCGTCATAGTTCCTATCGAACTCGTACTCGCCGTGTCCGATCCTCGGTACCTTCGGCTCAGACTTAGGCGGCGCAGGAGCGTAGGCCATCACCGCTTCACCCTCACCATCGCTACGTCGTCCCGGAGGCTCGCCTCTATCCGCCCGCGGAGACCGCTTTCCACCTGATCCAGCGCCTTGGTCAGGAACTGACGGGGCTGGAGGTCTCTCCCAGTAGCGGCGCCTGCCTTGCCGCGCACCCTCTTGCCGCCCCGGACCATGCGGCCACCGCCGGACGCGCCAGCCTGGAGGAACAGGGCATAGAAAGCCGTGTCCCGGACAGCGACGCCTTCGCCACTTTTGAACGGTCTGACCTTGATCGATCGAGCTAATGTCCCCGTCACGTTGACCGGCGCCTCGCCCGGCGCGGAGGCCTGGTAGCGCATCGACTTGTAGCCGCCGCGGTACTGGGAGCTGCCACCGGTGCCGTAATACGTTCGGCCGGTGCCGGCGCTGGAGCGGATCAGTGCCCGGGCCGCCTTCGCGACCTCATTGCCGGCCTGCCGGAGCGTCTTCCGGAGGTTCTTCTTGCTGTAGACGAACTGGTAGCTCGGGGCGGAGACCTGGAGGCGGATCATCAATGCCGTTCCTCTTCCGCTTCCACCATCACGAACCGCTTCCTGCCGCCCATTTCCAGGATTCGACGCACCCGGAAGATCTCGGTCCGGATACCCCCGCCCGGCAGGATGGTCGGCCGCACGATGACGAAAGTGTCGTCTAGGCCTGCGACCCACCGCATCCAGATCATGTGAGTGATGACGTCACCGCCGGCCTGGATGGAGCCGCGGTAGGTGACCCCGTGGGACGCCTCAATCCTCGCATGCCGCCTGGCGAACGGCTCCAGCGTCTCGACGATCCCCGCGTCCACCAGGGAGGGCACCTGCTCCCGGCGGTAGATCCGGACAGGCCAGCGCAGCTCGCCGACGGGAACCGTATCGGCCGCCATGGGATCAGCCCCCGAAGGTCGTCAGCCGGTACATCCCAAGCAGGGCTGCGGCGGCGGGCGGCATCTCGCCCCCGGCATCGCCCCGATGCTCGTACAGGAAGCCGGTCAGCAGCAGGATGCCATGAATGATGGCCTGCGGAGCGGCTTGCCCTGCCCCATAACCGGCAGTGAACAGCACCGAGAGGTGGTCGTTCGGCGGACCGAAGGACGAGGTGAAGTGGACCCGGCCGGTGTTCAGGTCCGTGCCATAGGTGGCAGCGTCCAGCACCTCGTCCTCCCGCCCCCACTGGCCGAAGGAGACCTCGTCCACGGACAGCACCGGCCGGACGGGGAGTTCCAGGGACCGAGCATTGCCAACGAACAGCCCTTGCGGTGCCCATTGCGGCAGGATGAACAGGTTCGCCCCTACGCCGACATAGGGCCAGGCACCCGCCGGGCGCTCATTGGCCACCGTCCAGCGCAGCTGCCGCGGCACAATGGCCCGCCCGGTATAGCTCTCCGCCCAAGTCCGGGCAGCTGTGATGTAGATGCCCAGCAGATCGTCATCGTCCGGGTGATCGACGCGGCAGTGCTTGCGCGCGAGGGCTACCGACACCGGCTCGGAAGCCGGGGGCGTGACGACCTGCAAGGAGGTGATCATGCGGGACCGATCAGTCCCGCGACTTCTTCGCCTTGGCCGGCGCGGGAGCAGGCTCCTGCTCCGCAGCCGCGCCGCTCGGCCCGGGCACCTTCTCCGCGTCTGCGTCAAGAGGCGCAGGCACGTTAGCCCCATCGGCCGGAGCCGCCTGCTGCACCTCCTGGCCCTTCTCCACGTAGGTCGCCGGGCGAGGACCGGCCCCGAGTTCACCGGTACGGGTGATGACGCGGTTCTCGGCCCGGGTGAGCGGGCTGTGCCCAGTGTCCAGCCCAGCCGCAACCGGGTCCACGGCGGCCTGCTGAGGGCCGTAGACATGCGGCACGGGGTCGCCGGAGGCCGTCGCCGGAGCAAAGCTATCCGGCACCTCCTGCAGGCCCGGGGTCACGCTCAGCCCCTCTTGGCGAGGGGCCTTCGGCTGGCGGTCGGCGATCATGTCCGCAGCGGTGGGCGGAATGGCGTCGCTGGATCCAGCCGGCGTGGCGGTCTGCTTGTCCTGCTCTTCGCTCATGTCAGGCGGCTCCCTTCTGGACCATGGCAGGGCCGGGCTGCTCCGAGTGGCCGGCCACAATCACTGCAATGCCGCGGCGCACGAGTTCTTCCGCTTGGGGGCGGAGGAACCCCGCCTGCTGACCACGCTGGTAGGCCGTCGAGCCATGTGCGTGCCAGCGGCGGAATTGCAGGGTGACCTCCTGCGGATGCCGCTGGTAGCCGGCAACAGAGGTGCGCGGAATGTCACGCATGCCACCCTGCGCGAGCACCTCCGCACGACCGGCCTCCCGAGCCCTGGCCAGTTCGCCGGCATGCTGCTCGGCCATCGCCGCGACCGTCTCCCGGACGATCTCGGCGCGCTCTTCCTTGGTGATGGGCATGTTGCGCTTTCCTTACGGGCGGCCGGGCTGCGTGCCACCGGGCACGTTGGCGCTGGCATTGGCGGGGTTGTTGCTGCCTGTCGGTGCAGCCACGCCCCAGGTGGACGGGGCTGCGGACATGTCGCCGCTCGGAGCCTGCACGTAGTAGGAGGCGCCCGGTCCGAAGTTGCTGAAGCCAGCCGGAGCCCAGCCGGGCAGAACCGCGACAGCAACGGATGCTTGGTGGCGCAAATTGAAGTCGTGCTCCTCGATCACCCGGAAGGCCGTCTGATCGCGAGTGAAGGTGCTCACCATATTGCCGCCGCTGTCCTTGTAGGAAGCGACGTCGGAGGCATCCACGGACATGTTGTAGGTTTCCGCCAGCACCACATCGGCGAAGTCGGCGAGGAACAGGTAGGACCCGTTGTTCACCGGGTCGCCGCTCGTCGCCGTGTTGATGTTCGTCGGCAGCTGCTGCGTGTACCGATAGGGGATGCCGTCCAGCGTCTTCCGGTCCCGCATCTCATCACGGTAGACGAAGTTGCCCACCTGATCGCGCAGGCCCATTAGGAAGGCCTCTGCGGTAGGTGTCATGATCCACGCCGGGCGAATCATGCGGCTCATGTTGTTCGTCAGCGCCAGTCGCATGCCGAGCAGCGTGCCGACCACCGCCGTCAGGATGGTGGCGTTGTCGGTGGCCGTGAAAGCCGGCACCAGGAACTTGTTGGACGCCGGGCAGAGGTTCAGAAGGCCGATCGGGGACGTACCGGAGCCATCGCCGATCAGGAAGGCCAGATCCTCACGCCGGGCCAGGCTCTGCACCATATCGTCGCGGATGATCTGCTCCACATTGCCGGTAGCACGGCGGATCAGGTCGTTGGAGACCGGGACGAGAGCGGTCAGTTTCTTCGCGTTGAGCTGGAGATCATCAAAGGTCTCCTGGCTGGCTGCGATGTCATCCAGCTCGCCCTGGTAACCCGCCGTTGCGCCGGCCGCGATACGGGGGATGGTCAGGTTGCCGAGCGGCATATCGACGATCATCGGGTTCAGCTGCCGGATCACCGTCTCAGCACGGAGCAGCTCGATGATCTCGTTCGAGAAGTCCTGCGGGATGAGGGCACCACCGGTGGCGACGCCCGCCGTATTCAGCGCCTTCGCTACAGCCTTGTCACCGAACCGACGTTCGATGAATTGGGCCGCGCCGGCCATGCCATTGCCCTTCGCGAGCAGGACGCCGAAGGCGAAGCGGGCGGCCTTGAAGCCCTTCCCTTCCTTCGGCTTGGGCTCGCCATAGCCATGAGGCGTGAGGCCGCGCGAGCCACCGTTGTGGCCGAAGCCACGGCGATTGTACCCGCCCAGGAGGCCGCGCTCCTCGTCGCCGCCCTCAGCGCCAGGACCGTCCTCGCCACCCGGCTCGATCTCGGCGGCAGCCGCCGCTTGCTCGGCCAGAATCGCCTCAAGATCCGTGATGCGGCTGTCCAACCCCGCGATCTCGGTGGTCAGCGCCTGGATGTCGGCCTGGGTGGCGACGGAGACCTGCTGGTCCTCGTCCGTTAGATCGTCCTTCTCGGCGATCGCGACAGCCTTGGCGAGGAGCTGGCGCTTCTCCTCCACCTTCTGGGCCTTGAGGCGCTTCAGTTCATGGAGCTTGGCCATGGGGTTTGGATTCCACCTCGTGGATGCGGGTGATTGGCACCGCGCGATGGCTTGCCCAAGGCCGATAGGGCATCCCGCTAGGCGGGCAGGCGGCGTCGGTTCAGACGCTCGCCAGAAGGTCGTGGGCGCGCCTCAGCCGGGCGCGACTGGCCTTGAAGGCCTCGATGCGTGCGGCAGCCTGAGCGATGGCAGGATCGACCACATCAGGGACAACAGCGGCCCCTGGCGTCTGCGCCGCCGGATCGAGCAGCGCTTCTGGGTTGCAGGGAATGGTGACGATGCTGAATTCGAGAAGCCGCTGCTTCACGAAATCCACGCCCGGGAACCAGTCATCCCCCCTGGCGCTCTCGCCCTGCGGAATCACCCAGTCCAGCGGCATAAAGCCGACGCTGGTGGCCTGCAGATAGCCGCGCAGGCAAAGCTGGTAGACAGCCTCGGCCATGGGACCGGCCACAGGGACATCCGCCGGCACGAAGTCCACCGTCGCCTTGAGCGCGCCGCCCTCTACCGCGAGGTCCATCCCGCGACCGACAGGCAGGCTGTAGCCGTCATGGGCCCAGAGCACCACGGGATTGCGCTGGTACTCATCCAGATCCCATCCGTCGATGGCGACGGTGTCGTACTCGCGGTCCACTGCAGCAGTGGAGATGGTGAAGCGCAGCCGGCGCTCGCCCTCCACCGCTTCAGCCTGGCCCGTATAGAGCTTCTGCAGGCGCACGTCCCCTGGGCGCTCCCCCTTGCGGGCGAGGCCCTTGAAGGCGCGCGGGGTCAGGATGGGCATTCAGGTCTCCTCGCCGCTGTCGGCGGCAGCGGGGGCGCTTGGAAGCGAGGCGGGCGGCACGCCAACAGTTGCGGCACTGGTGCCCTCGGCAGCCTGAGCCGAGGTGCTCTCCATGTTCATGGCCCGGATGTACTCGTCACCGTTCGGAACATCGGGTTCGCGCCCCATAATCACCCGCGCCTGATTGGGCGTCAGGGTGCCGCTGCGGATCTCGATTTCGTTCGTCTCCGCCATGGTCTTGCGATCCGTGCGCTGGAGTTCATCGTAGTCGACGTCGATCTCGAAAAGGTCTTGCTCGTCCTCGAACAGCAGGACGCGCCCCAGCTCTTCGCGCATCTGGTTGCCGATCGGCAGCAAGGTATCTGCCCGGTACGCGATCTCGCCCTGTTCGACATTCGCGAAATGGGCGTTGCTCAGGTCACCCGCCTTGTGGGGCGGGACACCGAACATCCGGCAGATCTCAGGAACCGTGAATTGCCGCGACTGCAGGAACTGACTGTCCTCTGCCGTCATGGACAGCTTCTCGAACTTCATGCCCTCGTCGAGCACGGGGGTCTTGTGGGCGTTCTGCACCCCAGCGAACCGGCCGTTCCAGCTCTCCGACAGGTAGTCTTTCCCTTCCCGGTCGAGCTTGCCCGGGTGAGTGATGACGCCGGCCAGCTGGGTTCCTTGGCGGAAAAGGGTGGCCCCGTGCTGCTGCGTAGCGATACCGAGGCCGAACGCGTCTTGGGCGACCGCCACAGGCGAGACGCCCGTATAGCCGTCGTAGGAGATGGCCGTCCGCAGATGGATCACGTTATCCCGGTGCAGACGAAGACCCCCCCCGAAGAAGGGATGGCTGATCTGATAGAAGAGCTCGCCCTCAGGGCTCAGCAACACTCCGCACTGATTGGGGGAGACCGGGACGATCGCGTTAGGCTCCCCTCCCCGCCCCCGCGTCACCACCGCATAGGAGTTCCCGCGCAGCATCAGCCAGGCGGTTAGATAGTTCCACATCTGTGACGGCGTCTGCCATCGGTTTGGATTCCGCAGAAGGCGGTTAATCGGGTGTGCTGCCTCAGCCCGATAGCCACGCACCAAGCGGCGCCGTACCACGCGGGGCAGTTTGCCCATGTCCTCCGCGACACGCTTGACGCAGGCCCACGCCGTCGGAATCTGCATGGCGGCATAGGGGGACACCGGAAAGCCGACCGAGCCCGGGAACCAGCCCATGCTACCGAGCCCGATACCGGTGAACGCTGAGCCTGCGCCCCCAACTTCCTTACGGACGGCCGGCAGATTGACGCGGGGCTCGATCGCGTTGGTGATGCGCGGCGGTGGCATCGCGCCTCCTAGACGAACAAGAGCTCCCGCGTGCGCGGGTCGTTGTAGCGCGACGTCTTGCCAGGATCGGCAGGCGCCGTGGCGGCCCCTACCGCCATGGCAAGCGCGACCATGCCGTCGATGCGGCCGCGCGAACGCTTTTTGTCGAACCAGCGGTTGCCCTGAGCGTCCGGCTGAAGCGTCGCATTGCCCGCGCACCACTTGGTCACGGGGTTCGCCTCGATCGTGATGCCACCCTGTAGGATCAGATCCTCCAGCGCCTGGACTGACCTCGGCATCCACAGTTGCTTCTCGGAGAAGAGCCCCCGAGCGCCCTGGGCGTGGCGAATCATCTTGAGGCCAGAGCCAGCCGGCTTGTCGGGGCCCTGATACTCCCAGGTCTCAAAGCCGATAGCCGCCGCGGCATCACGGAAGCCGGAAAAGTGCGCCAGGTCAAAGGCCATTGCCTCGACCTGATGCGCGGCGCAATGCCGCTGCACGTCCGTCGCGACGAAGTCCATGCCAATGTTCCGCCCGGGGGTAGCGGTCAAAAAGCCTGCCTCGACCCACTGCGAATAGGGTGCCTTGTCCTGTATCGCCCGGTCAGCGAGCCGGTCGCGTGGCGTCCAGTAACGGACCGTGGCGTGGAAATGCCCCCTGCCGTCGCGCCACACCGCAGCTCGCGCGGTCAAGTCGTTCCGCTCCGACGGGTCCATGCCGAGCCAGCACGGGCAGCTCCGCAGCGCCTCGGGATCGACCTTCCCGAGGGAGCTGTCCCAGAGATCTTCATCGATCCAGTATTCGGACGAACCGACCGGGATCCCAAAGAACAGGCGCTTCACGGCCAGCGCCTTTGACGCGAGACCGCGGGCTTTTGCTACTTCGGCCCGGACGTTCTCGATCGGGTAGGTGATGCCGAGAGCGGGCAGGGCCTTAGGCCAGCACCGCTCGTCCTCCATGGGGTCATCAGTCGGGTCGACGCGGGCGATCAGCACAAACGAGCTATCGTCCTGGAACACACCCTTCACGACGTTCTGGTATAGGTCTGAATATTCGGTCCCTACCAGCTGGTCCGCCGCCGGGGTGTTGGTCCCGAGCATCATCAGTGGATCGCCCGGCATCTTCGTGATAGCCGCCGACCACAGCTCGATGGCATGGGCCGACTTGAACTCGTGAATCTCGTCAGCCAGCACCGCCGTCGGACGCGGGCCCGAGATCGCGTCACTTGTGGCCAGCGCCTGAAACATAGACCCGCTCTCCGGGTGCTCGATGCGCCAAGCCATACTGCCCGTGCCGCGAATCACGACCGTACCGCGGGCCTCCAGGGTATCCCCAGGCTCCTCGTCCGGGATCTGTGCTCGGCACATGGCCACACCATCCTGAAACAGGACGTTCGCCTGATCCTTGTCCCCTGCAATGGCATAGATCTCGGCACGGTTGATGCCGCAGAATCCCATCAGATAAAGGCCCACGCCGGCCATGAGCGGCGACTTCGCCTGCCCCTTGCCGGTCTCCAGCCATGCCGTCCGGAAGCGCCGCAGCCCATCCGCGCGGCGCCAACCGAATAGGCTCCCGACACTGAACAGGTGCCAGGGCAAAAGGGTGAAGCGCTGGCCCGCCTTTGCGCCCGCCGTAATACTCAGCACCGCCGGGAAGAATCCGATAGCATCGGCAGCCTTCTCCGGGCTCCAGTAGAGGCCCCTCGCCGGCCCGTCCCGGAGATCCCGCAGATGCCGCTCAGCGGCGTGCTGCATCAGCTCCCCCGCGACGATCCGACCTGAGACCACATCCTTGGCCCAGGCGGTCGTGGGATCAGCTTCAGGCGCCGCGCTTGAGGTATCCGTCCGCCGCCGTCGCACGCTTCTGCTTCCTCTGCGCCTTGGTGGCCGATCCGCGGCGTCGGGGGTTGAGGCAAAGCTCCATCTCGGCCGAGGTGGCGTCGGCATCTGCCTGCCGCATCTCAACCTGCCAAAGGTTCAACATCGGAACCTGCGTTCTCGGCGAAGGGACAATGGCACCCTGGCGCATCACTTCAGCCGCCGCGAGGTCGTAGCGCAGATATGCCAGCACCAAGCGCTGCACCGTGTGGTGGTTCACTGCCGCCAGGGTCTGCGCGTCCCGTAATTCCGCGATAATGCGCGTCCATTCCCGATGAGCGGCGGCACGCAGCTCCCCTTGGAGCCCATCGGGACGTTCAGGCAGCAGGAATTCCCAGTCAGGCTCCTCGATCTCGGTGCCGGGACCGGCGATCACGTCGAAGGTCATGGTTCATTCCGGGAGGCAACCCCCCTTTGGATTTTCAGTCTCGGCGCAAAAGAAGGAGGGGGCTCGGTCCACAACCGGCAGGCCTCCCATCCTCAGAGCCCCCCCTGGGGGTAGGGTCATCGGCGGTTCCAGGGGTGCCCCTGGTCGAGGGGTCGCCCCCCGAGGTCACATCCCCGGTCCTGATTGCCGGACGCCGTGCGCGAGGAATGGTGAGGCTTGCAAAGGGAGCGGAGGTTGGACCGCACCAGCCGCAGATCTGGCCTCGCCTCCACCGTCTCGATGTGGTCCACCTCGGTTGCCGGCGTGAGCATCCCGTGCGCTAGGCAGAAGCGGCAAAGCGGCTCCTCCGCCAGCACTACAGCCCGGAGCTTCCGCCAGTCCCGGTCATAGCCTCGGGACGAGGCAGAGCCACGGATGCGATCATAGGGGCGCGGCGCCGTCATAGGCCTGAAAAGCGAAAGCCCGAAGGCATCCAGATTTTGGACACACTTCGGGCTACTGGGCGGAAATCTATGTCTCCCCTCATCGGGATGCAAGCCCAATTCTGAGTAGCCGGGCATCATCCTCGGACATTCCCGGATCCACCCACATGGCCCGGGCGGCTTCGGCACGAGCTATCCACACTGCTGCCATGGCCTGTCCGATATTCCTGCCGGTCCACTCTCCATCGTCCTGCGAATGACCGAGAAGCCTGAGAGCATCGGTCTCGACAGTCCTAGCGACCTCCGGCCTAACCTCAATCACCATCCGCATTTCGGCACCAATCTGCCGCTGCCTTGCATGAGGATCGGTTGTCATCCCGACCTTGACCGCCCCGTCATTCGCAACGGCGACATAAACCCAAGCTCGCAGCCCAACTGCGGCAAGCGCCCCCTTCGTCTTGATCGGAGGACGTCCACGGCGCCGGGGCTTCAGCCCGATGGCCGGCCGGTCCCATGCCGACGCTAGCCGCGCACTGTACTTCGCTTCCCGAACCAGCGTGTCCGAACTGCTGAAGCCGTCGTCCTCATGATGCATCTGACCGTCGTCCATTTACATGCCCCAGAATTCTGCAAGGAACTTCAGTCCCTCGCGGATCGTGGGCGGATGCCGCGTACCGACGTCCTCGATCACCGCGTGCCAGACTAGGTCGCGATGGTGCCGACCGCAGGATCTTGCCAGCGCATCCATCGCCTCATTGTAGCAACGCCACGCATTGGCCGCGGCCTTGGCCGCCTCCTTGTCCAGTTCACCTTGCCATCCCTTCGGATCGGCCGCGAACCCGGCGCAAGAGGGGTGTCCCATCGCGCCAGACAGGCCGGGCACCGCAGCGTCCCAGTAACCCCTCAGCTTCGCGGCGGCGGCATACTCGGGGCTCTCAGGCGCGACCCCCTCGGTCGGCCACGGGATGACCGGCGGCCGCTCATGTTTCGGGCCGGCCGATTGCGGCTCGGCTCGCCTGGTCGCCTTGGCCCGCTTCATGGCGGGCACCACGGCCAGCGGCATGGCTGCTAAAGCTGCCCGCTGACGCTTCCGGCACTCCTTCCTGCGGCGGGTGCGCGCGTTGGCCATTAGATCCCCCTGCTCCAAGCTTTTCTCAGATCGACGCCCACGGTCCTGGCGAAGCGCTGGATCGCCATGACCGCGTCTTCCTCCAACCCGTGCTCCACCGGCCCGTGGACGGATATGCCAGCCACCGTGGACAGGACCGGGCTCACCGGCAGGCCGAGGAGGTGCGCCAGCGCCGCATGGGCGGCGTCATGGTCGTGGCACATGCCCAGTACGTCCGGACCGTAACCGAGGCGCCGGGCTGTCTCAGCGTAATCCGCTCCCGGTTGCGGCGCGGCGTGTATGACGCGGCCACACGGGAGGGTCGTGGTGCAACCCCATTCAAAGATCTGCACCGTGGTGGCGCCGAACCGGAGAATCATCGCGTTCTCTCCATCCGAACCCCACCGCGGATGGTGTCGCGGAGCTGGCATCGCTCGCGGCTGAGGCGCAGGGCCCAGCGGTCGAGGGGCGGGGTCATGGGCAACGCTCCCACCGCCATGGACCCCACCACTGGCCTCGAAACATCTTGCGCACGCGCATCCAGCCAGTGCGGACACCACTGCCGTAGGCCGAACCATGGCCGTACTGGTCCCAGGACGCGCAGATCCGCGGAACACGGACAGCACAGGTCCGTCGCCAGGCAAGTTCCTGCCGGAGAGGGAGGTGGCGGTGCTTCAGCGGGGACTTTCGGGGCTTGAGGATCATCGCGGCTGCCTCCCGTAGGTGGCGAGGTCACGCGCGCACTGGGCGCATATCCCAGGACCGCCACAGCGCATCCTCACCCCGTCGGGCCGTGGCCAGACGTGGCCGTGGCCGGTGTTGGTGCCCCAGCCGGTTGCGCCGGTGACAGGGCCATCCTGCACGCGTCCGTCCGAACCGACGCGCTTCCATTCGGCCGGGTTGCTCACCTCAACCGTGCGGACGGCAATCTTACGGTCACCCCGGTCGAGGATGACGACATAGCCGTCGCCATTGGCATGCTGCACGACGTCGCCCTCGCGGAGGGCCCTCAGCTCGGCCTCGGTCATGGCTTCGGCTCCACAGTCCGCACATTCGCGGCCGCCAAGGCGTCGAGGACTTCCGCTGCCGCCGCGATGCTGTCCCGGCAGGCGAAGGCCTCCATGCCGGCCGCCAAGCGACAGACGGTGCGGGCCAGCAGGACAGCCTTGAGCTGCTCGCTACTGAGCATGTTCGGCCCGGGCGGCGGCTTGGTGCCGGACGGCATGGGGATATTCAGGCCGGGGAACCGGACCTCTAGCTTGCTGCCACCGGTGCCCTGATGCGGCGGCTCGCCCGGACCGCCCGGCGGCATGGTGGGTTGGTAGCCTCTCATGGGCCGCGCTCCCCGATTTCCCCTTGCAACCCGCGCCCATCTAACCCATTATGCACACATGGCGAGACGATGAAGTCCGCCGGAACGAGAGCGAGCCTCCGATGAGCACCACCACCGCCGACCTGACCGACCGCAACCTCCTCGCCCAGATCGACCGGGCTCGCGAGGAAGCGCTGAAGTTCGCCGCTGAGCAGCACAAGCTGGCTGCGGAGACGAGCAAGCTGTCCGCCGAGGCGGACAAGCTGCGTCGGGATACACGCCTCGCCCCGTGGGTCCTGGCCTCGGCCATCATCGGCGGCGTGGTCGTGTCGGCGGTGAACATCATCCTGAAGGTCGCGGGGATAACCCCGTGACCCCCACTCGCTTTCGAGAGTGCCTGGACGCGCTGCACTGGACCCAGCGCGGGCTGGCCACGATCCTGGGATGCGCGGACACCCTGACGCGCGGATGGGCTTCCGGGCGCGGGACAATCCCCGAGCCAGTGGCCGAGTGGCTGGAAGAGCGCGCCCGCCAGGCAGCTGAGACGCCCCCGCCGGAGGATTGGCGCCGGCCGAGGTTTGGGCGAGCCGCATAGTCACCGCTGCCTCCCGCGCTTCAGGGCGAGGCCGAGGGAGGACGCGCGCCAGTACCAGCGGCCATCGGCGTCGGTCTCAAGGACCGCCAGGCCCAGATCCCGCAGCGCCTCAATGCCAGCCGGCGTCGTGTCGTCGTCCTCAACATCAGAACCATCCCCCGGCAGCCACGCCAGGGCCTTTTCCTGAGCTTCGGTAAGGGTAGGTACCACCCCACCTCCCATCCCGCCCTGCGCGGGCTCCTGCGCTGAATTCTGAGGGGTCATGGACGGGGGTTCCGGCTGGGGTCGTCCAGCCATGCTTGGCGCCGCGTCATCAGTTCGGCTGTCCGCTCAGGGTCGTAGCCGCGCATGATCTCCTGCACGTGCGGCAGGCCCTGATTGAAGGCCCCATCCCACACGCCATGCCGGTAGGCGTAGTGGCGCGTGAAGGCCAGCCAGCCCATGACGAAGACGATGCCGAGAGCCCACCAGATCCAGTCCATCACTTCCCCTCCTCCCGGCTCGCGGCGGGGGCGGTGGGGCGCGGACGCATCCAGACCGCTTCCTTGATCCAGTACCGCTGCGTGCTGTCCTGCAGGTCTTCCCAAGCCTTGTAGGCTGGGGGGTCGGGCTGCGTTTGCCTCACGCGCATCCACGCCTCGTAGGCCGCCTTGCCGAGCTCGCCGTTCGTCGGATGGCTCACCGCCCTTCCCTCCCCTCGCTCTCGACCACCCCCTGGGCGGGGGCGCGGTTCAGGTAGCGGCAGACCCACCAGTGAAAGCCGAGGGCCATGGCGGTGTATTGCCAGCCCACGAGCACCGCCT
>NZ_JBNBZS010000093.1:0-18529 GCF_049629625.1 Roseomonas chloroacetimidivorans | reverse complement strand
GGCACGGAGTTCCGCTGGGGCAAGGAGGCGCAGGCAGCCTGATACAGCGCGGAGAGGATGGAGCTTCGGGCAGGACGGGTCAGTCCGATCCTGCTCGTCTGAGGTCCCGTCGCCGGGACGCGGGAGGTAGTGAGGCCGGGAGTAGTGCTGTGGAAACCCCCTGGGGCGAACCACGCGTCTTAGATTGGCCCGCTGGCTCCTTTCTGACCGCATGATGTGGCGGCCTCGTGCCGACCACGGACGGAAGCATGACACCGGCGACGTGGTACTCACTCGAGGGGCTTGACGCCCGAAGGCCCATTACGGAAGCATTACAGTTGCATTCTTCTGCGATGCCTCAGTCAATGGATGACCTGCTGTGAGGGTCACGGATGACAGGCGCGTCAATCGAGACGGTGCTGGAGCTATGGGCATCGTCGCTGCGTGAGACCAAGGCTCGTATCCGGCCGTTGTTCACTCAGGCGCGTATCGCAGCATCGGCCGGGCTGTTCCTGGACGGCCTGCTGGGGACTGAGCGGCGTAAGACGGGCTGGATGCGGGCTGAGGCGGCGGGAGATCCTGGGCCGTGGCGCCAGCAGGCCATTCTCGGCCGCGGGCGCTGGGATGCTGATGCGCTACGCGACATCGTGCGTGACTACGTGGCCGAGCATTTTGCGGCCAGGGACGCGGTGCTGGTCATCGACGAGACAGGCTTCCTCAAGCAGGGCAAGGCGTCCTGCGGTGTCGGACGGCAGTACACGGGCTCCGCGGGCAAGATCACCAACTGCCAGATCGGCGTGTTCGCGGCCCTCGTGTCCCAGCACGGGCATGCCTTCATCGATCGTGCGCTCTACTTGCCCAGGCGCTGGACGGACGACGCGGCCCGCATGGCCGCGGCTCATGTTCCACCGGGCACCGTCTTTGCGACCAAGCCTGTCATGGCGCTCGGCATGATCGAGCGCGTCATCTCCGCAGGCGTTGCTTTTGGCTGGGTCGCGGCTGACAGCGTCTACGGCGTGGGCGACATCGAGATGGCACTGCGGCGTGCAGCCAAGGGTTACGTGCTGGGCGTCAATGCCACTCATTACTTCGGATCCTGGGTCGGCAAACCCGAGGTTGCCGGGACGGCCGAGGACATCGCCTAGGATCTTGATCCCGCCGCCTGGCGGCGCCTGTCCGCAGGGATCGGGACTAAGGGGGAGCGACTGCACGACTGGGCTTACCTGGAGTTGGGTATGCGTCAGCGGATCGCCACGTTTTCTGGCTGAAGCTGTCGTCCGACACTGTCTTGCATGACAGACGCGGATGGTGGGGCCGTGATGGCCGAGATGCGCTCTTACGAGCCTCGTAAGAGGCCGCGGCGTGGTGCGGCGGCGGGCGTTGAGGTGCGGGTTCGGGCGGAGCGTCGGCGGAACTGGACGGCCGAGGAGAAGCTGCGGATCGTGCAGGAGACCTTGGCGCCCGGGGTGATGGCCAAAGCGGTTGCGGAGCGGCACGGGATCAGCACCGGGCTGCTGTTTACCTGGCGTAAACAGATGCTGGTGACTGCCATGGCGGGGTTCGTGCCGGTCGAGATCAGCCCCGAGGTCGAGCGGCCGCTTCTGTCAGGGACGGTGCCGGAGGGATCTGTGGCGGGATCTCTGGAGGGGGTGATCGAGATTGGCCTGCCGGGTGGGGTGCAGGTCCGGCTGGGCCGTGGGGCGGATCTCGCGCTGCTCCGCGGCGTGCTGGCCATCCTGGAGGCCCGATGATCCTGCCGGCTGGCACCCGGGTCTATCTCGCCTGTGGTGTGACCGACATGCGGAAGGGCTTCGACGGCCTGGCAGCCCTGGTGCAGACGGTACTGGCGCAGGATCCCTACAGTGGGGCGGTGTTTGCCTTTCGGGGCAAGCGGGGTGACCTGCTGAAGCTCCTGGTCTGGGACGGCCAGGGACTGTGCCTTTATGCGAAGAGGTTGGAACGGGGCAGGTTTGTGTGGCCTCAGTCAGTGAACGGCACGGTGTCCCTGACGCCCGCGCAACTGTCGATGCTTGCGGAGGGCATTGACTGGCGCATGCCGGCCTGGACGGCACGGCCGGAGGTCACGGTCTGATCAGCCACGGTTCTGCTGGTCACGACGCGAAGTGATCTCCTAGACTCTGCGCGTGGATACAGCGTTCGCCACACCGCAGGACGAGATAGCCGCGCTGCGCGCCCTGCTGGCGAAGCGTGATGCGGCCATTGCCGAACGCGATGCACGGCTGCTGCATGCGGGGCTTGAGATCGAGAAGCTCAAGGTGCAACTCGCGACGCTGCGGCGCAACCGCTATGGGCGCTCATCCGAGCGGCTGGATGCCGAGATCGGTCAGCTCGAGATGCTGATCGGTGACCTCGAAGAAGACCAGGCTCAGAATAATGCTGTGGCCGACAAGGCCCGCGACCGGCCAGAGGGGCAACGCAGGCCCGCGCTGCGCCGGCCGCTCCCTGAGCACCTGCCACGCGAGACCGTGGTCCACGAGCCGGTGCTGGCCTGTCGGTGCGGCTGCACCGATCCTGCGCGCCTCACGCGGCTCGGCGATGATGTCACCGAGGTATTGGAGAAGATTCCCGCCCGGCTGAAGGTGATCCGCCACGTCCGGCCCCGCTATGCCTGCCGGGCTTGCGAGGCGGTGCTGCAGGCGCCCGCGCCCGACTTACCGGTGGAGCGCGGCCGGCCCGGTCCCGGGCTGCTCGCCCATGTGCTGGTCTCGAAGTACCTCGATGGCCTGCCCCTCTATCGCCTGTCCGGCATTCTGGCGCGAGAGGGGGTGGAGATCGAGCGGCAGACGCTGGCCGACTGGGTGGGCCGAAGCGCCTGGTGGCTACGGCCACTGGCCGAGGCGATCGGCCGCCAGGCAATGAGCCAGGGGGTCATCTGGACCGACGACACGCCGATCGCAGTGCTGGCGCCCGGGCGCGGAAAGACCCGCGAGGCCCGGTTCTGGGTCTATGCCTTCGACCCGAGACCCTGGGGCGGCAAGGGGCCGCCTGTCGCGTTCTACCGCTACTCGCCCGACCGGAAAGGCAAACGGCCGCAGGGCCATCTTGCCGGGTTCGCGGGCTGGCTGCATGCCGACGCCTTTGCCGGCTATGACGCGCTCACCCAAGCAAAGCATGGCCAGCCAGCAAGGGTGACCCATGTCGCCTGCTGGGCGCATGCCCGTCGCAAGCTGTTCGATGTGTTCGAGGCAACGAAGTCGCCGATCGCTGAGGAAGCCCTCAGGCGAATCAGGGCGCTCTACGCCATTGAGGCAGCCATCACCGGTCTCGCGCCGGAGCAACGCCGTGCCGAGCGCCAGACGCGCAGCAAGCCACTGCTCGTCGACCTGCGCAGCTGGATGGAGGCGCAGCGCCGCCGGGTTTCGGGCAAGTCGGCGCTGGGCAAAGCCCTGCAATACGCCCTCAGCCGATGGGATGCGCTGGCGCGCTACCTCGAGGACGGGCGGTTCTCGATCGACAACAACCTCTCCGAGCGGCTGCTGCGGGGTATCGCAGTCACCAGAAAAAACTTCTTATTCCTCGGCTCAGATTCTGGCGGCGAGCGCGCCGCCATCATCTACACCCTCGCCGAGACCGCGAAGCTCAACGGCCTCAATCCCGAGAGCTATATCGCTGCCGTGCTTGATCGCCTTGCCCAAGGCCATCCCATCAACCGCCTGGACGATCTGCTGCCCTGGAAGCTTCGCCCGTGACCCGTTCCCGCAGCGGCCATAAGCTGCCCCTGCAGGCACCGGAGGGGAGCCATGGCAGAAGCACCGCAGCCACCAGGAACTGGGTCGCCGCAGCTCGACCTGCTTGAGGCCTGGCTCGCCTCGGATCGCGCACCCGAGGATGCCATGGGGCTGTCCGAACTCGACGGGTTCCTGACCGGCATCGTGGTCGGCCCGCAAACCATCATGCCCAGCGAATGGCTGCCTCTCATCTGGGGCGGCGACGAGCCGGTGTTCGCGGACGCCGCCGAGGCCGAGGCCGTGCTCGGGGCCATCATGGCGCACTACAATGAGATCATCCACGGGCTGCAGGACGGAGCAGGTACCCTCGAACCATTATTCCTGACGGACGCCGAAGATGAGGTGATCGCCGACTTCTGGGCTGGAGGATTCCTCGAAGCTGTCAGCCTACGGCCCGCTGCCTGGGATCCGCTACTCAGCCACCGCGACGCCGGCCTGCTGATGACGCCGATCCTGCTCCTGGCACGCGACCCGGAAGATCTCGACCTCGAGGTCGATGAAGAGCGGCTGGACGAGTTGCTCGCCGAAGCGCCGGATATGATTGCCCCCTGCGCGGTCGCCATTGATCGGTTCTGGAAAGCCAGGCGCACCCACGGGCGCGTTCCCAAGATCGGGCGCAACGCGCCTTGCCCCTGCGGATCAGGCCGGAAGTTCAAGCTCTGCTGCGGCAAAAACTGACCCCCAGGTCGCGCCAAGCTCGTCAACCGTGTGGCCCCGCTGACGCATACGGAGTTGGCCGACCTGGAGGCGGATGAACTCAGTCCGCCAGCAAAGCGCCTGTGGACGCGAGGTCTGCTGATCCGCCGCCACATCGCCGATGGCGAGCTGGCCTACTTCACCACCTGGTGCCCGGCCGGAACCCCAATCGAGGCGCTCGTCGCTGTTGAGGGGCATCGCTGGGCCATTGAGGACAGCTTCGAGACCGCCAAGAACGAACTCGGGCTGACCCACAACGAAACACGCTCGTGGCACGGCTGGCACCGCCATGTGTCGCTGGTCATGCTCGCCTTTGCCATGATGGCGGCGATCCGACACCGCGCAAACGCTGCCGATGAGCAAACCTCAGCCCGCGTGAGTCGCAGCGAACGCCGCTCATCCGCTGGTCTATCCAGGAGGTCCGCCGCGTAGCGAGCCGCCTCGCCCAACGAAAGATCCGGCCCGCCCACGTCATCGCATGGTCACTCTGGCGACGAGCACACCAAGCTGCCGCCCAGCAAGTCCACGTCCAACGTAGATCGCAACTGTAATGCTAGGCTGCCTTCCCAACCCGGTGACTTGTGCCCGATCAACGCCTCGCCGGAAGCCCGCGTGGTCCGGCTCACGGCTGGAAGTGCCGATGCGGGAAGACGGCTCGCACGGGCGCAGTGCCGCCGGTGCGGTTCACCTCGATTTCGATGCGGTAGTAGTCACGCGCAGGTAGCGTGGCGAAGCCGCCATAGGCCTGGGCTCCCCCAACAACCATCGGCTCAAGCTCAATCCGCTCCTCCGGCGCATGGCGCAACCCGTGGACGACCGCCTTCACGTCAGCATCCGCGACCCGCGTCCCGGTCCTCGCATCGAACAGCGCAACCAGCAGGTGGTGAACGTAGCGGCCGGGCGGTGGCCCGCCATGCAACCCGCGGCCGGTGTGCTCCGGCGGATGGCCACGGACGACAGCCGCCGGGATCACGGCGAGGTAGATTACGAGGTCACCGCTACGGCGGAAGGCGCCGTCCGGATCTACCGCGGAAGCCGGACGCGAGACGGCCACAGCAGTCGTGACGACGACGGCAGCAATCGCCGCAACGAGCCCGCGGCGGCTGTTGTCCTCCCCCAGCACGGCTGGAATCCTGGCCGCACTGTCATGCTTCCCGGGCTCCTCGCTGGACGCGCCGGTTTGAGCGCGTCCTGACCCGTTCTCCCGCAGCCCAGCGTAGCCGCTCATCGCAGGTGTCTCCCCTAATAGATCCTTCTCGCGTCGCCCGCCCTCAGTACCCTCTGCCCCGGGCGGCAGCGGGTGGGGAGCACGAGACTCAATGCATGTCCAACCACCCGACGCCCTTGATGTTGTTCCAGCTGTCGGTCTGGTGGCACAGGAAGCACTGTTCGACGCGCGCGTGCGTCTGCCCGGTCATCATTCCGAGCATCATGAAGTGCATCATGTAGTGGCTGGGCGGAGCTTGGTGGCACTGCACGCAGTCCCGCGAACGGGGAGAGGGGTGCCGGAAGGCGGCGATCACCCAGGCTGCCGTGTTGTGGCAGCTCTGGCAGTCCCGGCCGAAGAGCGTCTGATGTGGATCGTGGTTGGCGTGACAACCCGCGCAGTCGAGGCTCGCAGCCGTGCGGCCGGGCAAGGATCGCCGGTCCAGAGGCCTGCCGACCAGGTCCGCTCCACTACCGGATAGCAGTCCCTGCAGTTTCGCGAGCGCATGGCGGAAGCTGGCCTCACGCGTCGGTGAGTTGCGTGCCTCGGCTTCGGCGGCCTGGGCGTGGCCCACCGCGGCCAGCACCGAATGATCCATGTTGACTGGGCGGCGGTCGCGGCCCTGGTGCTCCACGTGGCAACCGGCGCATTCGCCGATGTACCCGTGGAAGGCGGTGGAAGGCTTTGGCAGCAACTCTGACGCTGCGGTTGCGTGGCAGGTGACGCAGGACGCCGCTTCCACCCCGCGATCCGGCGTGTGACAGCTCTCGCATTGTGCGTCCAAGAAGGAGTGCGCTGCAGAGAGCGGCCCCGGAACCACCGCGGCACGCCAGCTCGCGAGGGCACTCGGTCCGGAGCGGTACATCTCCAGCGGCACCAGCACGGCGGCCGCCGTGCCGAGGACCGCCAGCACTAGGTAGATGGCTGTGGCGACCTTCAAGGAAGCCACCGCAAGCCGAAGTAGACCCCGTTCCAGATATGCAGGACCAGGAGCGGGTAAAGCACCAGAGCTGCGGCCACGTGCAGCACTATCCAACGGGAGAGGGTCCGCTTGAGAGCCTCGCGTCGGCCAATTGCGTGCTCGAGGTCGGCAATCCCGCCGAGCAGATGGCCGAGCGGAATTCCCGGGACGCCTGCGCCGAATGCCGTCAGCGCTGATGGCCCGGGCACCGGCCCCGGGAGGATGACGGTTGCAGCACCTTTCGGGATGACCCCGGCGGCTTCCGCGGCGAGCAGGTCGTAGCGGCTCCTGAGCGCCCCTAGCCTCGCCTGCTGCTCACGCAGGTCGGTGCCTATCTGCGCCAGGTAGTAGCGGCCGACGAAGCCGCTCAGAACGACCACCAACATCGCCGACACCAGTCCGATCCCGAGGGGGCTCTGGAACCTGTGACCACTGTGCAGGATCCCGAGCAGGGCGCCTACCACGCCGGTGTAGACGTGGAAGGAGAGGATCGCGCGCAGAGAGGCGTGCTTCGTCACTCGTCGCCGGACCCAGGCGCTGTGCTTAACGAGGGCGTAAATGAGCAGCAGCCCGAGCAAGGCGGCGCCCGCGATGCCAAGCAAGCTCCCGGGCAGGCTTCCTGGGAAGCGCGGCGCCTCGTGCAGCAGAAAGCCGGGGGTCAGGAGCGCCAGGACGCTGACTAGGGCGCCAACCGCCAATCTCTCTGTCTCGCTCACCTCACGCCTCCACCTCGAGGTTGCCGAGGGACTTCGCCTGGCAGGCGAGGATGATGCCCTTCGCCTTCTCGTCGGGAGGGAGCCCCTCCTCGACCTCCATCGCCACCTCGCCCTTCAGCAGCGGCACCTTGCAGGCGCCGCAGATGCCGATGCGGCAGGAGTAGTCGATCGGCACCCCTATCGCCTCGGCCGCCTCCAGGACGGTTTCGTCCGGAGCGAGCGCCCCGGTCTTGGCCGATTTGGTGAAATGGACCTCGGCGGTGGCGATCCGAGGCACCGGCGAAGCGGCTGGAGCGGGCGACGGAACGGAGGGGGAGCCGCTCGGGGGGGCAGGGGACGCCGGTGGCAGGGGCGCGGGCGCTCCCGGGCTGACGCCACGGGCGGGGCCGAACGCCTCAGTTTTAATCTGCTCCTTCGGCACCCCGAGCGCGGCCAACGCGGCCTTCACGGCCTCCATCATCGGCGGTGGGCCGCAGAGATGGACCCGCCGACGGGCGACCTCGGAGACGGAGCGCTCGATGAATTCCTTCGAGATCGGGCCTTCGGGCCCCATCCAGGCCGATCCTGTGGCACGCGACATCGTCACGGCGACATGCAGGTTCGCGTGCCGCTTCTGGAGGTACTCGAGCTCTTCGCGGAAGACGAAATCCTGTGTCGTACGCGCCCCGTAGAGGAAATAGATATCGCCTGGGTATGAGCGGTCGGTCAGATAGCGGGTGACGCTCATCATCGGTGTGATGCCAACGCCACCCGCGATCAGGACGATGCTGTCGGCTTCCGTGCCGGTGAAGGTGAACACCCCTGCGGGGGCCGAGACCTCGAGCAGAGCACCCACTGAGACCCGGTCGTGCAGGTGGCGCGAGATAAGTCCTTGCTCTTCGCGCTTGACGGTGACCTCGACGTAGCTCCGCTGCGTCGGCGAGGATGCGATGGTGTAGGCCCGGCGGGCGCGCTCCCCCGCAACTTTCGCGGAGAAGGTCAGGAACTGGCCCGGCATGAACGCGAAGGGGACGTCCCCGCCCTCCGGGTTCATCAGCCGGAACGTCTTCACGTTGGCCGTCTCGGGAAAGACTGCCGCCAACCGCAGCAGGCCCGACCAGGGCCGCTTGGCGGCAGCTGCGGCCGCCGCGGGGGACGGCGACGGGCTGGTCGTCGGGGTTTGAACGGCTGCCTCCGCCAGGGGCTGCTCAGACGTCGCAAGCGCCGTGGCTTCGGTGCCGGAAGCTGCGGGTGGCCCTGGATTGGGCGGCGCCCCCCCGGCTCCCGCTGGGAGGCCAGGCGCGCGCCCGGGAGAACCAGGCGCAAGACGCTGGGCCAGCCCGGCAATACGGCGCATCCGGGCATACTGGAGCGCGAGGGTGCCGAGCAGGAAAGCGACGAGGAACGCCATCATTATCAGGTGGTACCAGGACAATCCCCAAACACCGCCGCCTGCCGCCGCCGTAGGCCCCGCCTCGGGCACCGGAAGAGAGAGCTGGTCCCGGAACCAGGTCAGGGCGATCTGCCGCGGCGACGAACCAGCCTCGACCGCACGCAACGCTGCGGTTCCGCTCTCGAGCATCTGCACGCCTTCGCGCAGGTTCGCGATGGCCTGCTGGAAATCGGAGGGATCGTCGGAGCCGAGCGCATGCTGGACCCTTGCCGCCCCGGACACGACCGCCTGCGTTCCCCAGCCGATGCGTCGCTGGGCTTCCGCCTCAATCGTGCGGCGCGCCTCCGGCGTGAGCGTCGGCATTTCGAGCAAGGCCGCATAGAACGGCCGAGGCCCTTTCCCCATGCAGCCCATCATCCCCACGCAACCAGCATTCGGCTCCGCGGCCGCCCGGGGGGCGGATGGCACCACCGGAGACGCGGCACCGCCCGGGTGGACCGGTGCAGCCTCGGGAGGCGGCGCGACTCCTTCCGGATGGTGGGCGCTGTGGTTGCCCGGATCGACCTGGGCGACCGCCGCGCTGCTCATCCACGCTCCGAGCAGTGTGGCGGCGAACCGCCAGCGGCTGGATCTGGCCGGTGGCATCGCGCCCGCTCAGAACGTTCCGATGAACGGCAGCATGGTCGCCGTGGCCACGCGCTTCTGCGCGTCGTCGAGTTGAGCGTAGAGCGTGGTGAAGGCCATCCGGGTCGTGTGGATTGCCTCGGTCCGCTGCCGCAGATGGGTTTCGAACGCCTCCAGCCGCCTCAGAGGATCTACTGCCGTCGTACTGTCCCGCAGGGCACTGCGCGCCGCATCGAGGTGCTCGCGCCCGGCGCGCAACGTATTCGCAAAGCCATCCCATGCAGAAGCCTGGGCATCGGTGATGCGCAACTCCGTGCGAAGGAAAGCGATCCGCCCCTCAAGGCGCGCAGCGGAGCTGCCCGTTGGCATGGAGCCACCCTGCACCGGCGTCATCCCCATTTGGGGCGCGCCCATGCGCATCATGTTCTGCATCATGGGCATCATGGGCATCATGGGGCAGCCCGCCGTTGTTCCCTGGCCCATGGACAGCATGGGCATCTGGCCCTGGGCCGCCATCGCACCGCCCATGCTCATACTGTCGTCCATCACGCCGCCTGATCCCATGCCTGCCGACGGTGCGGGCTGTGGCGGCGTCTGGTTGGCGCCTAGTTGCTGAGCGGGTCCGGGCTGGCTCATGCCAGGCATTGCACCGGTTCCGGCGCCCCCCTGCATCTGGGGGGCCTGCATGGGCTGCATGCGCATGTCGTCGCCCATGCGCATCCCACCCGCTTCCTGATGGGCTCCTCCGCCGCCCATCGGCATCATGTCCATCATGGCAAGCTGCAAGGGCAGCTCGGGCAACTCTGCCCTCGCCGCAAGCGACGAGAGTGGAACGAGCACCGCGAGCGTGGCGGCGGTGGGGAGCGAGCGCTGCTTCGACACTGTCGTGGTCCTTCTTTCTCGTTAAGACGTCCGGCGCAGCGCCTCCGCAGCTGGCTAGGAGGTCGCCCCTGTGGCGATCCGCTAACTAGCCGGGCAGCGGAGAGCCTTGTTTCACATCAAGCACAGCGGCGAGCCGCGCGGTTGAGCACGGGACGCAGAGCATCCGGGGAAGCGACCAGGGGGACGGCAAAGCGGATGCACGACTGGATCAGAAGAACAGGCGAAGTCCCGCAACGACGGTCGTCGCTTCAGGCTTCTCTCCCTGGCGACGTGTGAGACCGGCCGCGCCGCCGACGGTGCGCTCGTAGGAGATGCCGATGTAAGGGGCGACCTCGCGGGTGAACTCATACCGGAGCCGCAGACCCGTCTCCATGCGATACAGGCCAGGAGAGATTCCAGCGGCCTCGTCCCGCCCGCCCGCGAAATTCAGCTCGAACTCCGGCTGCAGCACAAGGCGGTTGGTGATGTAGAGGTCGTATCCCACTTCGGTACGGAGCAGCGGAATTCCGCGTTCCCCCATGAAGCCCTGGATGTTCACCTCGAAAAGGCCGGGCGCGAGACCCTGAAGGCCGACCACACCGTAGGTCCGGGCAGGCGTCCCGGTGCGCGGGTTGATGCGGAAGTCGTGGCGCACGCCGAACTGCACGTCCCAATAATATCCGACCAGCCGCGAGTAGAGCAGTTGCAGTTCTGCGCGCTCGAGTCCCCTCGCGGCCTGGTTCGACTCAGCGCGGCCATTCAGCTGCACCTTGTCATAGTCAGTCCCGTAGTACGCCAGCCCCTCAAAGGCATAGATGCCATGCCCCCGACCGTGGTTCCGGTACTCCATCTGGTCGACGAGAACAGCGCCGTAGTAGAGTTCATGCGCGCCCGCTCCATGGGCGCCGGGATCTGCCGCGGCCTGCTGAGAGGCAGCCTGTTGCGCAGATGCATCTCCAGCCGCCAGGGCCAGCATGAGTGCCCCTGCGGCAACGACTCCGACGCGCGCCACCCCGGCAAAAAGCACTTTCATGGAGCCGACGCCACCCGGGCGGGTCGGCGGATCTCGACCTTACGCATCATACCTGCCTCCATGTGATAGAGTAGATGGCAGTGAAAGCCCCACCCGCCCTCGGCATCGGCCTCCACGTCAACATCCAGCGTGGTGCCCGGCTTGACGTTCACGACGTGCAGCAGCGGGTTCTCGCTCCCGTTGCCGACCTGCGGCTGCATCCACACGCCATGCAGGTGCATGGGATGGTTCATCATGGTCTCGTTGATGAACCTCATCCGGACCCGCTCACCGTAATTGAGGATAATGGGCTGGGCCTCGCTCAGGCGGTTGCCGTTGATGGACCAGATGTAGCGCTCCATGTTGCCGGTCAGGCGAACCTCGATGACCCGGTTCGGCTGCCGCACCGGATAGGGATTCGAGAGAGCCCTCAAGTGCCGGTAAGACAGCACTCGCGCGCCTGGGGGAGCACCAACGTCGTTCGTGAAAGGGTCAGAGGCGGGCATGCTGCCGTGCCCCATCGCGGCATGATCCACTCCCTGCGCCGGGGCGGGCGCGCCGTGCCCCATCGCCGCATGGTTCATGGCCTGCGCTGGCGCTGGCATGCCATGCCCCATAGCGGCGTGGTCCAGCGCGGACGCAGGTTGACTGCGCCCCCCTTGCGGTCGCTGTCGCCGCCCCTGCTGCGGCTGCGCTCCGCTGTTCTGTGGGCTGACCATGGCCGAGTGGTCCATGCCCGGCATGTTGGCGTGGTCCACTGCCGCTGCGGTGGAACCCTGCGGCGGGCCCGCGGGTGCTGCGCCATGCGCGCTGTGGGATGTTCCAGCCATGCTGGAGTGGTCCATCCCGCTCATATCCATCGGCGGGGCGACCTGGCCGGGGCGGTCCGTCTCCGGCAGCGGCGTACCGCGATCAAGTCCTGTCGGTCCGTATGGGCCGCCCATATCCGCCATAGTCAGAACAGGCCGCGGCCGGTGCGGCGGGAGCGGCAGCATCGGTAGCCCCTCCTGCGTGGCAAGGCTGGCGCTGGCAAAGCCTTGCCGCCCGATGGTTTCAGCCAGGATCTGATACTGTTTCCCGCCCACTGGACGCACGAGCACGTCGTATGTCTCGGCGGGTGCGATACGGAACTCATCGACCGTCACGGGGCGCACGTTGTTTCCATGCGCCTGCACCACGGTCATTTCAGCGCCCGGAATTCGTACGTCGAAATGGCTCATGGCCCCGCTATTGATGAAGCGTAGGCGTACGGTCTCACCGGGGCGGTAGACGGCGGTGAAGTTGCGCTCGGGCGGGCGGCCATTCACCAGGTAGGTGTAGCCGCCGACATCCTCGATGTCGGTGGGGTCCATGCGCATGTCGCCCCACATCCTCCGGTCGGCGATGATTGCGGATCGCGCCGTTGCGTCAGGAGCGGCCCGCAGTTCCTGGATGAGGCTCGCAAGCGTCCGCTTATTGTAGTTGTAGTAGCCTGGGTCCCGCTTGAGATTGCTAATGATGCGCTCGGGGTTCTCGTCGGTCCAATCGGAGAGCTGGACGATGTAGTCGCGGTCATGCGCGTAAGGGTCTGGCCGCAGTGGGTCGATGATCAGGGGCGCGTAGATGCCAGCTTGTTCCTGAACGCCTGAATGGCTGTGGTACCAGTAGGTGCCAGACTGGACGAGCGGGAAGCGGTACTGGTGCGTCGTCCCGGCCGGGATGCCTTGGAAGCCGTCGCTGATGCCGGGAACGCCGTCCTGGCCACTCGGCAGGATGAGGCCATGCCAGTGGATCGAAGCACTCTCACGTAGCTTGTTCGCCGCGTTAATGATCACCTCTTCACCCTCGCGGAAGCGAAGAACGGGCCCCGGGATCTGCCCGTTGATCGACATTGCCGGGCGTGCCCGCCCGGTGACGTTGAAGGTGCTGTGCTCCAGGACGAGGTTGAACTCGCGGGGCAGTGCGCGCCCGATGCGGGGCTGAGCGAGAGCGCTTGGCACCTGTGAAGAGGCGATCGCGGCAATGCTGGCGCTCAGTGCGCCGCGGCGCGTCAGGCGGCCTTCACTCAAAGAATTTCTCCTGTATGCCATTCCGCCGAACCTCACCGTACCTTCGGGCGGATACCCTGCACCCGCCCCATCTCAGCGCTCTCGTTGCAGCAGACGAAGCTGCGGCATGCCGGACACCGCTGCCAGCGGTGGCCGCCGGGCTGTGGAGTGTATCCCCCGCCCACTCAGCCTCAGCAATTATCCTGAGCGTTCTGCAACAAAACGATAGAAAAGACGGTTTCACTCCCGTGCCCCTCGTCGCTGACCAGGGCGCGCGGTACGGCCACGTCGTTCTGGGCTTTGGCGCCCGCCATCGGTCCGGCTCCGAGGGGAAGCTGATGAGGTAGGTTGACGCTATCTTTACCCGGGCTCGAGGAGCCTGATTGGTCAGGCGCCACGGAGCGCAAGGACGAGCAGACTGCCAGTGCCTGCGCAGGGGCCTGCGTCAGAGGGGGTACAGCGGCGGCAGCCAATCGGTCGAAGGATCCAGCGGCACAGAACTTTGCCCGCTCGCTTCGGCCACGATTCTAGCCACCGGTTGATCCCCTGGACGAGGATTTGCCTCGTCACGGGGGCACCGCTCCCTCCGACATATAACGTCATGCAAACGGTGACCGCGACCGGTGTTAGAAGCGGATGTCGGCTTCCAAATGCCGTGTCTACATCAGCTCTCGGTGGAAGAGGTTCACATGCGCGTCCTGATTGCATTCCTGGCGGTCGCCGCCTTGACGATACCGGTCCTCGCCCAGGGCAATACCCAGCCGCAAGGTTCCGTGCAGGGAATGGATCACTCCCGCATGCAAGGCATGGATCACTCGAGCATGCCTGGTATGGACCATTCCCGCATGCCGCGCACGAATCAGGGTTCGCCTAACCCGGGCGCACAGCAAGGGGCCGGTCGCGAGAGTGCGCCGCAAGGGCAGCAGAGCACCGGTTCGCAGTCCAAGCAGCGCTGACGCGGCTTCCTCGATA
The DNA here is from genome assembly GCF_049629625.1 of Roseomonas chloroacetimidivorans. NCBI lineage: Bacteria > Pseudomonadati > Pseudomonadota > Alphaproteobacteria > Acetobacterales > Roseomonadaceae > Roseomonas > Roseomonas chloroacetimidivorans. The sequence continues at coordinate 4,353 of NZ_JBNBZS010000093.1, read as the reverse complement.
GAACCAGTTGTCCTTGGGGCCCCACTCACCCGAACTGGCTGCCATTTGACATGGAACGGGTTACCTCCGTGCGGGCGAGGCAGAGGTCAGGCGGCTGCGTGGCCGCACCGCCGCCATAGCCGATCGGCAGATCGTCGCGAACCTCGCGACCGAGCCGTTGCGGCTCGGAGTGGACGACCGGGAAGTGCTCGTTGACGTAGCCTCGCCCCTTGCCTCTGTCCCGGATGTGCTTCGCGGTTTCAGTCCGGATCTGGTAACACCGCAGCGGCTCGCCTGCGGGTGACGGGGTAAGGACCAGACCGACACGCCAGCCTGACCCCAAGGAGGTCTTCCTCAAGCTGGTTCAGGATTGACCCATACCGTCCGCGAAAAGCAGAAGCTACTGGCCCGGGTTCGGCGCATCCGAGGCCAAGTCGCAGCCGTCCGCGGCGCCACGGCCGGGCTGATGGCCGAGGTGGTCGGGGACCACGTCCGGCATCACTTGTTCGACCCGGAGAAGCATCCGGGCGCCCTCGATGAGGAAGCGGCCGACCTTTCGCTGCCCTGGTCCGGGAGATGCGGTGCTGGGCCGCATCGTCCACCGCGCCCACCGCCTCGAACTCAAAGGCGAGAGCCTGCGTAAACGCCACGCCATCGGTGCCGCAACATCTTTGACGGCCGCAACGAAGGAGTGAAAGGCTCAACCGTCGGTAGCGTCGCCTCAATACCCGGTGTTGCGGCTCACCACGGCTCGCTCAGCCGCTGTGCCGCAGGTGTTCATGATCACCGGAATGCGCGTTCACCATCACCGGAATACGCACCCTGGCGGGGATCGTCGCTCTGAACATCATCTGGGCGGGGTTCGGGATGGTCCGAGAGTCGGCCGGCGCTCTGATGGACAAGGCCGTGGATCCGAAGGTGCTGGGCAGCATCCGCCGGACGATCTCTGCTCAAGCCGAGGGTGCCCTGGAGGCGCATGATCTTCGCACCCGGACGTCCGGGCACGTGACCTTCATCGAGTTCCACCTCGTAGTCCCGGCCCGCATGGCTGTCGGCGACGCGCACAACATCTGCGACCGGCTGGAGCAGGCATTGCGCGAAGAGGTCGGGCAGGCCGTGATCACGGTCCATGTCGAGCCGGAGGGCAAGGCCAAGCACGCCGGGGTGCTGGTGCTCTGACCCGCTCGGAGGCCTCCCGCGGCCCTTCCGTGGGGACTTCCGTCCGCGATGCTCTCAGACAGGTCCTATCCAACGAGTTCGCGCGCGATGGCGCGGATCGGCTTCATGCCCTGGCCGAAGCGCGCGATGGCCTCGCGGTTCGCCTTGAGTTCCCCGTACGGAAGGTAATGGACCTTCAGGTCGGCGACCCGGGAGAAGGCGGGCCGTGCCAGTTGCGCCCGCACCTCGTCCTCGCGACCGTCGGGCGCAACCAGGAACATGCCCTCAAGGGCGTGCGCCTCGGGGCCTAGCGCGAGGTCCAGCATGCGGACGATGCCGGAGTAGATGGAAGTCGTGTGCTCCACCTCGTAAGCCGCCACGATGCGCCCGGCCTCCTTCGAGAGCCAGAGGACGTCGATGAGCCGGACGGCGTCGGCACCGGGCGCCTGCGCGAGGGCGGCCGGAAGTTCGGCCAGGCAACCGTCGCCGAGCTTGCCCCCGTCCAGCGGGCGGCTCCGGTCGTTGGCGGCGATCCAGACGTCGTATCCCAGTGACCTCCCGAGGTCGCGGAGCCAGCCCTGGACCGTCGTGTGGGTCTCGTCCTCCTTGCGGGCCTCGGCCAGGGCCTTGGCCGCCTTCGCCCCCTCCTCGCGCACGCGGGCCAGGTCTGCCTCCCAGGAGGCCCGGGCGCCCACGTCGTCCTCACGCGGCGGGGCTGGGTAACGGCCGCTACCCAGGTCGAAAAGGAGCCCACCGACGGCACCTAGGTCGTTCGATAGGAGGGTTCGGTGCTTGGCGTTCAGAGCGAGGACGCCCTGGCGCATGGCTAGGTACTCGTCCCACCGGCCGAGCTTCACCTTCGCGCCGGCTAGGGCGTTGTAGCCGTTAACAATGGCTGTGTTGAACGGCGGCACGATGGTCGGGTGCAGGAAGTAGAGGAGGTTCGCGACTGCCGGGCCGAGGCCCTTGATCGTCATAGCGTCGATCTCCCGAATGGCCGCGATGATCTGCTGCTCGGTGTTGCAACAGACACAGGTGTCGAGCAGACGGCCGAAAGCGCGCTGGTTCTCGGGGCTCTCGTAGATGTCCGGGATACGAAGCTTGGGCTTCCACAGAAAGGCATGATCTGCGCCTTTGAAAATCTGTCGTTGCTCCGCGATGGAGTGGACCACGGTCTCGAGCGACGAGCCGCGATAAGTGACTCCGAAAGTGCCCGCCTTGATCTCGGTCACCACCTGTTGGATCCCCCGGCGGATGGAGCGAAAGTTCTTCACCCGCTCCTCCCAGAGAAACCAACTCCGGTAGGTGGAACCCGGATCGTCACGCCAACGCTTCAAAAGCGACGGCAGGAGGTCGGGCGAGGTCGCAAACTGCCCCCCGAAGGTCGGCAGGGGTGACGATAGGTGCATGTTGCGGATCATGATCCTGGGAAGCCGGGTTCGGCCAGTGCCCGGCTACTTGGCTCCGAGAATAATGCAGGCGCTCAAGGCCGACGCACAAGGTGCCGGGTTAACGAAACCGGCGGCGGTGGGTTCAACCGGTCGGCGCAACATGATTGATTTCATGATGTTCCGAGAGGATCCACGATGGCGCGAACCGGCCGACCTGGCTTATCAGCGGAGCAGAAAAGGGAGCTTTGGGTCCGATGGAAGGATGGCCAATCGCTCAGTGACATCGGGCGGGCTCTCGGCAAGCACGCGGGCTCGGTCTTTGGTGTGCTGCAAGCCAAGGGTGGCATCGCGCCGCCGCTGCGGAAGCGATCTGGCCGTGCTCTGACGCTGGAAGAGCGCGAGGAGATATCCCGAGGGCTGGTGGCTGCCTTATCTTTACGCCAGATCGCGGCGCAACTCGGCCGGTCGCCGTCGACCATCAGCCGTGAGATCGGCCACAACGGTGGCCGCATAAAGTATCGTGCCATGGCTGCTGACAGCCGCAGTTGGCAGCAAGCGTGCCGCCCCAAGTCGTGTCTTCTGGCCACCAACCGGTCTCTGCAGGCCGTGGTGGCGGAGAAGCTGGCGCAGCATTGGTCGCCCCAGGAGGTGTCCGGCTGGCTTGAGGCGGAATATCCTTACAACGAGGCCATGCGGGTGTCGCACGAGACTATCTACAGGAGCCTGTTCATTCAGGCCCGCGGTGTCCTGAAGAGAGAACTGCTGGCGACGCTCCGGAGCCGCCGTCTGATGCGTCGCGCCAAGACTTCCACCACCGAGGGGCAACCCAGAGGGCAGATCATCGACGCCGTGTCGGTCCGCGATCGTCCAGCCGAGATTGAGGACCGTGCTGTTCCGGGCCACTGGGAAGGCGACCTGCTCTCGGGCACGAAGAACACGCATGTCGCGACCTTGGTTGAGCGCCAATCTCGCTTTCTGATGCTCGTGCAGGTGGATGGCAAAGACACCGGGAGCGTGGTCGATGCGCTGGTTCGGCAGGTCCAGCAGCTCCCGCAGGGGTTGATGTTGTCCCTGACCTGGGATCGAGGAATGGAACTGGCGCAGCACGGTCCATCCAGTTCATTTGGAATTGGGCCAGAGCCTATTCGAAGCTTCAGTCTGCTTGCCTCGCCAACACGCGCCTCACCTGTGATGCCCCCCAGACCTCCTTGCCACGCGGGGTTCGCACGCCTCGGGCAGTCAACGCCGCGGCAATCTCCCGCAGCGAAGTGGCTCCAGCTCGGCGCGCGGCGACGATGTAGGGCAGCACTTCAGCTGCCCGCTTCGCTGCGTCGCGCTTCCAAACATTCGATGCCAGTGCTGCGACTCTTTTATCACCGGCCTGCAGCCGTGGATTCCCTAGCACTACGCCGCGCATCTTTGCCGCGGTGAGGGCTGCGCGCGTGCGTGCGCTGATCGCGCGGGCTTCTTCCTCAGCTACCAGCGCCATAATGCCGATGGTCAGCCGGTTAGCATGCGGCATGTCCACAGCGACGAACTCTACGCCGGCCTTTTCCAGCCCCAGCAGGAAATGTGCGTCGCGTGCCAGGCGGTCGAGCTTAGCGATCAGCAGCACGGCGCGACGGGCCCGACTCTCGGCCATCGCTGCCGCTAGTTGCAGGCGGTCGCTCCGGATCTGTCAGCTCTCGCGCCGGGGAGGCCCGGATTGGCGAGGTGGGGCGGGTGTGGGTAGGCTTCTTGCCGGCTGGGGTGTGTGGCAGGGAGCCTGAGATGGAGTGCGTGGGCTGCGGATCGGCCGAGGTCGCTGAGCGGCCGGACCGTACGG
>NZ_JBNBZS010000092.1:0-18550 GCF_049629625.1 Roseomonas chloroacetimidivorans | reverse complement strand
GACAGGCCGGACATAAGGGCGCACCTGACCGGATCTTTCACCAACACGAGCCTTTCGGCAGCACTTGCGAGGAACAGGTCTTGTATGGCGAAACATGTTCGCGCGCCGGTCGGCGTGTGACCAGGACCGCGACAGCACCTTGCCCTGCAACATCCCGGATCATAATGCCGCAGAGAGCAGATGCTCGTTGCCAGGCCTGGGCCGTCCACATAAGGGTGGTATGGTCTGGAACTGCCAGATCCAGGCCGAGCAGCCGGAGGAGCGAGCCGATCAAGCCCTCCGTCTGGCGCAGTGCCCGATGGAACACCGCCCGTAAGGTCAGTGCCGTCTCGATCGCCAGGGCGGAGTAGCGGCATTGACCGCCGCGGGTGGTGCACGGCGCCGCCCTCCAGGCCTCAATCGCCGCTTCGGAGAACCACACGACCAGGCTGCCGCGGGCACGCAGGCCAGCCTCGTAGGCCGGCCAATTCGTGACCCGGTGCCGCTGCTTCGGAATGTGATGTCGGCGGTCCCGATGAGCTTTGAAAGGCAAGCAGGGCATCCCCGTCCGGTGGTAGGGCCTCGCCCCCTTCCCATCCTACCCTGCGAACCCGCCACCTATCCTGGGTATCGCTTTCCGGCCGAGATCATCCGCCAGGCCGTCTGGCTGTATCATGTCTTCAGCCTGAGCTTGAGAGACGTAGAGCTGATCCTGGCGGAGCGGGGCATCACCGTCACGCGCGAGGGCATCCGGAACTGGTGCCGCGAATTCGGGTCGGTGTTCGCGACCCGGCTGCGGCAGCGCCGGCCCAAGCCGGGCGACAGCTGGCACCTCGATGAGGTGTTCCTGCGCATCAACGGCGCGCTGCATTACCTTTGGCGCGCGGTGGACCAGCACAGCGTGGTGCTGGATGTCCTGGTTCAGGATAGGCGGAACGGAAGTGCAGCCAAGCGGTTCCTCAAGCGCCTGCTTGCTGGGCTCAAGTAAAGGCCGCGTCGGCTGGTCACGGAAGGGCCGAGGAGCTACGGCGTGGCGAGGCGCGAACTCCTGCCCGAGGTGCGGCATCGGAACAGCCGGTACCTGAACAACCGGGCGGAGAACTCGCATCGGCCTACCCGGCGACGAGAGCGGCAAATGCAGCGGTGCAAGTCGGCCGGGCAGGCCCAGCGTTTCCTCTCTGCACACAGCTTGATCGACGGTCATTTCCGTCCGCGCCGCCACCTGATGACGACTGGCGAGTACCAACCCGCCCGGATCAAGGCCTTTCGGATCCGGCGACTGGAAACATGCGCCCAAGCCGCCCCCTGATCCTGCCGCACCCTCGATTACGCGGCCGAACTCGCCTTCTCGTCAAACAACTTGCCAATGCCAGCGGAGCCATCCCCGTCGCGCAATGGATCGCGCGATGGGCGGGGGTGTCCTCCGCTGCTCGGATCAAGTGCGGACGAGGGAGCAGTTACCTTGGGCAACCGGGCGATATGCCTCATCGACCGGGGTCGTTTCGACCAGCTTGTAGTAGTCCCAGGGGGTTCTGCTCTCGCCCGGCGCCTTCACCTCGAAGAGATAAGACGCCTGGATCTTGCGGCCATCTGCGCGGATAGAACCGCCTCCAAAGGCGTCGTCATCCGTGGGCTGCGCCTTCATGCGTGCCACCGTTGCCGCGCCGCTCGCCCTTGCTTCGGTGATGCCCATCTCGCCCGCTGTCTTGAGGTAGTGCAGTACGGAGGAATAACAACCGGCATGGATCATGCCCGGCATACTACCACCCATGCTTCCCTTGACCCGGTTAGTAAAGGCGCGCGTGCGGTCGTTTAAGTCCCAATAGAAACTTTCGGTTAGCACCAGTCCCTGCGCCGTTTGGAGACCAAGACTGTGCACGTCGTTAATCGGCAGGAGCAGCACCGCAACCTTTTGCCGGCGCGTCAGTCCGAACTCGGCCGCCTGCTTTACGCAGTTGACCGTGTCAGTTCCTGCATTCGCAAATCCCACCACCTTGGCCCTGCTCTGCTGCGCCTGCAGAAGGAAGGATGAGAAGTCTGTTGTTCCCGGAAAGGGATGCCGTACCGAGCCGAGAACGCGGCCGCCAGCAGCCTTCACAAAATCACCCGTATCCTTCTCCAGCGCGTGACCGAATGCATAGTCGGCGGTGATGAAGAACCAAGTATCTCCGCCTGCCTTCACCATAGCTCCGCCGGTAGAACGGGCCAGCATCCAGGTGTCATAGGTCCAATGGATGGTGTTCGGGCTGCAGGCTGTCCCCGTCAGGTCCGCGGTCGCGGCTCCCGAGTTCAGCATGATCTTGTTCTTCTCGCGCGTGATGCCGTTCACGGCGAGTGCGACGGAGGAGGTCGGAACATCCACGATCACGTCCACGGCGTCGCGGTCGATCCACTGGCGCGTCACCGTTGATCCAACATCCGGCTTGTTCTGGTGGTCTGCCTGCAGGACCTCGACATTAACGCCACGGGCCGTGATGCCGCTGTCCTGCACCGCTTGGCGAACAGCTGCAACTGAACCGGGGCCAGCGATCTCGCGATAAGTGCCGGATAGGTCGGTCAGCACGCCAATCTTCAGCGTGTTGTTCGCCTGTGCTCGGGCGCTGCTCCAGGGGAGCCCGCCGAGGGCCGGAAGGGCGGCGGCGCCCCCGAGAAGGGCACGGCGGTCGATGGTCATTTTATTGCGTCTCCTCTGTTGCTTTTCTGCGGTGGAAGCGACGCAGCCGAATGAAACGGCCCGACCTGCCCGAATCCGAGACTAACGAAATGATCCCCATACGCATACAAAACTTTTGGGTTTGTAGTTCCTGGATCTGGTAGCGCTGACTCCGTTGCAAAGTTCCGCGAGGGTCATGGACCGCCGCAGTAGGAGGTGGATCAGGCAGCCATCTGGAACAGCCGGGTGATGAAGCGGGCCTGGGCATGCATGTCGCCTTCACCCACTCGCCGAACCTGCCCCCTTTCTGAACATCGCCACAACCTCGAAGCCCGCCAGGGGTCGTCGCGCTGTGTGGACGCTTCCGAAGCCCATCCCTGGTCGAACCAGGCGTCGAATGCGCCTGTGGTCCTGCTCCACGATGTTGTTCAGAAACTTACAATGCCGTAGCCGCGAGCGACGCCACAACTCGCCTTCCCTTTTCATCTCCCTGGTCGCTTTCGGGTAGGCGGGCTTCTTGTCCACCGTGGTGGTGCGCGGCTTGGCCGTGTGCGGCTGGCCAAGCGCCTTGCAAAGGAAGCGCTTCGCGGCCGCTGTATCCCGCTTCGCCGCGAGAAGAAAATCGATGGTGTGCCCGCGGCTGTCCACTGCCCGATATAGATAGGTCCAGCACCCTTTCACCCGAATGTAGGTTCCGTCGACCCTCCAAGAGCCGTTGCCCCGGCGTAGATGCGGCCGGATCCGCCTCTCGAGCTCCGGGGCATAGGCCTGGATCCAGCGGAATAGGGTCGAGTGCTCCACCTCGACGCCGCGGTCTCGAAGCATGAGGGCGAGGTCGCGGTAGCTGACCGGGAACATCAGGTACCAGCGGACCACTCAAAGGATGATCTCGGCCGTGAACTGCCGTCCTTTGAACCGCCCGTTCTGGCCCAATGCTACCCCACCCGTTGCTCCGCCTCAGGTCCAACCTACCGACACCAGCCTGCTCCGAAAACTTTGCAACGGAGCCGCTATTCGAGCCTGATGGCGCTTGCTTCCAGTCCTTTCTTCCCCTGGACCACCTGCATGGTCACGGCCTGACCTTCTGAGAGCGGCGCCGTGCCGCTTTGCTCCAAGGCCGTGGCGTGCACGAACACGTCCTTGCCGCCTTCGTGCGGCGCGACGAAGCCGAAGCCCTTTTCGGCGCTGTACCATTTCACCGTCCCGCGGACTTCCTCGCCCTTGCGGGTTTGCGTCGACCCGAAGACTGGGGCAGCCGCCCGGGGCACTCGCGGTGGCGGCGAGGCCTCCCCGCTGTCTCCGACCTCGAGCACCTCCGTCACCTGCGGTCCTCTCTGACCCTGGCCCACTCGCACCCTCAGTCGGGTGCCTGGAGCGACCGCATCCACCCCTGCCTGCTGGAGGGCGCTGATGTGCAAGAAAGCATCACCCGAGCCACCATCAAGCGCGACGAAGCCGAAGCCCCTCTCCACATCGAACCTCTTGACCACAGCGCCCGCCGCCGGATCCGATGTAACGGGGAGCTGTCGTGAGAACGCCGGAGTTCCGGATGGCGAATACGCAGGCGCCGACCAGCCGCTGTCCTGCGGCATGTCGTCGTCGGACCCGCGTTTGCGGGACTTACGGTCGCGCCGCCAATCATGTTTGTCGGACATCTTTTGAACTCGAAAGGTAGAATTGGGGGAGCAGGAACCCGGACGCGCTTGTCCAGCGTCGTGTTTCGCATCTGCTATTCTGGGGCAGAAGTAGCGGTCGTCGCCACACGTCCACCGCCCGTCACGCGTGAACCGCCCGAAATGTGATTGCGGCGAAGGGTTCACGTTGATCCAGATCAAGGGTGCCATCTCGCGCGAGTTCAAGGCCAGCAATGAGGGTGCTGGCCAGTGCCGCCCGGAGCTTGAGTGGTCGTTCGTGTGCATGCGGCGGGATTGGGGGCAGGCATCGCTCGATCGGCAGTCCGGTCGGGTGTTGCTGGAGCAGTTCGGCGATGCGCTTGAGCGCGTCCGGAATGCGCCAGAGATCGGGCGGTCTTGGGCTGTAGGTGGGAGGCGGTTCAACCCCCTGCCCTTCCCTGCCCTCCAACATCGCGAGGGTCGCTTCGAGGAAGCCAACATAGAACTCAGCTCACGGCCGCGGCGGAGTGGGCGTCCCCAGCCCCCGCGGAAAGACCGCTTGCCCGAGCTGCGGCCGCGCCGCGAGCCAGTCCGCCCCCTCCCGCTGCCGGCGAGTTCGCACCTCGTCGGCAGCACCCCATCTTTGCCGGAAAGGGCGGGGACATCATCAGACAAGAGGTTTCCCATCAGTCTGGGTCATAGCCGGCTGCGGCGAAGTAGTTGGCGCACTCGGCTGGGGTGAAGGTTGGGATGAGCCGGCCGATAGCGTTCCAGAGACCGTAGACAGTGCGCTCGGCGGCTTTGCGGAGGAGCGCCTTGAGCTTTGAGAAGGCGTTCTCGACGGGCTTCGAGGCACTGCCTCGAAGGTCGGGACTGTAGGGCGGGAGGTGGAGCAGACTCGCGCCTGCGGCCTCGATAGAAGCTCTGACGCCCGCGCCCTTATGGCTGCCGAGATTGTCCATGATGACGACGTCGCCGGGCCGCAGCTCGGGTACGAGGGCCTGGTCGAGATAGGCCTGGAAGGCACGGCCGTTGATCGGGCCGTCGAGGACCATGGGTGCGACCATTCCCGTCTGGCGCAGGCCGGCGACAAAGGTGGTGGTCTTCCAGTGTCCGCGCGGGATGCTGGCCCGCAGACGCTCGCCCCGGGGTGCCCGGCCGCGGGTGCGGGCCATGTTCGTCGACGCCCAGGTCTCATCGATGAAGACCAGCTTCGCCGGGTCGAGGTCGAGCTGGCCTTCGAACCACGCCAAGCGCAGCCTCAGGATGTCCGGCCGGTCCTGCTCCGCAGCGTGGGCGGTCTTTTTTTCCATGTCATCCGGCGCCGGTCGAAGAAGCGCCACAGCGTGCCGACGCCAGCTGACACGCCCGCCTTGGCCAGTTCAGCCCGGATCTCCTTCAGCGTGATGTCGGAGGTTCGCTCGACCAGGCCCAGGATCAGCGGCGCATGCGCCTCAATCCGGGCCGTTCGGCGGTCCCCGCCCAGCGGCCCCGGTGCGACCGAGCCCGCCTCCCGCGCCAGCGTGGCCCAGCGGATCGCACTTGATGCGCTCACCCCGAAGCGGGCCGCCGCCGCCCGGCGGGACGCACCGGCAGATATCGCCGCCACTACCCGCTCCCGCAAATCCACCGACAGCGGCTTCGACATGCCCCGGCCTCCCTCGCCAGAGACACTGAATCACCCTCCTAGAACCTCGCGGATCACAAGCGATTCAGTCAGGCCGGAAACCGCTCTAATGCTCGCCGACCGTGGTGTGGATGTCGCGTACACCCCCTCTTCCGCTGGATCCAGGCCTACGCGCCCGAGATCGAGAAGCGGATCCGACCACACCTGCGGCTGAGCAACGGCTCTTGGCCGGGTCGACGAAACCTACGTGCGGGTGAAGGGGCGCTGGATGTACCTGTACCGTGCCGTCGGCAGCCGCGGGCGGACGATCGACTTCCTGCTCTTGGCCAAGCGGGACGCCGAGGCCGCCAAGCGCTTCTTCCGTAAGGCGCTGGCCCAACCGCATACGGTAAGCCCATGCACCATCGCCGTGGACAAGAACCCGGCCTACCCGTGTGCCGTCGAGCAGCTGAAGGAGGACGGCGAGCTGTGGCGCTTCCCCCGCCTCCGGCAATGCAAGTTTCTCAATAACATAGTGGAACAACACCAGCGGCGCGTGAAACGCCTCATCAGACCGGGGCTCGGCTTTGGTAGTTTTCATACGGCACGACGATCACTGGCGGGCTACGAGGTGATGACGATGGTGAGGAAGGGGCAGCTTCCAAACATCAACGGGTGCGACATGCGCGCCCAAGTCACCTTCGTCACCGAGCTGTTCCAGATTGCTGCCTGATCCGCCTGCTGTCCACGCCACCTGCGGCCCGCCGCAAAGTTCGCAACACAACCGCAGGCGGCGGATGTGACCATCTCCCTGCTTGCTAATGCCCCCAAGCCGCTCCTTGCCACCCGAACTGTGGGCTTCGGGCGTGAGGCTGAGCCAGGCCGCGAACTGCCGGGATGAACGGAAGAGAGAGGCGTCCGGCACGGTCGCGGCGATTGCCGAGGCGGTGATGGGTCCTACGCCGGGAATAGTTGCCAGACGTCGGCTCGCGTCGCTGGCCCGGTGCCAGGACAGGATCTGTCTCTCTAAGCGTTCGATCTCACCCGACACCGCGCGATACTGCGCTGCCAAACCATGCAGCGCCGAACGCGCGAGCGCCGGAAGGTCGTCCTGCTGCTCGTGCAGCGCTGCATTGACGGCCGCGGCACCCGCCCGTCCGACGCTCGCGACGAAGCCGTGCTCGGCCAAGTTGGCCCGGATAGCGTTGATGAGCATCGTGCGCTGCCGGACGAGCAGGTCGCGCGCCTTGTGGAGCATGAGCACGGCCTAGGTCTCATCGCCCTTTACCGCGACAAAACGCATGGTCGGCCGTGTCACGGCATCTGTAATCGCCTCGGCGTCGGCAGAATCTATCTTGCCGCGCTTTACATATGCTTTCACGTAGGCTGGCGGCATCAGCTTCACCTCATGCCCAATCGCGATCAGCTCGCGCACCCAATGGTGCGCTGATGCGCACGCCTCCATGCCGACGAGACACGGGGGCAGGGCCGAAAAGAACCTGAAGACCTCGGCACGGCGGAGTGGGCGGCGGACAACAACGCGCCCGTCAGCGCTGACCGCTTGGACCTGGAACACGTTCTTGGCGAGGTCGAGACCGATGGTGGTAATCTCCCGATGCGTGGCACAGCGCCTTTGACTTGGACCTACGGGATCCTATTATCTCATGGTCACGATGGGGGCAGGCGCCGTCAACATCATCAAGTTATCGGAGCAGGCACAGCGGTTCCTCTCGGCGCACGCGATGATCTATGGCCACTTCCGTCCACGGCGGCACCTGATGACCGCCGATCAGTACCGCCATTCGCGCGACAAGGCCTTCCGGATCTGGCGGCAAGAGACGTACGCCAAGACGAGGGCGTGAGATCACGCAAGTCCCGTCGAGCGGTCAAACTCGCCTGGTCATCAAGCAACGTGACAATGCCGATTCCCGTCACCAGAGGGGCAGAGATCGAACGCGACGGTTATCCTCCAAGGTCCTTCAACACCGTCTGCACCTCAGACACCGTTATTCCACCCCGATGCCCCGCTCCCTGACGAAGGCGGTCCAGCGCTGAACCTGCTCCGCATGAAACTGCGCGAAAGCATCTCCGCCTTCGCCGATCGGGTCGAAGCCGATCTGGCGAAGACGCGCCTGGGTCGCAGGATCTTTGACGATTGTGATGAATAGGTTGCTGAGCCGGTCACGCAGCGGAGTTGGCATCCGCGCAGGTCCGTAGACGCCGATCCAGCTCGTCAGGACAACGTCGCTCAGACCCCGCTCAATCATAGTCGGCAGTTCGGGAAGTTTCGTGATCCGCTCCTTGCTTAGCACTGCAAGAGCCCGAAGCTGCCCGTCCGCGATAAAGGGCATGGTGACGGGAAGCACCTCGAACATCACGTCCAGATCGCCGGAAATCAGGGAGAGCAACGAGGTTGGTCCCCCTCGCGACGGCACATGGATCATCCGCAGCCCGGTCTGCTGCGCGAACAACTCCGCCACGAGCTGATGGATCGAGCCGACACCCACAGAACCATAGGCCACTCCCTGTGGTCGTCCCTTGGCATAAGAGATGAACTCCTCCAGCGAGTTCACTCCAAGCTTGGAATTGACCACCATCACGATCGGATAATCGGCGGAAAGCGAGAGCGGCGTGAAGTCCTTCAATGGATCCAGCCGGGCGTTCGGGTTGACAGCCGGCGCCAGTGCCATGCTCGACAGGCCGGTGACAAGAAGCGTATGGCCGTCAGGGGGAGCGTTGATGACCTCCCGCATTCCAATGAAGCCTGTTGCACCCGGCTTGTTTTCGGCCACCACCGTCACGCCGCCGAGTTGAACGGACAACTGCTCTGCCAGAAGCCGCGCGACGGTATCCGTAATTCCTCCCGGCGCGAATGGGATGATGATGCGGACAGGGCGGGAAGGATAACGCTCCTGGGCCCATCCTCGTGTTGGGAGACCGGCCGTAGCCAAGCCAGCGGCAAGAATACCGCGGCGGCTAGCCCGCGTCTCAGCACGGTCCGTCTCTTCATCCATCATGGCGTCCCCCACCTTTTCAACTTCATTGCGGGCCCAGTGTTTGGCTCACAGGCTCCGTATTGCTGTTTTGGCTTCCTTTTTCAGGTCTTCCGAACCCGGCTAAGCCGCAATGCTGCCCTGCCTCGGTTTGGCACAATGCTCCCGGAGCCGTGGAAGCACTTCTCGCGCGATGAGGTTCAAACTATCGACCGTATCCAAATGGCCCATATCGCCGGCCTGCGACATCAATAGCAGGTTCCCCAGACCACCGACGGCATCCACAAAGTCAGCGGCCTGCGCGAAAACATCGTCAGGTGTGCCTGCAAATAGGACACCGGCCTCCATGAGTTCCTCAATGGTGGCGTTATAGAGGGAGATGCGCTTCCCGGAGCGGGTCTTCATCGTCCGCGGCGCGTTGGGTCCCGCGCGCATCATCTGCATATTCGCTTCAACCGGCATGTACCCGGGGGGATTGCGGAAGGGCTCCGCGACCTGACCCGTAGTCCGCACGTAGCTGATGACCCTCTCGGCACGCCGCATCGCCTCGGCCCGACTGGACGCGATCCCGACCATGGCGAGATAACCGAAACGGTCCGCGGGCGCCTCCCCTGGATGGCCAGCCTGCCTCCAGGAGTCGCGGTACTCCTGGTAGAGCCCTGCCGTCGCGGCATATCCGCCGAGGAAGGTGCCGACGACATAGCCTCTTTCAGCCACAGCGCGGACGCTCTGCGGGCTGGACGCTGTGATCCAGACTGGCGGATGCGGCTGCTGCCAGGGACGCGGCCAGATGTTCACCTGCCGATGGTGGAAGTACTCCCCCTCAAAGTTAAACGGGCCATCATGCGTGGTCATAGCTTTGATGATAAGATCATGAGCCTCCCATAGCCGATCCATCATCCGGACCGGGTTGGAGTTGGCAGCCGCAACTTCGTAAGGAACGCCCTTCACGAAGCCCATTTCGAGCCTTCCACGGGAGATCACATCGATCATCGCGAGTTCCTCCGCCACGCGCAGCGGATCCGGTCGATTGGCTAGTGGAACGCCGAGGGCGAGAAGCCGCGCTCGCTTCGTGATCCGTGCGAGGATCGCCAGGGTAATACTGGCCGAAGCCGATAGACAGGTCGCCGTCGAGTGATGCTCGTTGACCATAATATCGAGGCCGAGCTCGTCCGCGAGTACCCATTCGTCCTGGTAGCGATGCAGCAAGTCTGCAGCCTTAACCGGATCGCAATGTCGATTGGGCAAGCTAATCCGCAGCGATTCGAATTCTGGATTCCAGGCTTCCGGATAGGGCTGTTCGGTGAAATGGAAGATGCGCATTACGCGGCCTCCGCCTTCAGATTGCCTGGGTCCATTTGCCGCGACGCATCCGACGCAAAAGCGAGAATCCGGCCCGCCGTTGCGTCGGGCTGCTCGACATGAGGAAAATGGCCGGCAGCGTCGATCACTTCGAAGGTTGAATTGGGAATCCGGGCCGCATAGCTCTGCCCGTATTCGGGCGCCGTGATGCGGTCCGCCGCGCCCCAGAGGCAAAGTGTGGGTACGTTGATGCGGTGCAGCCAGTTGCGCAGCTTCGGATTGTACATGTACGGGCGCCATCCAAAGAAGGCCAAGGCTTCGCGATTACGCGCGAAGCTGCGAAGATCGTCCTCCCGCAGTTCTGCCGGCTTGGGGCCAAAACGATCAGCATCGTAATAGGTTCTGCGGTCTAGCTCTGCGGTGCTGAGCCCGAAGACATCCGCGATGTCGCGATCCTCTCGGCCTCCATTTTTGATGCCGACCGCCCCCATCAGCACGAGTCTTGCAATCCGGGCGGTGGAGCGAACAGCCACTTCGGCCGCGATCCAACCTCCAAAATCCGAGCCAACGACGACGACGTTAGTTAGATCCAGTGCGTCGAGTAGATCGAGCGTGACATAAGCGAGGTCATCGACGTTCGTAATGTGCTTCGGCAGCTCACTCGTCCCGAAGCCCGGGAGTAGGGGCGCGACGACCATATGCCTGGTACTCAAACGATCCAGCAAGGCATCCGCTCCCAGGAGGCCGTTTCCAGGGTGAAGGAAGACTAGGGGCTGGCCAGTTCCTCGGACCGAGAGTTCTAGAGTTGCCCCCCCGACCTTTAGCGTCGCCGGCCCGCCGTCAAACTGCCTCATTGCGGTCCTCCCTGCTTACTCGTTCGGCGCCCACGGGACCTGCTCACCCGGCTCACGCGCAGGGTTCACCGTGCCTCGCGGCATGGAGGAAGCCTCGCATCCCGAACCAGCGTCAGCAACAAATTCTATATATCCGCAATGAATTTCCATATGTATGTAATTTAGGCGATCTTCCCAGCTCGAAGGATCCACGCTTCACATGCCAGCTGACCCCAGCGTCAAATCCGCCACGCGTGTGTTTGAAATCCTGGAATATTTCAGTGAGGTACGCCGCCCCCTCCGACTGAAGGACTTTGTGGACCACTCTGGCTACCCGGTCTCATCAACTGCCGCGCTACTCAAGACCATGACCGCCCAGGGTTATCTCACCTTCGACCGTGTTGCGCGGACCTATCTGCCGACCTTGAAGCTACTGCGCTTGGTCGGCTGCATTTCATCGGCCGCCTATGAGAGCGGGCCTGTGCTCGACGCCATGCGAAACTTGCAGCAGAGCACAGGAGAGCTGATCGTCCTCGGCACGGTCAACGACATCCATGTGGAGTACGTCGAGGCTCTTCGCTCAACCCAAGACATCCAGCTCTGGAGCCCCCCGGGCACCAAGCGCCTTCTAGTACAGTCAGCTTTGGGCTGGATGCTGCTTTCGGAACTTCCCTCGAGGGTAGTAGAGCGCATCTTTCGCCGCACCGTCGCGCTGGGCAAAATATCCGAAGCTGAGCTCCCCCTCCATGCCTTGTTCACTCGGCTGGAGGCGTGCCGCCAAGCCGGGCATATCTTTCCTATGCCCACAGACTATGTGCGTACTCCCGCCCAGCCCGGCGGCGCCATTATCGCGACGACAGCACCAACGGCTCCCGGCCAGCGGCCACTGGCGATCGGTGTAGGCGGACCTGCAACGCGCCTGAGAGAAAATATGGACCACATCGTTCAGGAGATGCGGCGCGAGATGCTCGTTTTGGAGGGCGTCATTATGCCGTCCTCAGAAAGCTCCGCATCGACACTGAATGACCTCTAACCGCTCAGGACTGGAGAACTGCTCAACCCAAATTGTGACATAAGCCTTGCGAGGCAGCCGGCAGCAAGAATGGATCTGGACGGCAACACCCGCCGGGTTCAGCTTCCGCAAAGGAAATTTAGGACGACGCGGTTGAATTCCTCTGGCGCGTCGATCTGCGGGCAGTGGCCAGCTTCTTGCACAACATGGAGCTCAGCACCCGGGATCTGTGCCTGAAGATCGGGACCGAAATTTTCCTTCCTCAGCACGTCCTTAGCACCTGTTACGAGCAGGAGCGGGCGTGAGATTCCCGAATAGTCCGGAGGCTTTGGCATCCCACCGCTCCGCCGGCCAGGTGCCTTAAAGCGGACTGCAGCGGCGCATTCCCAGGCGCCACGCGCCAGCGAGCTGCGGTGACGGCGATCGACATAGGCTTCGTCCTCCCTCACATCCGAGTTTACGAACATCGTCCTGACGATACGGCGCATATGGTCCCGGCTGCCGTCGTAACTATTGAGGGTCTCGCGAGCGTCGTTCTCCGGGATATCGCCGCCGCCGCAGACGACGACCATGCGATCGATCGGCCAGGGCGGCTCCGCCATGGCGGCGGCTGCGAGCAACATGGTGCCCCCCATCGAGTTGCCCATGAACGCCGCACGGTCGATGCAGAGCGTGCGCAGAAAGCTGGCGATGTGCCGCGTCCGCAGGCCTCGCATATCCTCGAAGCAGAAGAGTTTTTGCGTCTCGCCATAGCCGAGCCAATCCGGTGCATAGACATGGAAACGTTCGGCGAGGACCGCGATATTGTGTTCCCAACTCAACTCGGCCGATGCGCCGAACTCACCGCTGTGAAGCAGAATGAGCGGCAACCCTTTGCCTGCCTCAAGATAGTGCGTCCGGATTCCGTCAACCTGAATAAACCGGCTGTGAACCTCGATCGGAGGGGTTTGTTGTTGACCAGACCGCATCAGCCCCGCAGCGCCAGCCGTGACCATGCAGGCCTTCGGCGTTGGGGCCTCGGTCGGCGCAGTGACCTCCATACGGCTTCCTCCTTTCTGGGACGCTCACAGGCGCCACTTGGCCGCCTAGACTAATCGGCCGAGCCTTACCGGAGTCAATCTTTCCTCATCTATGAGATAGTTTTCTCTATATATGGAAAATTGGGGCCTGGATATTTCTTCCGCCTGAATCACCTGCCACGCTGATGTTGACCCCGGCAGTCAGGAAGCCTTACCGTTTCCCCAAAATCTGCGACGGACCTGAGGGAGGACGGTCGGAATGGACGCGCCGGAACGTTGTTCTGTGCTGATCGCAGGCGGCGGGCCGTGCGGACTTATGCTGGCGATAGAGCTGGCACGCCGCGGCGTCCGCGTCTTGCTGGTGGACGACAAGCCGGGGACAGCGTTCAACCCGCAGGCCAACGCCACCCAGGCGCGGACGATGGAGCATTACCGCCGCCTCGGCTTTGCGGAGGAGATCCGCGCTCTCGGCCTTCCGCCCGACTATCCCACGGACATCGCCTACTTCACGCGCTTCACCGGCCACGAGCTCGCCCGCTTCCGCTTGCCATCGGCGCAGGAAGCGCAGCAGCGCGTCACGGGGCTCTCCGGAGCCTGGAGCGCGGCGGAGCTGCCGCATCGCGTATCGCAGAAGTATGTGGAACGCGTCCTCCGTCGCCAAGCAGAAGAGGCAGGCGCCACTGTACGCTACGGCTGGCGTCTAACACGCTTCGAAGACCACAAGGATCATGTGGAGGCACGGATCGAGGATGCTCACGGCACGGCGGGCCGCAGCATACGCGCGGATTATCTTGTCGGCGCGGACGGACCACGGAGCTACGTGCGCAGTCAGCTCGGCATCCGCTACGCCGGCTCGTCTGGCATTGCGCGCGACTTCATGGGCGGCCGCATGTACGCCCTCTACCTACGTAGCCCCAGTTTCTACAGCGTAGTGACGCACGCGAAAGCCTGGATGAACGTGACTTACAATCGGGACCGCCGGGCCTTCATGGCCGCGGTGGACGGGAAGGAGGAGTTCGCCTTCCACACGCAGCTTCGGGACGGGGAAGACGAGGGCGCCATCTCCGATGCAGATGCGCGGCATCTTTTCGAGCGCGCCGCCGGCAAGCCGATCGAAGCGGAGATCCTGTCACGCTGCGCCTGGACCGCCGGCCATGCACTTGTGGCCGAATCTTTTGGCCGTGGCCGCGTTTTCATCGCCGGCGATGCCGCGCATTTGTTCACGCCGGCCGGAGGCCTTGGCTACAACACCGCCGTCGAGGATGCAGTAAATCTCGGCTGGAAGCTTGCCCATGTCCTGCAGGGGCTCGCACCGCCCACCCTGTTGGAAAGCTACGAGGTGGAGCGGCAGGCGCTCGCGCGGCGGAATACGACTTATGCGCGGCAACTCGCGGACTCCCTCAGCTACCGTCCGGCACCGCTGGAATTAGAGGAAGATTCGCCAGCCGGCGAAGCGGCTCGCCGCCAAGCTGGCGAGCATCTGAACGCGCATGCACGCCGGGAATTCAACATCCCAGGCATCACGTTCGGCGGGCGCTACGATAGTTCGCCCATTATCGTGCCGGACGGCACTACGCCCCCGGCCGACGCGCTGAATCACTACGAGCCGACCGCCTGCCCCGGCGGCCGGCCGCCGCATGCCTGGCTGCCAGATGGCCGCTCCCTCTATGACAGCTTCGGCTTCGACTGGACGCTGCTGCGGCTCGGCCCAGGGCCCGCCGAAGTAGAACCGTTCTCGAGGGCGGCAGCGACGGCGGGGCTGCGGCTCCGTGTGGTTTCGCTTCCCGGGCAAGAGTTGCGAGATCTCTACGAGCGTGACCTCGTCTTGATCCGCCCGGACCACATGGTGGCCTGGCGCGGCAATGACGCGGCGGCGGCTGAAGCGGTATTGGCCAGGGCGACCGGACATCGACGATGACGCTGCATCCGCTCCCATTCCCTTCGAGGCATCGTTTGCACGCATGCCGCGGAAGGTCCCTTTCCCATCAGTGAAGCCCGCTAGAGGCAGAGAGGAAACACATGCGCTACATTGACGCCTTCAACCATTTCTTTCCTAAAAGACTTTGGGACCGGATGCTCGCCTCCGAGGGTCAGGCCCGGAATATCGGCACGCGCATGCGCAACATCCCGGCAATCTACGACCTGGATGTCCGCTTCAAGGTGATGGATCGGTTCAGCCACCACGATTACACGCAGGTGATCTCCCTCGGCATGCCACCGCTGGATCAGCTGGGCGGGCCGGATGTCACGCCAGAACTGGCGCGGCTGGGCAATGACGGCATGGCAGAGCTGGTGCAGCAGCATCCCGACCGTTTTGCTGGCTATGTCGCCTCCCTTCCTATGAACGCGCCCGAGGCCGCCACGCAGGAAGCGGAGCGCGCCCTGCGGAACGGCGCAAATGGCTTGCAGATCCACAGTCATGTGGACGGCCTGCCGCTCGATGACGAACGCTTCTTTCCGATCTTCGAAGTCGCGGCGCGCAGCGGCAAGCCAGTGCTGCTTCATCCGACGCGCGGCAACGAGATGCCGGACTACCGCAGCGAGGATCGCTCGAAATACGAGATCTGGTGGACCTTCGGCTGGCCCTATGAGACGAGCGCCGCAATGGCCCGCTTGGTCTTCTCCGGGCTGATGGATCGCCTACCGGAGCTCAAGGTCATGGCGCATCATCTCGGCGCGATGATCCCATATTTCGAAGGGCGTGTGGGCCCAGGCTGGGACCTGCTCGGCACGCGCACGACGGATGAGGACCTCAAGCCTGTGCTCCAGCAGCTGCGGAAGCGGCCCTTCGAGTATTTTAAGCACGACTTCTATGCAGATTCCGCCACCTTCGGCTCCCGCGCAGCGATGGTTTGCGGGCTGGAGTTTTATGGGGCCGATAAGGTGCTGTTCGCCTCCGACTGCCCCTTCGACCCAGAGAAAGGCCCGGGCTACATCCGGGAAACGATCGCCGTTCTCGAATCTCTCGAACTCTCGCCGGAGGACCGCGACAAGATCTGCTTCCGAAACGCGGAGAAGCTGTTTGGCCTGACACCCCGTTGACCATGCAAGAGCCGGCGGAACCAATCGTTCCGCCGGTCGCCGGGTCGGGGCGCCACAATGAAGCAACACAGGAGGAGACAAGCCATGATCACCCGGAGGCACCTCGGAGCTTCAGGCGCCCTCCTGCCGCTGTTGGCCATGCCGTGGAAATCAGCCAGGGCACAGCGCCTGATTCCTGACGGACCGGTTACGATCGTCGTGCCTTATACGCCTGGAACTGGCCCCGATATTCTCAGCCGTCTCCTGGCGCCCAGCCTGCAGCAGCGTTTTGCCCAGAGCGTCGTTGTGGACAACCGCCCCGGCGCGAGCGGAAATATTGGCACGCAGTTCGTCGCGCGCGCGGCGCCGGACGGGCGGACACTCATGCTCCAGCCCAATACCTTCGTCATGAATCCCAGCCTGTTCCAGCAGGTGCCCTACGACCCGATCAAGAGCTTCACGCCGATTATCCTGCTCAGCAGGGGCGATCTGGTCATGGTGGTGAACCCCGACGTGCCAGCCAGCGATGCCCGCGAACTGGCGGAACTGGCCCGAGCCAAGCCCGGAAGCCTGGATTACGGCTCACCGGGTACCGGCACACCGCAGCACCTGGCCATGGCCCTGTTCGGGCTGACAGCCGATGTCAGGATGAATCATGTTCCCTATCGTGGGGCAGCACCATCAATCCAGGATTTGATCGGCAGACGCATCGCGGCGATGGTACTGCCGGTGCACACTGCTCTTCCCTTGGCCCAGGCCGACCAGCTCCGCATGCTGGCCATATGCGGCGACCGTCGCACCGATGTCGCACCCGATGTACCGACCTTAGCCGAAGCGGGCTTTCCTGGATCCCAGGCGGATCTCTGGTTTGGCCTGTTCGGCCCGGCGGAGTTGCCCGCCGATTTCGTGCGGAGCGTGAATGCCGGCCTCAACACCTGGCTAGGGGATCCGAAGACGCGGGACGCCTTGCGCGCACAGGGCATGAAGCCGGCAGGCGGCACACCGGAGGCCTTAGGCGAGTTGGCGCAGCGCGACCTCGCCCGTTGGGCCGATGTCATCCGCCGAAGTGGCATATCGGCGGGCTAGGTCCGGAGCGGATGGCCAAGCGTGACGCAGCAGGCGGCCGGTCAGCCGGGTATCAGCCTCCGAGTGGAACCACGCCTGCTTCCCTGGCCGGCCGCGCCGCCCAGGGGGAGGCCGGTGACATGAGCACGCGGGAGGGAATGCATCGTCCCCGCACTCGGAAGGCCATCAAATCCGCCTCATCTGGCCGAGGTACACCGCTCCCGCCGCCACGCACCGGCCCCGTGGTAGCGCCGGTGCGAGGTGACCTCACGAACTGGCGTCAGTACAATATAGGGCGCCTCCTGAACCAGGCTGTCCATCGCTTCGAGAGCCGGATCTTGGTGCTGCTTGAGGAGCAGGGCTTCACCGGGGTGCGCCTCGCCCATATCAACGTGACGCGCAACTTAGATGTGGAGGGGACGAGAGCAACCGAGCTCGCCAGCCGGGCAAGCATGACAAAGCAGGCGATGGGCGAACTCATCGAGCAATGCGTCGGCCTTGGCCTTGTACGGCGGGAACCCGACCCAGCCGATGGGCGCGCCAAGATCATCCGCTTCACGGCCAGTGGCCTGCACTTCCTAGACCAGTTCCGCCTCGCCCTTTTGACCGCCAAGGAAGAGATGGACGAAAGTCTCGGACCGGAGCGGGTCCAGGTGCTACTCGACGTCCTGTGGGATTATTGCCATCCGGAGGCGCCCTGATCGGCTTGGCCGTATGGATAGGGCCCACATGCGGCCGGCCCTCCTGCTCCAGAGAATGTTTGCGCCCAGTTCCTATGCCGCAGGCAAAGAGATTCAGAGGCTTAAGCCCGAGTTATCGAGGCGAAGCCGCTCGCTCCGCGAGTAATGGTGCCGAACCTAGCGTGACGGTCCCGAAGGGTTCTGCCTGGTCGAGTGCGACAGCCCCGTTCCGCGCCAACTCGAGCCCCGCGACAAGGGTGCTGGCGAGGGCGGCCCGGAGCCGAATGGGGCGATCCGGTGCGTGCGGTGGAACCGGCGGCAGGCAGCGCTCGAGGGGCAGGCCGTCCGGGTGCTGCGGGAGGATCTCGGTGATGCGGCGGATGGCATCCGGGATGCGCCAGAGATCGGACGGCTTCGGCTGATAGGTGGGGGCGGGCTCGGTGATCTGCCCCTCCCTCCCCTCCAGCATGGCCAGCGTCGCCTCCAGGAAGGCCAGGTACAGCTCTGTCTGCGGCCGGGCTTGGGGTGGCGTGCTTCCTCCCCGACCGAACACCGCCCTCCCAAGCTGCGGGCGTGAGGCCAGCCAGTCGGCCCCGGCCCGCATGCGCGCGAGCTCGTCGAGCTGAGCCAGCCTCCTGCGCGCCTCCGCCCCGGCCTCTTCCGCCTCCTCCGGGCTGGCAGGGGCCAGAAGCTGCGTCTTGAGCAGCAGGAGCTGGCTCGCCAGAACCAGCCACTCCGCCCGGCGCTCGAGGCGAATGCGCCCACCACCATTCT
>NZ_JBNBZS010000091.1:0-18850 GCF_049629625.1 Roseomonas chloroacetimidivorans | reverse complement strand
CTCGTGAGGCTCCCGCGGCGTCGGGGGGCGCCGAGCGGGCCACCGCCACCGAGCCCCCGAGGACCGCAGAATGACCCTTTCCCCGAACGCGCGGAACGTCGCCCTCTTCGCCGCCGTGGCCTGTGCCGCGCTGATCCTGCCCGACCTGGCGCACGCGCAGGTGGGCGGCGGCGGCTCCGGCGTCGTCAACAGCCTGACGCAGTGGTTCATGACTAACGTGGCCCGTGGCCTCGTCATGATGGGCATCATCGCCGTGGCCATCGGCCTGTTCGTCATGCGCTTCTCGGTCGGCGTGATCGCCTCCGTGGTGGCCGGCGGCCTGATCCTGGCCAACGCCGACACCATCGCCGGCTACTTCGGCTTCTGAGGATCTGCGTGGCGTGGAACCCCTGACCGAGGATCCCCTGCACGTCGCGGCGACGCGGCCGGCCCTCATGTGGGGCCTGCCGCTGCCGCTGGCCCTCGCCCTCTTCGTGATCGGGGCCGAGGTGCAGGTGGTGTTCAAGGGCCTGACCGGGGTGGCCTGGGCGCTCGCCCTCGTCGCCCCTGTCTGGATCGCCGCCCGGTTCCTCGTCGCCCGCGACTACAACGCGGTTGGCGTCGCGGTGCTCTGGCTCAACACCAGCGCCCGCGCCCTCGACAGCGCCGATTGGGGCGGCGCCTCCGTCGCCCCCCTGCCCGTGGGGAGCGCGCGGGGACCGCGCGGCATGTCCAATGCGTAACCCCTTCCTCTCGCTGTCCGGCTGGTCCGAGCGCGGCGCCGACGACTACGTGCCCTTCGTCGGCCACGTCCGGGACGACGCGGTGCTGCGGACGGACGGGTCCGTGATGGGGATGCTTCGGCTAGTGGGTGCGCCCTTCGCGCTGGAGGAGCACGCCCGGCGCAACAGCCGGCACCGCTTCCGCAACGCGGTCCTGCGCAACATTGCCGACGACACCCTGACGGTGGTGGAGACGATGGTGCGGCACGACGGCGTGGCGCCACTGCCGGCCGGAAGCTACCGCAGCGCCTTCGCCGCCGATCTTGAGAACGCCTACCGCCGGGAGGTGCTGGACGGGTGGGAGCGGGTCAACGAGTGGTTCGTCTCGGTGATCGTGACGCCCCGCGCCCCCGTGACGCGCGGCCTCAACACCCTGCGCTCGCGCCTGGGCCGCCGGAAGGAAGCCGCCGCCACCACGGCCAGTGACGAGCTGATCCGCACCCTGGACGACCGGATGCTGGTGCTGGCCAAGGCCTACGCCGAGATGGGGCCGGTCCGCCTGGGCGTGCGCGAGGCCGGCGGCGTACTGTTCTCCGAGATCGGCGAGGCCCTGCGCCTGTTCCTGACGGCGCGCTTCCTACCGGTGCCGATGGTCAGCGGCTCCCTCGGAGGCTCCATCTACACGGATCGGGTGATCTGCGGCCGGCGCGGCTTCGAGGTCCGCACCCCCGGCCGTCCCTCGTTCGGCACCCTCCTGGGGTTCAAGGAATACCCCGACCGCACCCGGCCGGGGATGCTCAACGACCTGCTCTCGGCCGACTGCCGGGTGGTGCTGACCAATTCCTTCCGCTTCCACTCCCGCGCCGCTGCGACCGGCAGCCTCGCCCGCAAGCAGGCGCAGATGGCCAATGCCGGCGACCGGGCGCTCAGCCAGATAGACGCGCTGCACGATGCCATGGACGACGTGGCCTCCAACCAGGCCACGATGGGCTCGCACCACGTTTCCGTCGCCCTGCATTGCGACAGCCTGCCGGAGCTGGAACGCCGCACGGGCGAGGTCCGCGCCGCCCTGACCAACGCGGGCGCCAGCGTCGCCGTCGAGGACCTGGGGACGGAGGCCGCCTATTGGGCGCAGCTCCCCGGGAACGCCGCCTGGCGCACCCGGCCAGGCGACATCTCCTCCCGGAACTTCGTCGGCTTCTCGTCCCTGGACGGCTACCCGCGGGGCGGCCCGTCCCCGGAGTGGGGGGCGCCCCTGATGCGGCTGCTGACCTCGGCCAACACCGGCTTCGATCTGTCGCTGCACGTCGGCGGCCTGCCGCATATGGCCATCTTCGGCCCTTCCGGGTCAGGCAAGACGGTATTCCTCGGGATGTTGGTGGCCGCCCTGGAACGGGTGACGGGTCCGACCGGGACCGTGGTAATGTTCGACAAGGACAACGCCAACGAAATCCTTGTCCGCGCCATGGGCGGGCGCTACCTGACCCTGCGCGCGGGCGAGGATAGCGGCCTGGTGCCGATGCGGGCGCTGCCGAATACTCCCGACGCGCGGGTGTGGCTGCTCCGCTTCGTGGTGGGGCTGATCCGCGCCGATGACGGCCCGCAGCCCGACGCAATCGAGCTGCGCCGGCTCTCCAAGGCCATCGCCTTCCAGATGCGGATGCCACCCCACCTGCGTTCCATCGCCGGCCTGTGCGCCTGGCTGGTGGGAGAGGGCGCCGGCAGCGCCGGCAAGCGCCTGGAACGCTGGGGCCGCGACGGCGATCTCGGCTGGGCCTTCGACGGCGAGGCCGACGCCTTCGATCCCGACGCCGGCCTAGTCGGCGTGGATTTCTCCGCGCTGATGGAGGACGAGACGGTGCGGGGCCCGGCCGCCTCCTACCTCCTGCACCGGGTCCGCTCGGTGATTGACGGCCGGCGCTTCGTGCTCGCGGCCGACGAGTTCTGGGCCTACCTGCCCGACGAGCGCTTTGCCAAGGCGTTCGAGGACTTCGCCCTCACCCTCCGAAAGGGCAACGGCGCCCTCATCATCGCCACCCAGCAGCCGCAACAGGTGCTTCGCCACCCGATCGGCGCCACCCTGGTCAGCAACATGCCGACCAAGGTCCTGTTCCCGAACCAGTCGGCCAGCCGCTCGGCCTACTGCGACGTGGGGGACGGCTCCGAGAGCCTGCACTGCACCCCCGGCGAGTACCGTGCCGTGACCGAGGATATTGCAGCCGGGCCGCGCTCCATGCTGATCAAGCGCGATGCCGGCTCCGTGGTCTGCCGGGTGGAGCTGCCCCCGGCCATGGGGGCGCACCTGGCGGTGCTGAGCGGCAAGGTCGGCACCGTCCGCCTGCTGCGGAAGATCCGGCGCGAGCTGGGGACCGACGAGCCGTCGGCGCTCCTGCCCGAGTTCCACCGCCGCCTGCTGGAAGCGGCGACCTGATGGAGACGCAACTCATGAAGCGGACCCTATTGGCAGGGGCGGCCGTCGCCGCCCTGGCCCTGACAGTGCCGGGCGCGGCCAGGGCGCAGATCCCGGTGACGGACGCCCTCGCGAACGCGCAGGCGCAGATCACCAACTCCCAGCTCTACCAGCAGGTGGCGCAGGCGGTCGCGACGGTGCGACAGCTGGAGCAGCAGTATCAGCAGCTCCAGGCCACCTATAACGTGCTGGCCCACACCACCAGCGTTTCCACCTACGCGAGCCGCCTGGGCGGCGTGGCCAACGGCTTCGGAGCCAACCAGATCGGCGGCGCGATGACAGGCATGGGGAGCCTGGCCGGTGCCGCCGATCAGGTGGCCAACCTGCGCTTCTTCTCGTCCTCGGGTACCGACTTCTCCGCGACCGAGCTGACCCGCCGGGCGCAGCGTCTGGGCAACGTCCAGGCTGCTGCCCTGCAGGGGATGCGGCAATCGGAGCAGCGCATCGCGGGGCTCCGCGAACTGATGACCGAGATTGACGGCCAGCCAGATATCCAGGCGTCGGCCGCCCTAAACAATCGCATTCAGGCGGAGCACGCCCTGCTCTCGGCACAGCAGCAGCAGCTTGCCCAGATTCAGCTCATGGCGGCCACCCAGCAACAGGGCGACCTCCTGCGAGCCGAGGAGGCCCAGCGGCAGAGCGCGGAGAGGTACCGGGACAGCCTTCAGCCGCTGGGGGACAACTGATGCGCGGCGCGGTGCTCGTGCTCGCCCTGGTGACCCTAGGCACCGCGCCCGTCCTCGCGCAGCGGTCGCGCGAGAATCACGACGTGCCCTGGTTCCAGGCTCACCCACAGATCCTCGATGAGACGCTGCGGCGCTGTCAGCGCGACGCACGTCTGGCCGCGACTTGGGAGTGCCAGAACGCGGAGGCAGCGGGTGCTTCGCGCATGGGTCAGCCGCTCCCCAATACCCTGCCGCCCGTAAGGCAAGGGCGCCAAGCGCCGCCTGCGGACAGTAGTGGCCTGCCGGAACCGGACTACAACCCTCGCACCAACCCGTTTGGGTTCCAGGCCCTCAAGAAAGCCTGCCAGGAGCGAGGACCAGGCAGCTCCATTTTTCTGCGTGATTGCCACCAGCTCGACCGCTATCCCGAGGAGCGTGACCGTGGCCGGTGAGTTCTTCCAGAACGTCTCCGCCGCTTTCGACGCGAACCTCATTGCCGCCGTCAACGGCGTTATCAGCAGTGGGCTTGCCTGGGCTCGGCCGCAGGTCCGCGCTGCTGCCACGCTGTTCATCCTGATTTCCGGTTGGCTCGTCCTCACCGGTCGTATGGACAAGAGCGTGCTCGCAGGGCGCGTCTTTCGGATCATGGCAGTAGCTGCGTTGCTGACCTCCGCAGGTACGTTCAACACCTACGTCCGCGACCTATTCTTGCAAGATATCCCTTCCACAATTGGATCTGCGCTGACTGGTGGCGTTACATACGCCCCGGCCGCACAATTTGACGCGCTGTGGAGTGCCACGCAGCGCATTGCGGCAACCATGCTCGCGGAGGCGACGGGCTACACGCAGTTCGGTGAGCGCCTCGTAATTCGAGCTCTTATGGGCATCTCCTTCATAGCCTTAGTCGTGATCTTCCTGATGTGGATTGTCGCCCGTGTACTGATGGGCTTCGTGATCGCCCTCGGACCGTTCCTGATCGGGCTCTACCTGTTCGATGCGACGCGCACCTACGTGGACCGCTGGGTGGGCAAGCTCGTGTCGCTGACGTTAGTGCAGGTGAGCGTTAGCGTCATGCTGCAGATGCTGATGAGCGGTTTCAACAACTACGTCCGCGCGGCACAGGCCAACCCCGGCGGTAGCCTGGACGAGAAGATCGGCGCCTTCCTGCAAGTCGGCGCCTGGTACTGGTGTGGCCTGTTTCTGATCGCCAGCCTGACGGTCGTGGCCTACTCCATCGGCGGCGGTCTCGCGGCTTCCTTCGCCCCCCTCACGCAGTCGGCCGCCGGCATGACCAACGGAGCCGCCTCGCTCGCCGGGACCGGCGTGGGCGCGGGCGGCAAAGCGCTCGGCCGCGGCATCGGCCGGGGTGTTGCCGCCGGCTATCGCCGGATGCGCAGCAGTTCCAACACCCAGGCTGCGGAATGATCCGGTGGCCATGCCCCCCCCTCTCCCTCCGTTCCCTTGGAGCCCCGATGAAGTCCGCCCTGCTGCTGTCCCTGCTGGCGCTGGCCGCCTGTGCCGGCACCACTGCGGCCCCGGCCTGCCGCGGCGAGGTATTCCAACTCAACCCAACCCGCATGGTACCGCCGGCCCCCCTCGCCGCCGCGCCCGTGGTCGCCCCGGCCGGGAGCGTCGTGCGGTGAATGCCATCTCTGCGCCCGGCCAGCCGGTGCCGCCGTCCGCCTCGCCCGCCGGTAGCCCCTCTGACGCCGAGATGGCCGCCGCCGTGGTGATCCCGCGGAGCGAATTGAACCGCCTCTACGCCGAGACGCAGGCCCGTCAGGCGCGCGAGGCCCGCCGCGCCAGGCGCATCAGCACCGGCAAGACCGTCGCGATTGTCGGCCTGCTGGGCGTGGTCGGGATGCAGGCCCTCGCCGCCCTCCAGCTCTTTCCGCTTGTCCGCGTGGTGCCGGTCGTGGCCGTGCCGCAGCCGGACGGCAGCATGGCCACCGTGGTCCACGGCGACGCCCTGCCGGCCGCGGTGCAGGAGCGCGCGGTGCGCGCCACCCTGTTCCAGTACGTCCGCCTCCGTGAGGGCTGGTCCTCCGGTGAGGCCCAGTACGCCTACGACGTAGTGAGCCACATGTCGGCGCCGCAGGTGCGGAGCGCCTTCCAGGAGTGGTTCAACCTCACCGTTCCCCCCGGTCCTCAGGCCGTATGGGGCACGCGCGCGACCGTCACCGTGGAGCAGCTGAGCGGCGCCCTGCTGCCGAACGACACGGCGCAGGCCGACGAGATCTACCAGCTCCGCTTTCGCCGCACCGAGCGCGCCCATGGCCGGCCGCCGGTAGTCTCCACCTGGGTCACGACGCTGCGCTACCGCGCCGGCCAGAACATCGCCCTCACCGATGGGACCACGATCAACCCGCTGGGCGTGCTCGTCACCGAATACCGTCCCCCCGAGCGCGAGGGCGTACCGACCCTGGGGGACGCCCGATGAAACGCACCCGTTTCGCCCTGCGGCTGGTCCTGGCCGCGACCATCGCCCTGCCGCTGGCCTGGGGCGCCCCGGCCGCCGCTGACGAGGCCCCAGCCCCGGCCGGGCGCGACCCCCGCGTTCGGGTGATCGCCTACGACCCGCAGCAGGTGGTCAAGCTCTACGCCGTTCCCGGCGCGACGCTCACCCTCCAGCTCGCCCCCGGCGAGACGGTGGCCGGCCTGCCGGTGTCGGATCAGACGCTCCTGGACCCGCCCGAGCCCGCAGGCCTCGGCACCGGCCCGCTCGCCATGGCTGGAGGCCCCGCGCCCTCAGAGCGGGCCGGAGCAGGCCGTGGCGCCTCCACCGACCGGAACCTGTTCACCGCCGTCCGCGGCAACTTCGTGATGATCAAACCGCTGCGGGATCTCGACCCGCAGCCGCTCTTCATCATTGGCCGCAGCACTGACCCGACCACCGGGCGCGAGGTCATGCGGGCCTATACCTTCGAACTCTCCACCCGCGAGGGACCGCTGACCGCGGAGGCGCCGAATACCTACTACCTCGTGCGCTTCACCTATCCGGCCGAGGAACGCGCCGCTGCGGCAGCCGCGGCCGAAGTCCGGCACCAGGCCAGCGCCGCCGCTGCTGCGGCCCGCCGCAAGGAG
This sequence comes from Roseomonas chloroacetimidivorans, assembly GCF_049629625.1. Lineage (NCBI taxonomy): Bacteria > Pseudomonadati > Pseudomonadota > Alphaproteobacteria > Acetobacterales > Roseomonadaceae > Roseomonas > Roseomonas chloroacetimidivorans. The sequence continues at coordinate 11,930 of NZ_JBNBZS010000091.1, read as the reverse complement.
CGGGAGGAACGTCAGGCGCGCGAGCGCCTGATGCTCGCCAGCACCAACCCCGCGACGCCTGGCGTGATGAACTGGAACTACGATGGCCAAGGCGACCGCGAGCTGGCGCCGGCCGAGGTGTGGGACGACGGGCAATCCACCTTCCTGCGCTTCCCGGGTAATCGGCGCGTGCCCGCGATCTTCTCCGTTCTCGCGGACGGGCGCGAGGCGGCCGTGAACTACTCAGCCAACACATCTGGACTCATCACCGTCCACCAGACCGGCCCGGCCCTGCGGCTGCGCGACGGCGGCCTGGTGCTGTGCATCCTCAACCGGGCGTTCGATGCCAGCGGCCGTAACCCCGGCACCGGCACCACCAGCCCCGACGTGGTGCGGGAGATCAGGCGGTGAGCGACGCCGTGGAAGGGGGCGCCGCCTCCAACGATCCCGTCTCCCCCGTCGCCGGCGGCCGGCGGCTGCTGACAGGTCGGGAGAAGGTGCTGATCGGCGTCGGCATCTTCGCAGCCTGCGGCCTGGTCGCGATGTGGCCCTCGTCCAAGCCGGCCCCGGAGCGCGAGCGCGAGCAGCCGATAACCGAGGCCAGCCGCTCCGTGCCCTACCGGCCGATGCCCGAGCCGGCCGTCCCCCCGACGCCGCCCCCCGCGGTCGCGGCCATGCCGATCCCGGCCACCCCGGCCGCCCTGGGGATGCCGATGCCGAACGCCCCCAGCGCCGTGGCCTTCGGGGGTGGCGGGCACCAAGCCCCTAACCCCACCCCGATCATGAGCTACGAGGACCGCGCCGCCCCGCCGGCCGCGCAGCCCGTGGCGGACGGTCCGGACGGCCCCCGTGCCGCCCGGTCCGGGGTGCCTGCTACAGTCCCCGGTGGCACGGCCGAGCCCGATGACGCGCTGTCCTCGCGCCTGCGGCCCTCCCGCCTGGCCGCGGCGCGCGCGACCGTGCTGCGGAACCCCGAGCTGACCGTGCCGATGGGCACTCGCATCGCCTGCATCCCCGAGATGCCGATCGACAGCACCGTGGCCGGCTTCTTCTCCTGCATCACCCCCGTCGACGTGCGGGGATCCACCGGGACGGTCGTGCTGATGGAGCGCGGGACCCGCATCGTGGGCGAGGTCCGATCCGGCCTGGCCCGCGGCTCGCGGCGCCTGTTCGTGGTGATGACCCAGGCCCTGACGCCCGGCGGCGTGCAGATGGAGCTGAACAGCCCCGGCGCCGACGTGATGGGACAGGCCGGGCTGGACGGCGAGGTCAATAGCCACTTCTTCGAGCGGTTCCGCGGCGCCATGCTGCTCGCCTTCCTCGACACGGGTCTGCAGGCCGCGGCCACCGTCGCCAGCAACGCCCTGAACAACGGCAGCGGCGTCACCTTCAACCAGTTCCAGTCCGGCGGGCAGCGCGCCACCAGCCAGGCGCTGGAAGCCGACATCAACATCCCCTCTACCCTGCGTCGGAACCAGGGGGAGCCCATGACCGTGTTCGTCGCGAGGAACCTTGACTTCTCCGACGTATACCGGCTCGTCAGTCGGTGAGAGATGCATGGGTGCAGCTCGCCCTCAGCCTGGCCGCCACGGCGCCGGTCGGGAGCGGGAATACGGCAGGGCAGGCGAAACGCCTGCCCAGTGCGGTCCCGGAGGATGCACCCACGATCCACGATCCGGCGCAGCTCTGGTTCGCCTTCGCGCGGGAGGCCGGCCGATGATGTACGCCGCGGCGCAACTGGACTTCGCCCTCGCCCCCGTGGCCGGCGCCCTGGCTGATCCCAGGACGGAGGAGCTGTGCGTCAATCGGCCCGGCGAGTTCTGGCTGCGCCAGGGCGGGCGCTTCGAGCGGCACGCCGCCCCCGAGCTGGACTTCGACATGCTGGAAGGCGTGGCGATCCTGGCAGGCGCCCTGCGGAACCAGAACGTCGGCGCCGAGCACCCGCTGTGCTCCACCGACCTGCCCAGCGGCCACCGCCTGCAGGTCGTGCTGCCGCCTGCCGTGCCGCCCGGCACCGTGTCGCTCACCTTCCGCCGGCCGAGCGATACCGTGGCCGCCCTGTCCGACCTGGCCGAGCGCTACGACACCTCCCGCTGGAACCGCTGGGACCACCGCCGCGAGCAGCGTCAGGCTGACAGCGCCGACCTACTCGGGCTGTTCGACGCGGGCGACGCCGTGGCCTTCTTCCGAGGCTTGGTGCACGCCCGGCGCAACATCCTGTTCTGCGGCGCCACGGGCGGCGGCAAGACCACCCTGAGCAAGACCCTCACCTCCGAGATCCCGCGCACCGAGCGCATCCTGACCATTGAGGACGCACTGGAGCTGGTGGTGCCGCACGGCAACGCCGTCCGCCTGCTCTACTCCAAGGGCGGGCTGACGGTGGGCGGCGTCACCGCCGACGCCCTGCTACAAGCTACCCTGCGGATGCGCCCCGACCGGGTGCTGCTGCAGGAGCTGCGCGACGACGCGGCCTGGGTGTACCTGAACGAGGTGATGACCGGGCACCCCGGCAGCCTCACGACAATCCACGGCGCCGACGCGCCGCAGGCCATGCGCCGGTTGTTCAATCTGGTGAAGGGCACCCCGCAGGGCGCCACCTACGGCGACGACACCCTGGCCACGATGATCGGCAGCACCGTGGATGCCATCGTGCCCCTGCACAACGACGCCGGCACCTACTCCATCCGCGAGGTCTGGTTCGCCGACGACGCCACCCGCCGCGGCGAGGCCGCCGCCGACCTGCTGCGCGCCGCCTAGCGTGAACCGCCTGGGAATGCCCTGCATCGAGCTGGAAGAGAGATATACGATGGACGCTGTACGTCTTGCGTCTAGCCGTCCAGCATCAGGACGCCTGAGTCCAGGGCGATGAGCGACCGTCGCCGTCTCCCTTCTCCCAGCCGCCTGGTGGCCTGGGGCCTGCTGCTGGCCATCCTCGCCCTGCTCTGGACCGCTGCGGCCTCGGCCGTGTTCCTGTGGGGCACCGGCCTGGTCCGCTATTTTCCCTTCCAGGGGACAGCCTGGATCGGCCAGTGGTGGAGCTATGCCCTTTATGCCCCGCCTAACCCCATCGTCGGCCGCTGGCTGATGTTCGGCGCCGGGGCGCCCTCTGTGTTCCTCGGCTTGGTGGTCTACCGCCTGGTGCAGCTCCGCGGCGGACGCGTCACCCGCCCCGGCGAGGTCGTGCGCGGCAGCACCGACAATCACGGCCACGCCGAGTGGATGAGCATGAAGGAGGCCCGCGACCGCTTTCCCGGCCCGCACCCCGACTTCGGCGGCGTAGTCGTGGGCGAGGCTTACCGGGTGGATCAGGACAAGGTGGCCAAGCTCGCCTTTGACCCAGAGAAGCGGGAAACCTGGGGCCAGGGTGGCAAGGCCGCGCTGCTGGTGGACCCCTGCAAGATCGGCCCGACGCATAGCCTGGTGTTCGCCGGCTCCGGCGGCTTCAAGACCGTCTCAGCCGCCTCCACCCTCGTCCACTGGACCGGTGCCGCCGTCGTGCTCGATCCCTCGCGCGAGCTGGGGCCGATGCTCGCCGTGGCCCGCGAGGGCATGGGCCACAAGGTCGTCTCCCTGGAACTCGGCACGCCGGGCGGGATCAACGTCCTCGACTGGATCGACGTGACCCACCCGCTCGCGGAAACCAACGTCCACGCCGTCGTGGGCTGGATCTTTGGGGAGGCCGAGGGCGGCAGCTCCGACGCCGACAAGTTCTTCCGCAACTGGGGCAAGCAGCTCGTCGCCTGCCTGCTCGCGCACATGCTGTGGGACGACACCATACCCGCGGCGGCCAAGACCCTTCGCACGCTCCGGGCCGGCATCGTCACCCCCGAGGATCAGATGCGCGACGTGCTGGAAGGGATCCACGCCGGGTCGAACAGCCCCATGGCCCGCGACATAGCGGGGACCATCAAGAAGATCGTCCCCGAGACCTTCTCGGGCATCTACGGCAACGCCACGGGCGACACCGCCTGGCTCTCGGTCGCGGCCTACGCCGATCTTGTCTCGGGCGGCGCTGAGGGCACGGAACCCTCCTGCGGCACCGCCGAGCTGACAGAGGGCAAGCTGACGGTGTTCCTGCAGATCCCGCTCAAGGTGCTGCGCGACACCCCCGCGGTCGGGCGCGTGCTCGTCGGCGCGCTGCTGAACGCGCTCTACGAGGCGGACGGCGACGTGCAGGGCCGAGTGCTGTTCATGCTCGATGAGGTCCGCCGGCTCGGGCCGATGAAGATCCTGGAGGTCGCCCGTGACGCCGGCCGCAAGTACGGGATTACGCTGCAACTGCTCTACCAAGCCGAAGACCAGCTCGTTGAGCAATGGGGGCGGCAAGGCCGCAACGCATGGTTCGATAGCGTGAGCTGGCGAATGTATGCCGCCGTCCAGAACACCGACACCGCGAAGTCGGTCTCCGACGCGGCCGGCGGGCACTCGGTCCTGGCCGAGAGCGAGGGCCACAACAGCGGCAGCCAGGGAAAGCCCTTGGAAGCCGGGTCGCGCTCCAAGGGCACCAGCATGAACCGGCACGAGATGGCCCGCGCCCTGATCCGGCCGGATGAGCTGATGCAGGACGTGCGCGGCGACGAGGCGTTCGTGTTCGCTCGCGGCTGCAAGCCCCTGCGCTGCGGGCGTGCAATCTACTTCCGCCGCCCCGAGCTGCGGGCGGCGATCGGGGCCAGCCGCTTTCACAGGCAGGCGGCGGAGTAGGAGAAGCGGTATGTCCGACATCAAAGGTTCTAACCAGTCCCGCGACCCGGCGCCGCGCCGGGCGGAAGCATCCACACCGGCCGGCGCCGGACCTCAGCCGGTGCAGGTACAAGCCTCGGCCGCGACGCATTACTGGCAGGGGGTGGCAGCCACAGGCCGGGCCGCGAAGTCGGCTGCCGCGCCGCAGGCTGACGCTGCGACGCTTGGACGTCAGCGCGTAGCGCGCGTGTAGGGACGCCTACAGCTCAGAACGACCCTGATCAGACCATCGTGCCCGGCCTCTCGAAGTCCGCTTTGGAAGGCGGAGCAGCCGTCCATTCGCGGAGTATGGGCCAGCAGCTTGGCGCTCACCCCGGTCGCTCAGCCACGTTGGGTAGCTCGCAGGAGGGAACGCTTTCCAGATCTTCACGCCTGTGAGCTGCATATGTCCTATCCAACTCATCTCGCGTCCGCGATGCCTCAGCGAAACTTCAAATAGTTCGGTCGTGGCAGCAAACGCTGGCGAATTGTGTCGGCATTGTGAGAGAGTATTGCGGACTTCTTAGAAACAAATTCGCATGTCGAGGATATCTCGGAAGAATTTCCCTTCAGGTTAACAGCCCTGAAGCGACCGTTGTGATTCCCAATGGACTTGACGACGACGTCACCTGTTTTCGTAGTCATTAGACGAACGCCATAGTTGTAAAGAAGCTCCCGAATTTCATCACGAGGATGATCGTACTTATTAGAGTAATCTGCAGAGCAGATCGCGAGGTGGGGACGAACGCGCTCTATGAACGGTTTGTTGGTAAACCCATTGTCCGCACCGTGGTGGGCTAAGATCATCACGTCCGTCTGTTCTTTGAGTATCTTCTGTCGCCTGAGGCGGGCTGAGATGAGTCGATCCTCGACGTCTCCCAAGCTCAAGACGTTGAAGCTTCCGGTCCTGAAGTGTTTAACAGTCGAATTGTCGTTTGGGCAATTCGGGTTGATCAAAATGGGATTGAGAAATGTGTCTTTGAAGGCAAGCTCTTCGGCCCGATCCAGGCTGTCGATGTAGGCGGGCGTGATCAGCCGAACTTCGGCAGGACGATTGGACCGAACACGGGCTGCGCGGTAATTATTTATAACTTCGATGCACGTCATGGCGTTTGCCGTGTGGGGATCGTAGCCTGGACACTCAATCTTAGCTGGACGGATCAGACCAAGCAGGTCATTTATCTCTTTTGCATTACAGTGATCTGCATCCCAGCTTGTAATATGTAGAGTGCTGGCGCATTCCACTCCGCAACGTGCCATCTCATATGTCAATGACTTCCGGCTATAGTCAGTGAGACGCCCCTCTAGAACCGTAAATTGGCCATTGGCGAAGAACGAGAACGATGAACCAGGACAACCAAGTTGGTAAGCTCGGAAGCGGGTGACAATGCTTTTCATGTGGGTTGCCAAACACGAGGTACTGGGAACTCTGTGGGGAGCCGGGCTGATAAAGTTGCGTCGGCCACCTCGAAGCCATGACGCGCGATCTGGTCGAACAGTTCAAGCGTGGGAGATCTCAGATCCGTAGGGTGCCCGAGAGCCAACCGGCCTTCCTCATCCGACAGAAACAAATCGTAATCGGTCCTGTTGCGGCCTACCTGGACGTCAATGTCACGTACCGAATTCCCCATCTTGATCAAAGCTCCACGCACATTTCCCGCTTCGAGATCGCGGACGAGCATTCGCGACCGTAGCGCCCTGATCTGGTCACTTGCGATATCGAAAAGCCGGGGAGACGAGAGCTGCCCGCTGATGATTTTCCGGAATGAAAGTTTGGTTGGAGGTAGTAAAGGCCCTGAGGCGTCGCTGCAGATCAAAAGGTCGCAACCCCGAAGCGGCTCACCAGGCTTGTAAAGGAACTCCAGGCCTAAATTCTCGTAGGCTCCCCCATCCCACAAATGCACGCGCTTATAGGGCGGTGTGGCTTTTCCGAGCGGCTGTCGTGTCGCCGGATTCGTTCTGTGCCAACCTTCAACAGGGAGATCAAGGCCCAGTGCACCAATCGCATACGGCACGGCAGCCGAGGCAGCTGCGGCTTGAGCAGTCTTAAAATTGGGATTGTAGTGTCGGCCGAACTGCCAGTCTCCCATTTCGCGTCGCGAAAAGCGCCAATTCTTTCCAGTTTCAATGCATGTTGCGTTGATCGCCCACGTTGGTTCTGCCGGCAAGTCGGCCAGCATACCGGTGACACCCCAACGATCTTCCAGCAGATCAGCAAGGAGAGCGGCGCGAGAGAACAACACGCGACGGCCCTCGCGGACGAGACCTGCCCAGCCGAGTGCATTCAGGCTGAAGAGATCCTTGGAGGTGATGAGTTCCCGGAGCTTGGGGTAGGTCGTATTTAGGTATTGCGGCGAGGAGGGCCATTGCATGGATGAATGCGCGAACAACGCAGCGGTGACCAGACTTCCTCCAGAAACGGTCGACAGGGTAGCTATTTTTTCAAAAAGATCATCGACAGCCAATCGATGAAGGACCCCGAGGTGAAACACCGCCGCGCGAATACCACCGCCGGAAAGGCTCAGGCCGATGCGCAATTCTCCATCCCTCACTTATCCGCTCCCTGTCGATTGGAGCGGATGCTTCTCTCGCCCCCACATGTGGTTTCGAGGACGCTATAACCCAGATAATGCAGTCGCCCGAAACGGTCCAAAGCACGCGAGCCTGCCTGATGCGCCGCACTAGTGTGATTGAGGACAAGAGAAGGCGGCTTACTCACTGCTGATGGTCCTGACTGCTCGTATCGTTGGCCTGGACGGCCGCGCCTGCGGGGTTGGTGGCGGAGATCAGGGCGACGTCCCGCTCGCCCACAATCATCATGACCGGCGGGATTCCCTCGCGGCCGAGCTCCTCGTGCAGCCCGATGAGCTGCGTGACGTCCGCCTGGCTGGGCATGGCGCTGTGGCGGCGTGGGTGGCTGTGCCACTCGCCGACGTACCGAACCTGGTCCCGCGTGACCGACTGGATGTCGGCCAGTCTGCCGAGCAGGCCGTCCACGCCACGCTCGAACTGGGTCGGGCTGCCGACGCTGTCAGGCGGCGGCGCGAGCGCGTCCACGACGACGATGGACCTCCGGGCGACATCCACGATGCCAACCAAGACGCCACCGGTCTCGGCAGGTAGCGCGGCGTCGCGTGCCGCCTTGAGGTGGTCGAGCAGTCCCTCATCGTAGACGACCGTCCAATCGGCCACCGGCACGCGCCACGTGGTCCTCACCACGGCCTTCGAGACGAAGACCCCCCCGTCCGGATCCAGCGTCCAAACGCCGATGCTCCCGGCATCGCCGTCAAGGGAGGCGGTGAGGCCACGGGAGGCGAGGGCGGTCAGCGCGGCGACGTTGGTCTCCGGGATGCGGCTGCTGACGTGTCGGCAGGCGCCGGTGTACCGCAGGCCGCCATCCGGCGGCGCGAGATGGCCACGCAGGCGCGGTTCGCGCAGCAGGTGGCGGTAGTACTGGCCCTCCAGGGCGTCGAGGCGCGTGGCGCGGGCGGCGTCCTCGGACAGCACCACTGACGCGGTTCCGGTAGGGTTCAGGAAAACCGACGCGCGCCGCGCGGTGCCAGCCGCGTCCGACAACCGGCGGGCGGCGGCCACGGATGCCGAAGCGTCGATAACGAGTTCGGCCTCGGCCAGCGAGGCGTCCAGCTCCGGCGCCCTGTCGCCGGGGAACAGGACGTTGCAGGCGAGTCCGCGGGCGGCGTCGCTCTCGCCCAGGAGTTCGGCGACCTTGGCCGCGAGGGCGGTCGCCTTGCGGTCGCCGAGCTCGTACCGCCCGAGGGTGTGCCGCGCCAGGTTGTGCGGCAGCAGGTGGTCGTCGTCCACGATGGTCCAGCGGAACCGGCCTTCGCGGGCCAGCGCCTGCGCCAGATGGGACCCAACCGCACCGGCCCCGACCATGACGACGTGGCGGGCGTCGGCGGCCGCCAGCCCGGCGCACTCGCGCGCCAGCTCCCGGTCGAACTCGGCGTGAACCGGCAGGCTGTCGATCCTGATGGCTTCCAGCCCTTCCGGATCCGCGGGCGGGAAGGAACGGCCGTAGGGTGAAGGCTTCCTGGGGTCCGCGGCGCTGTACCCTGGGTTCCTGACGATGGTGCCCAGGCGTTCGCCAAGCTCACCCAGCGTGAGCGGGATGCCGAAGGCCCTGGCGTCCTCCGCCGCGACGGGGCCGTCGGCGGTGCGGACGATGGGGGCGACCAGCAGCACCGCGACGCGCGTCGGGTTGCAGTAGGGCGGGTTCAGGACGTCCAGCGCCGCCTCGCGAAGCGCCGCGAGCAGGTCGAAGCCGCAGTCGCGGAAGGCCGCGATGAGTTCGGCCAGGGTTCTCGGCGCCGACCGGACGGCCCGCATCGTCTGCGGGGGCAGGCGAACGGGGATGAGCCTGAGCGCTCCCTGGCCGCCGCCATCCCGGGCGGCATGCGGGCGGAGGTGGTAGAGCGCGGTCTCCTCCATGCCCGCCCCAGCGAGCAAAGTCATGTTCCCGGCTGGGGTGTCAGGCTGCAGGAACGCCCTCGGGATCGCGATGTCCGGTCCCGAGGAGACGAACAGCGGGTCGATGGCCTGGGCCTGGTCCGACAGGCCACCGCTGGCCGCAGCGCCCATCCACCACCGGACCCTCTCCAGGAACGCCAGCGGGGTCCAGGTGGACCTCGCCTCGGCCCAGGGACGGTCGTCCACGCACGGGCTGCGCATCCACCCGGCCGGGACGACGTTCTGGTGCGGCACCTCGGGGAAGTCCTCGCGCGCCGCGAAGAGGAAGGGCTGCCTGTCGTCGTTGGCCGTGAACACGACCGCGACCGGCTCCCATCGGTGGATGTCAGCCACCATCTCCTGGGGGCGCTCCGCCCGGACCTCGAACACGACGGTCTCCAGGCCGTCTTCCTGGCGCCATCGGGATTCCAGCAGCTGGACGTCGTCGTGGTCGCCGGAAGCGAGGTAAGCCGCCATGGCCGCCGCACGGGGAAGCCGCAGCTCCTGGGGTGCCACGGCCGCACCAAGGATTTCGAGCTTGGGGTGGAGCGCCATGGTCAGCCCGCCCTGACCGGCGATGAGGCGATGGCCACCGCGGGCGCGGAGACCGCGCTGCGCAGCACCGCGCCACGCTCCGTGATGTCGACCTCCGTCGGCCGCGGCTTGGCCTTCGGCCGCTCCATGGTGACCACGAAGTCACCGTCGCGCTTGTTCTGCACGCTCTTGTAGTAGTTGGCGGCCTGCCGGTGCGGCGGCTGCGGATCCTTGTCCTCCTCGGTGCCGAGCACCGGGATGGGCTTGCTGGTGGAGATCATGAGGCTCCGGTGCTGCCCGGCGTCCTCGTGCAGCCAGCGCACCTCCTCCACCGGCGTCGTGTGGTTCTCGCCCTTGTCGCTGGACAGGGAGAGGTACGAGCAGTGGTGCGGCAGCTTCATGATGTCCCAGTGGAGCCGCTCGTCATGACCGTGGGCACGGGTGATGTTCACGATGTCCTGGAGGCCTGGCCAGGTCATGTCGGCCGTGAACAGGGCGCGGGTGTCCTTGCCGCCTTCACGGAAGGTCGCCTGGAACACCACGCTGTCCTGGTTGCGGTCCTCGACCTCCCGCTCGTTGCGGCGGAAGCCGAACGGGCTGTGGATGAAGAACTCGACGCCCTCCACGCCCCACTTGCTGAAGCCGGGCACCAGCTGACCGGCGTCGGTGATGAGGTGCGCCCGGTCCTCAAGCGTGAGGCCCTTCGTCGCCAGCCACCCCTTCAGGGCGTCGGGCCGCGAGAAGACACGGATGCCGTAGCCCTTCTCCAGCCGGTGCTTGGCCTCCTCGCGGATGACCCGCGCGCAGTCCTCGCAGCCCACCTCGGTGATGGCGCCCGCCGGAACCCAGAGCTCCTCAATCCTGATGCGGTCGCCGCCCTGGTACTTGGCCGCGTGGTCGAACCAGAAGAAGTCGCTGGAACCCCGGACGTGGTCGTCGTCCAGGTGGGTGAAGCACACCACGTCGAAGGAATCGCGGCGAGCGGCGTTCAGGTCCTTGCGGAGCTCGGCCGGGAGGTCGATCCGCTTGTCCGCCGCGTCCTCCGGGTTCCGCATGTTGGCATAGTCGACCAGCAGCTTGCGGCCGTCCCGCAGGTCCAGGCGGGTCGTGTCGGCGTTCCCCAGGGGGAACACGGTAATCCTGGCTGTCGTCATCTTCCTTGGGTCCTTCTGGTCTGCATCCATGGCGGGTTGCGCCTCTGCCCTTCCATGCGCGGGCGACGCGGCCGCTCGGACATCAATCGCCGGTTGACCGACTCTTTTTTCGTGGGTGGGATTGGTGCGGTGTCCGACCCGGCCGACGTGCCGCGCATAAGGATTTGCAGATGGACGAGCCGCCGTCCGAGGCTGACGAGGGCGGGGCGTTCCGCCAGCCCCACGAGATCAGCGACGCGTTGGGGAGCCTGGACGCCCTCGGCTGGGCGCGGCTGCGCAAGATAGCGGCCGTCCTGACTGCCGGGGGGAGGGGCAAGGAGGATGAGCTCTTGCAGGAGACGATGTTGCGCGTTCTCGATGGCGGCCGACCCTGGCGCCAGGGGGTGCCGCTGATGCCGTTCCTGGCGGGGGTCATGAAGAGCGTCGCCCACGGGCAGCGTGCTAAGGTTGAGCGCTCCCCGACGCGGCGGGCCACGTCGATCTACGACGGCTCTGGCGCCCTGGCGATCGACATGGCCGATGCCGGTTCGACCCCCGAGGAGGCGTTGGCCGAGGAGCAGGCGGCAGGCAGGCTCAAGCAGAGGGTCACCGCGGTCTTTGCTGGTGACTTCGACGCGCAAATCTTGCTCGAAGGCATGCTCGACGGAATGGAAGGCGAGGCGCTGCGGGGCCTCACGAATTTGGATACAAAGGCATATGCCAGCAAGCGCCGCCTGATCAGACGGCGACTGTCTAAGCTGCAGGCCGAGGGGGGCCAGCCATGAGCAAGGGGCCGACGAAGGACAGGGATGCGATGCGGCGCCTCGAGGACGCCCTGATTGACGACATCCTGAACGCTACGGACGAGCAGATAGCCGCCGAGGCGGCCGAGGACGGCATCGACCTGGAGGCGCAGGCGACTGCCATGCGCTCCATGTTCGAGCGCGCCATCCTGGAGAGCGGGAAGACACGGATGGCGGCCGCGAAGGCGGCGGCTGCCGAGTATCGTTCCACAGCGCCTCGCGGGCGCATTCCACAGCTGCAGGGAGGCGCCTTTGCGAGCCGCGTGGCGAATGACGCAGGCAACGCCCGCAAGCT
>NZ_JBNBZS010000090.1:0-19082 GCF_049629625.1 Roseomonas chloroacetimidivorans | reverse complement strand
CGTACCGGGCCCGCTTCTCCGGGTCGGAGAGCAACTCATTGGCCGCGGAAACCTCCTTGAAGCGGTCCTCGGCCTGCTTGTTTCCGGGATTGAGGTCGGGGTGGTGTTTCTTGGCGAGCTTGCGGTAAGCGGAGCGGATCTCCGCTTCGCTCGCGTCGCGCTTGAGTCCAAGGGCTTCGTACGGATCCTTTTCGGCCATTGTCCGTCAGGCCTTTACGCGGCCTCCCACTTCATCGATGCGCTTGAGCGGATCTGCCGGGTCCTCGTAGCCGCGTGCGACCCCGAACCGCTCCAGCTCCTCCGGGCCGAAGCCGCCCGACAGACGGCCAACCCCGAGTGCCCGGGCCCGGCGAACTGCCAGCCTCCAGGCAGTCGCTGGGAAGGCGGCGCGGCGGTCACTCATCGCAGGCCGCCGGCCAGATGCTGCTCCAGGAGAAGGATCAGAATGAGCAGCCCGAAAGCCGACGAAGCCCAGAACTCGGGGTTTTGCGGCCAGCCAGCGAACTGGACAGGGGACCAGACCTGCGATCGCATGGGCCGCAGCCGACGCCGCAGGCGCTGCCATGCGCTGCGCAGGTGCTCGCGAAGCAGCGCTCGAGCCGCAGCGAGCGCGTGCTCCTGATCTATGTGTTGTCTCCTTCTCATCTCCATATCCTCCGGTCGAGCAACATGGATACGAGTCGATGGCCCTGCCCACGAAAGGGCGCAGGGTCGAAATTGAGCTAGGAATTCTGCCTTCGGCGTTCAACGATTCGGCCCTCGTCCTGCCAAGGTCTGCGTTCTGACCCAGTGCACCCAGTGTCCAACGCGCAGCTTTCGCCGGCGCGGTGCGACGGGCCGTTGCCGTGCGGATCCGGTTCAGCATCGGCTGGTCCCTAGAGTATCCGTGCTGGTCAAGCGGGCTTTGGCGTCCAGTTTCGGTGTTCGCGGAGCAGTGCGTTGGCGAGGATGAGGAGCTTGCGCATGACAGCGGTGATCGCAACCTTGGGGGGCTTTCCAGCGGCGACGAGGGCCTGATACTTGGCCTTCATGTCCGCGTTGAAGCGGATGGCCACCAGGGCTGGCATATAGAGAGCTTGGCGTAGGTGGGCGCGACCGGCCCGGATGAAGCGCTTGCCGCTGTGATGTCCGGAATCGCGGGCGACTGGAGCAAGGCCGGCCAGGCTGGCCGCGCACTTGTTGTCCATCGTGCCGAGTTCCGGCATCTCGATGAGCATGGCCAGTGCGGTCGCCTCACCAATCGCCGGGATGCTGACGAGGATATCCAGGCGGGCCTTCAGGTCGGCATCTGCCCGGCACAGGGCGCGCAGAGCGGCGTCGATGGCTGCGATCTGGCGTTCAACCTGGCGCAGTTGCTGATCGGCCAGCCGCTTGAGCAGTGGCGCACGGTGGGTGTGGTTCCGGTTGGACGCGGCGACGCGGTCCTTGACCAGGCCGCGCCGGGCAACGAGCAACTCCTTCATGTCGCTGAGCGTCTGGCTCACCATCGGCCTGACTTGCAGTGCATCCAGCGCGCCGAAACGGGCGAGCATGGCGGCATCGACGGCGTCGGTCTTGGCGCGCTGCCCGATGGCTTCTGCGAAGCGTCTGGCCTGCAGCGGATTGACTTTGACCATGGGCACACCGGCCTTGCCGAGCTGGCGCTCAAGTCGGTGGTGATACGCACCGGTTGGCTCGAAAATAACACGGTGAATTGGGCCTTGGCCGAGCCATGACAGCAGGTCCGCGACACCGGCCATGGTGTTGGGGAACTGCCGGGCTACGGCCTCGGGGTGGAGGTAGACCTCGAGGGTAGCTTTGGAGATGTCGACGCCAACGGTCTGCGCTATCGTCGGAGGCATCTTTTCCACGTCCTTTGCTTGTCATCCGGGCCACGACGCCGGGGTATCCGTTCAGGCCACGAGGAAAAGAGAGGGGCGGTCACACTCTAGCTCGGCCCATCACGGCCAGCTTTTTCACGACCCGTCCCCTCCCGCTGCCGGCGAGTTCGCACCTCGTCGGCAGCACCCCATCTTTGCCGGAAAGGGCGGGGACATCATCAGACAAGCTGAGCCCGGATAGCGACGCCGCTCTGATCGGCTCCGTCGGCGAAGGCCACCACTCGCTCTCCCATACGCTCGAAGGTCAGGTCCACCTGCTCCTGGCCGACAACGAGCCGGCGCAGCGAGAGCCGGTTCACACCACTCGGCAAACGTGGCCGGTCGATCTGGATTTCCCCGCGCCACCCATCGACCTTCAGACCGAGGCACGCCTGCAGCAGCATGAAGAGAGACCCCGCTGCCCAGGCTTGCGGCAGGCAGGCTACCGGGTAGGGGATCGGCGGCTCGCCCGGCGAGCGAGGAAACCCGCAGAAGAGCTCCGGCAGGCGCATGTCGAACTGCACGGCGGTTTCGAACATCTGGTCCAGCAGCCGAACGGCCTCCTCGCGAGCGCCATAACGAGCGAGGCCCGCGGCACAGAAGGCGGTGTCGTGGGGCCAGACCGAGCCGTTGTGGTACGACATCGGATTGAACCGGGCCTGACCGCTGGCCAACGTCCGGATGCCCCAGCCGGAGTTGAAGCGGCCCGACATGAGCCGGGCTACGACCCGTGCGGCGCGCTCGGGTACGGGGAGCCCGGTGAAGAGCAGATGGCCCGCATTCGAGGCGAGTACCCGGCACAGGTCGCCCCGTCCGTCCAACGCCAAGCCGTAGAAACCCTCCGGCTCCATCCAGAAGCGCTGCTCGACAGCGGACCTCAGTTCGTCCGCTCTCCGGGACCAGTCCTGGGCTGCCTCCATCTTGCCCAGGCGCTGCGCGAGGTCGGCCATGGCGAGGAAGGCAGCGAAGACGTAACCTTGAACTTCCACCAGCGCGATCGGGCCGTCCGGGAAGCGGCCGTCGGCGTGGAACACGGAGTCCGCGCTGTCCTTCCAGCCCTGATTGGCAAGCCCCGTCTCGGCGCCGCGCGCATAATCGAGGAAGCCGTCCCTGTTGGAAGCCACCGCGCCCTCAACCCATTCAAGCGCGGCGACCAAGGCCGGCCAGAGCTCCTCGACGAAGGCGATGTCGCCCGTGCGGTCCGCATAGGCGCCGGCAAGGACGACAAACAGCGGCGTGGTGTCGACACCGCCGTAATACTTCCCGAACGGGACCTCCTGCAGCGCCGTCATCTCGCCCTTTCGGGTCTCGTGAATGATCTTGCCGGGCGCCGAATCCCGAAACCGCGACGTCTCATGTGCCTGGTTCCGCGCGAGGAAGGCGAGGACGCCGCGGGCGAGCGCCGGATTGAGCCAGAGTGTCTGCAACGCGGTGATCACCGCATCCCGGCCGAACGGCGTCGAGAACCAGGGGATTCCCGCATAGGGATAAGGGCCGGTCGGCAGTTCTGTCGTGAGAAGGGCGAGATCGGCCTGCGAGCGGTCGATCCAGGCATTGAACAGCCGGTTCGGCGTGATCAGACGGGCGCTGCGCAGACGCTTGCGGCGCGCCAGCGAGCGGGCCGCCGCCGCAGCGGCACGGAAGCGCATCCGGTCGGGCCGGGCCTCTTCCCCGCATCCGATCTCGATGTAGAGTTCCGTCGTACCTGCCTCTGGAATCTCCATCAGGAAATCCGCGGAGTCCGGCATGAGGCGGAGCGGCGTTTCGGAGAACGCGACCGATGTTGTCCGGTGCACACCATCCAGGCCGAGGTAATGGAGAAGCACATGCCCTTCGCCGAGCTTCGGTGGCAGCAGCCGACCGTGCGCCGCGCGGGGCTCGCCGCGGATCTCGAACATATCCCGGTAATCGGCGCCGAACCCGATCGAGACCGGCAGGATTGCAGTGTCGCTGCCGTAATTGGTAAAGCGAAGCCGCTCGAAGATTCGATCGCTCCAGAGCAGGCGTTTGCGTTCGATATGAACGACGCCTTCCGGGATCGGTGCACCTCCAAGAGGAGGGAGCGGTGCGTTCGTCAGGTTGGCCGTGAAGAAGACGTTGTCGTGGCTAACGGCAGTACCGAGATGCCACGGCGCCCGGCCAGCGATTTCCAATCTCAGCTGGGACAGAATGCGGGTGTCGTTATGGAACAGCCCGTCATCGCTGGCGCCAACGTCGCCGAGGGCATCGGCGACCAGGAATGTGTCGCCCTGCTTGAGGACGAATTTCTGGGTCGTCGAACGTGGCTTCTCGCCAGCGTCTTTGCCCTGCTGCTCGACTGGAAACGAGAGAAGAGTGGTCATGTCGAACGCTCTCGGTCGGATCCCGGAGACACGCAGGACCGGCGACAACCGCCGCACCGCGATGGCTCGCGGCAAGGCGAAGGGCTGCGCCGGTCATGACCAGACCGGCTGCCCCAGACCTGCGGGCCTCGGTTGATGTCTCGCTAGGCGGCGATTCTCTGCTCCTCGGGCGCTGCGGTGGCGATGGGCCGCGCAAGCCGAAAGGCCGGCTCCCTCGCGAGCGGGTCCGCACCAGCCTGCCGGATCATCCCGGCCTCGAGCAGATGCTCCAGCGCGGCAGCGAGACGGGCCCGGTTGGATTCGAAGCCGGCGTGCCGCAGGAGGCTGGAGGCCGAGATAGCCCGACCGTCAGGCCCGAACTGGTGAAACAGCTTGAGGAGCCGCTCCGCGTCATAGGCGCGGGCCGCCGCAGTAAGTCCCCTCATCGCAGACCTCCTCAGCGGAAGCTGAGATGGGACGCGATGCTGCGGTACCACCGCTTATAGAAGCTGCCTGCGTGCTGCTTCCAGCGGGCAATCAGAGATCCGAACATCCACATCCTCCATTGAGCAACATGGACCCGAGAATTGACACCGGCAGAACCGGCCCAGACCCGTCGAATGGCATCTGGCGGCTAGCGACTTAGGAAAGGCCGGGGTTCT
Source organism: Roseomonas chloroacetimidivorans (assembly GCF_049629625.1). Lineage (NCBI taxonomy): Bacteria > Pseudomonadati > Pseudomonadota > Alphaproteobacteria > Acetobacterales > Roseomonadaceae > Roseomonas > Roseomonas chloroacetimidivorans. The sequence continues at coordinate 14,240 of NZ_JBNBZS010000090.1, read as the reverse complement.
TTCAAGCCCCTGCTCCGCAAGGAACGATCCGGACGAGCGGTGGTGTCCCTGGCGGTGGCGAGGAGCGATGAAATCCTGGGCGGGGTGGTCCGCCTGGTCAGCTCGCGATCCGCATCATCCTCGGTTGGCCGGCGGATTCATCCGACCTATTTCCACACTGCACCGGTCGGTCCTCGGCCCGTACGGCGCGCGCCGGCCGCTGCGTGCAGAAGCGATGTCCTCGTTGCCCCGGAGCTGTCGATGTCGAGCACCCAGGACCGAAAGAAAGCCGCTGCAGGATTGACCTCGCCCGAGATCAAGGAACAAAGAAGCCGGGAACGGGCCTAATTCTTGTGGGTTGCCGAGGGCCGCCCGGAGGGTCGGGCCAACGAACACTGGGAGCGCGCCCACGCCGCGGAAGCGCGCTACTCTGACCCGCAGGTGGACGAGGCTGTGGAAGAGACCTTTCCCGCCAGTACCCACCGTCGCTCGCGCCCGTAACGGGCATTCGGAGGGGCAAATACGACCGGCGCTGATTTATGACTCTCGGGGATTCCATTGCTGCAGGCGGAGTGATTCGCTTGTCCTGCTGGTGGCAGCGGGAGGGCGACATGGCTGGTGCAGTGGCGATCACGCGGGCGGATCTGGATGCGGCAGGGCTGCGGCGTGCGGCGGAGAAATCACGTCATGGGGCGGCGTCGCGCGCGGAGGCAGCGCGGACCGCAGGCATGGATCGTCAGACGCGTCGGGACTGGGTGCATCGCTACAATGCCGAAGGCTTGGCGGGGCTGTTGGACCGGCCCGGCGAGCGTGGCCCCAAGCCGCGCCTCTCGCCAGAGCAGGAGGGAGCGCTGGCCGAGCTGGTTCGGCAGGGCCCGAACTTGGCCGAGCATGGCGTGGTCCGCTGGAGGCGGGCAGACTTGGCGCGCGTCATCGCGGCTCGCTTCGGTGTGGTGCTGGCCGAGCGTAGCGTTGGCGACGTGCTGCGCCGCCTGGGGTTCCGCCGCCTGGTGACCCGACCGCAGCACCCCGGCCACGACGCCCAGGCGCAGGCGTCTTTCAGGCGGACTTCGCCGGTCTCGTGACCGCGGCCCTGCCCGCGACCGCCCGCGGCAGACCAATCGAGGTCTGGTGGCAGGACGAGGCCCGCGTGGGTCAGCAGGGCACGCTCACCCGCGTCTGGGCCGAACGCGGCTCACGCCCTCCAGCGCCGCGGGACCAGCGCTATACCTGGGCCTATCTGTTCGGCGCCGTCTGCCCCGCCGGCGCCATCGGCGCAGGCCTCGTGCTGCCCACCGCCAACGCCGCCATGATGAACCTGCACCTCGACGAGATCAGCACCCAGGTGAGCCACGGCGCCCATGCGGTGCTCGTCCTGGATGGCGCGGGCTGGCACCAAACCGGCGGACAACTGCGCGTGCCCGAGAACATCACGCTTCTGCACCTGCCGCCCTATGCGCCCGAGTTGAACCCGGTAGAGAACGTCTGGGCCTTTCTGCGCGCCAACAAGCTCAGCAACCGCGTCTTCGACACCTACGAGAGCATCGTCGGCGCCTGCTGTGACGCATGGAACTGGCTGACCCGTCAGCCCGAGTGCATCACCTCCATCGCAACCAGACCCTGGGCACAGGTCAGTCAATGATGCCGGGCGTATGACTCCAGGCAAAGCCACGCCTCCGGATGCCTCTGAATCGAGAGACAGCGTTCCCATGCGCCGTCTGAAGGCGCCGCAGGTCTCCATGACCATACCAGCCGCCCCGGATGCGGACCGGAGGAGGCACCGGGACGACTCCGTGCTGGTGTGATCACCCCGTCCGGCCCATAGGAAGGGCCAAGCGCATGAAAGACCCCCCTGATGGACAAGGACGAGCTGACCGCCTGGGCCGTGAGGAACGGCTGGCAAGTCATGGCCGGCGCACCGAGCCTCACCAAGCCGTCGGCGCCCAAGGAGGCGATCGTCCGGATGGTCTTCAAGACGACCGTGGTGAACCTTGAGGTCAAGAAGCCCGCGGGCAAGTGGGAGAAGATCTCCGGTGAGAGCTATGCCAAGATCCAGTCCGATCCCGACACGGGCGTTCCCCAAGGCCTCGGTTTCGAGAAGATCCCAAGCTTCTCCATGCTGATGCAGGAGAACAAGGACCGGCAGATCTTCGCCAACATGGACGGGCCGCCGAAGGGCCGTTGGTGATCACCCCCTATACCGATCTCTCCGACGCTACCTTGTCCGCGGCGGCGGTCAGCTTTCACCGGTCCGCATCCGGTGCGGTTGATATCAGTACCGGCCAGCCTGGACTGTGAGGAGGGACAGAATGGGACGACAAGCATGAGCGAGACAAGCTTCCGCGTTGAGACGGACTCGCTGGGCGAGGCGCAGGAAGTGATCGACGGGCGCTGGGACACCGAGTTCCCGCTGGTGGTTTTCCAGACCGGCTCCGGCACCCAGACCAATATGAATGCGAATGAGGTGATCGCCAATCTGGCCATCCAGCTGGCCGGCGGGCAGCTCGGGTCGAAGAAGCCGGTGCACCCGAACGACGATGTGAACCGCAGTCAATCCTCCAATGACACCTTCCCCACGGCCATGCATATCGCCGCAGTGGAGGTCATTGCCGGCACGACCATTCCCGCCGTGCGCCAGTTGCGCGACACGCTGGACGTCAAGGCCCGGCAGTTCAAGGATGTGGTCATGGTCGGCCGCACCCATCTGCAGGATGCGACGCCAGTGACGCTGGGGCAGGTGATCGGCGGCTGGGTAGCGCAGCTGGACGATGCCGTTGCCGCGATCGAGCACGCGATGACGGGCCTCTATCGCCTGGCGATCGGCGGCACCGCCGTCGGCACAGGGCTGAATGCGGACCCGCGCTTCGGCGAGGTCGCAGCGCGCCGAAGCGCGGAGGAGACGGGCAAGCCCTTCGTCTCCGCGCCCAACAAATTCGCTGCCCTTTCCGCGCATGATTACATGGTGAACGCCAGCGCCGCGCTGCGCACGCTCGCCGCCGCGTTGATGAAGATCGCCAATGACGTGCGCTGGTACGCGTGCGGACCGCGCGCCGGCTTTGCCGAGCTGAAGATCCGGAGAATGAACCCGGCTCTTCTATCATGCCGGGCAAGGTCAATCCGACGCAAAGCGAGGCGATGACCATGGCCGCCGTGCAGGTCTACGGCAACGACGCCGCTGTTGCCTTCGCGGGTAGCCAGGGAAACTTCCAGCTCAATGTGTTCAAGCCCGTCATGCTTCACAACCTGCTGGAATCGGCCGAGCTGATCTCCGATGCCTGCCATGCCTTCGACGAGCACTGCGCCCGGGGCATCGAGCCGAATGAGGGGCGCATCCGCGAGCATCTGGAGAATTCGCTCATGCTCGTCACCGCGCTCAACCCGCATATCGGCTACGAGAAGTCGGCCAAGATCGCCATGGCTGCCTATCGCGACAAAACCACGCTTCGTGAGGCAGCGCTCAAGTTGGGCTTCGTCACTGCCGAGCAGTTCGAAGAGTGGGTCCGTCCAGAGGCCATGACCGGCCCGTTACCCCATCTAGCGCCTACAGGGGAACCAGGCCATGCTTGAGCGTCGCTGGATCGAGATCCGGCCGCCTCGCGTCGGCATGTCTTTTGCTGGAAGGCTAACATCGCCAAAGCGGGAGTGGACTATTATGATCGACATCAGATCTATGCTACTTGCAAGTGTGACGGTGCTCGCCACCTCGGTCCTGTCGGCCCAGGCTCAGAATCTTACGATTGCCATCGGCGGCTCGGTCACTTCGCTCGACCCACATTTCTATAATGCCTCGCCTAACCACAGCGTGGCCGCTCACTTCTTCGAGAAGCTTGCAGAGTTCTCCGCTGAGGCCAAAATCGTGCCGCAGCTCGCTGAATCGTGGCGCCCGATTTCCGAGACGGCGTGGGAGTTCAAGCTTCGCCCCAATGTTACTTGGCACGACGGCAGGCCCTTTACGGCCGACGATGTCGCTTTCACGGTGGAGCGTGCACCCAACGTGCCCAACAGCCCCGGCGGCTTCGGTGCATTCGTGCGCGCTATTCAGCGCATCGAGATCATTGACCCGCTGACGATCCGCTTCCACACTGCTGCGCCCTATCCTCTGCTTCCGACCGACTTCGCCTCGCTCGCGATCGTCTCGCGCCACGTGGGAGCCACAGCCACTACTGAGGATTACAACAGCGGCAAGGCCGTGATCGGTACCGGTCCTTATCGCTTCGTCTCCTACACCCCGGGCAACCGTGCAGAGATGGTGCGCAATGATGCTTATTGGGGTTCCAAACCCTCCTGGAGCCATGTGGACTTCCGCGTGATTTCGTCGCCCCCTGCGCGCACGGCGGCGCTCCTTTCGGGCGATGTTGACATCATCGACACGGTGTCATCCTCGGATATCCCAAGGCTACGGGGTAATCCGAATGTGCAACTCAGCTCTATTCAGGGATTGCGCCTTATCTACTTGGCGCCGGATAGATCGCGCAGCACGGATCCGGTCTTCGTGACCGACAACGATGGCAGGCCACTGGCGCAGAACCCCTTCAATGATCTCCGCGTCCGTCGCGCCCTGAACATAGCCATCAACCGCGAGGCCCTGGCGACGAGGGTAATGGAGAACACCGCGAAGCCAGCGGGCCAGTGGCTACCGCCGGGTTCTTATTCCTACAACAATGACGTGCCGGTTCCGCGCTATGACCCGGACGGTGCCAAGAGGCTCCTGGCCGAAGCCGGTTTCCCGCAGGGCTTCCGCATGACTCTGCACACGCCAAACGACCGCTATCCCAATGATGCGCGCACCGCGCAGGCAGTGGCTCAGATGTGGACGCGCGTCGGCGTGCAGACCCAGGTCGAGGCCCTGCCCTGGACCTCCTTCTCGGTGCGCTCTAACCACCAGGACTTCGGTATGCGGTTGACCGGCTGGGGCAGCCTGACGGGCGAGGCGTCCTATGCCTTGGTGAATATCCTCGGCACCTTCGACCCGCAAAAGGGAACCGGCGCCAACAACAGTGGCCGCTACAGCAACCCGGATCTGGATGCACTGACAGAGCGAGCGGTCACAACACTGGACGATGGAAAGCGGGAGGATTTGCTGCGCCAGGCCGTGAGGATGGCTACGGAAGACGTGGCCCTGATCCCTCTCTTCCAGCTCATCAACACCTGGGCTGTGCGGAAGGGGCTGGAGCACCAGCCCCGCATGGATGAGAGGACGCGTGCGATGGACATCAAACCTTCCGGCACTTAGCTCGACTTACAGCGCCTTTCAAAACCTGGAATCTGAGTGTTTGCCAGGTTCAGCACCGACATCGGACAGTGCGCGCAGGACAGAGGGCGAAGCCAGCGCTTGCCACGTCTCCTGCTCCAGGCGCTGTTGCACGGCTGCAGGTGTTGCAGCCGGCGCGAAGAGGCCAAACCAGCTAGAGATGTTGAAGTTTGGGAAACCAGATTCGGCCACTGTCGGAAGATCAGGAAGGACGGGGGTGCGCGCGAGTGTGGTCACCGCAAGTGCGCGGATTTGCCCGTCGCGTACTGCGGGCAAGGAAGCAGCGATGCCGTCGAAATTTATGTCCACCTGACCTGCAATCAGGTCGGCCATCGCCTGCCCACTGCCGCAATAGGGCACATGCACCAGCGGGACGCCTGCCGCGAGGCGGAACATCTCGGCTGCGAGATGCTGCGCGCTGCCCACCCCTGACGAAGCGTAGTTCAGCCCGTTCGGCGTGCGCTTGGCCAGGGCAACCAACTCGGCAACGTTCGCCGCTGGTAGGTCCTTCCGGGGCGTTGGTGCACGGATTGACGGACGGCACGACGCTGGCCTGATCCGGCTAGAGGTCAGGCTCGGCGGACGGAGATAGGTCTGGCAACCCGGATCACGCGGTTGAGTACCGCGACGGCGATGGCCACCTCGCCTTGCTGGCCGGGTAGCGAGCGGGCACGCAGCTTCGGGCCGATCAGGTGTTTGTACCGGCCAGTCGTGGTCTCGACGTGGTTGCGCCTGCCGTACCCGGTCGCCCGCTGCCAAATCATGCGACCCTTCTCGGCCATGAGCTGGACATGTTAGTCACGCGGGCTCCGGGCGGCAGGGTTGTCCGTGCTCGGCACTGCGGACGCGCGCGGCGGGATGGTGACGGTCACTGGCGGGTCGGACTGTCGGGCTGCGCAGGCCCGGTAGACGGGCTCGCTGTCATAGGCACCGTCAGCCGTCACACTGGCGATGTTGCCCTGCGCCTCACCAAGGAGCGCCGGCACCTGGGCAGCATCATCGGCGTTGCCCTCGGTGAGCACGTGCGCGGCGATGCCGGCGCAGCCCAGCCTCGTAGGCTGGCTCGTTCGCGACCCGGTAGCGCGCCTTGGCGAAACGGTGACGCCGCGCGGCGTTGTGCTTGAATGGCATCTGGGCGGGATAGCCGGCCTCCAACCTTCAGGCTACCCGCCCACCTCCGTGCACCAACGCCCTTTGCAGGCGAAAAGCCTGGTGATTGGCGAGGGTGCGCCCGGGCGGCCCGGCTTAGTTCTACAGTTGAGGTTTCATGCGGGCTTCACGCTGGCTGCGGCGCCAGTGGCATGTGCTAGCGATGGCCTGGTGTATGCGTCGCCAGAGAGACCATTCGAAGAGGCGGTCGAGCACGACACCAACGGCGCGCTGGAGGCTGCTGATGAGATGGCGGATCTCGCCTGTGCTGAGGTCGACCATAGGTCGGGGTTGCTGGTCCCCCTTTTTTGCCGCGGGGCGGCGTTGAGCTTCGCTCGCATACCGGCGAGGAAGGCCAAGGCGAGCATGGCCAGCGTGATATGCCGGTACCATCCGTGCCACGAGCGGATCTCGTAGTCGGCCAAGCCGACCTCCTGCTTGGCGATCTCGAAGCATTCCTCGATGGCCCAGCGCCGGCCAGCGATGCGCGCGAGGGTGGCCCGTGTGGTCTGGTCGGGACCGAAGACGACGTAGTAGGCGAGGTCCTTCGGGTTCTTGCGGCTGCGCCGGACCAATAGCCAGTGATCCCAGGGCGGCTGCTGGAGCCGGGTCAGCCGAAAGCGCGCCCAGTCATAGACCCGCTCGCCCTTGCTGCCCGCTCCGGCCGACAAACGTCGCCAAACCTGGGCTGGAAGACAAGCGGCCAGGCGCGAGGCGGCGTGCTGCCCGAGACGCCCATCCAGCACCGCCCAGAGCTTCTCATTGCTGCGGATGGCGAGCACGAAGGGCTGCTTGCGCTGTTCAACGGCAATGCGCAGCCGGCGGTCCGAGCCGTAGACCTCGTCGCCCAGCACCCAGGCGCAGGGCAGGCCAGCATCGAGCGCCCGCTGGATCATGCGGCCAGCCAGCGCCGGCTTAGTGGAGAACCCCACCTCCTCGGGAATGGAGGCCTCGGCGCGCCTGCCGGTATCCTCGCACCACTCCTTCCTGGGCAGGTAGAGCTCGCGGTCGATCAGCGCGTGCCCCTTGCTGCTGGCATAGGCCAGGAAGACCCCGATCTGCGCATTCTCGATCCGCCCCGCCGTGCCGCTGTACTGCCGCGCCACGCCAACCGAGTGCTCGCCCTTCTTGAGAAACCCCGTCTCGTCGACGATCAGCACGCCGTCATCAGCCCCGAGATGCTCAAGCACGTGATCGCGGCACAGGTCCCGAGCCGCGTCCGCGTCCCACAGGACGTGGCTGAGCACCCGCTGCGTCCGCCAGGGGCGCGCATCGCCGATCTGTTCGGCCAGTTGCCAGCCATTCTTGCGCTTGGCTGAGCTCAGCAGCCCCTCAAGGTACAAGCCTGCCTGCCGCCGGGGCTCCGCCCGGACGAACAGCTGGCCCAGCCGTGCCTGCAGCGCTCCCAACTCGTCGCGCCAGCGCAGGACACCCACAGTGTCCGACACCATGGCTCGCCTCCACGAACCAATGCTCCGCCACACACCTGAGGACGCCTCGAGCAAACCTCAACTGTAGAATTAGGGAGGCGGAAACCCTAGACCTGCCGAGGCGTTTCAACTCGAATCCCCGCTGCGGTCTACGCGACCACGAGATGAGGGGCCTGGTCCATTCCTGGACCAGGCACTCTGGCTTAGAGGGAGGCACGTCATGCCACCCGCCCCGATATTTTGGACAAACGCTGCAGAAAACGAATACCTGGCTGGACGAGATCATGGCTGAGATTGGGCCGGACCGGCAGGTCGCCTGGCACGCGCTCGGTGCGGTTCTGCATCCGCTGCGCGACCGGATGCCGCTCGACCTCGCCGCGCATTTCGGTGCGCAGTTGCCGTTGCTGGTGCGCGGCCTCTACTACGACCAATGGCACCCAGCGGCCCAGCTGGAACGGCTTCGGACGCTTGATGAGTTCCTGGACCGGGTCGAAGAGGGGCTGCAAGGTATCCGTCCTGTAAATGGGCGCGATGCCACACAGGCGGTCTTTCGCACCCTCTCGCACCACGTCGATCCTGGTCAGGTGGCGAAGGTCATCGATGCGCTGCCTGAAGAGCTGAAGGCGCTTTGGCGCAGTACTGCGGTCGTCGGTGCTGCGGCTGCCAGCATCTAGTAGCAGACCCGCTACCCCAAGCAGCCATAAGCAAGGAGACAGCCATGAAGGTCAGTGACAAGATGACGCGCAACGTCCGCGTCGCGAGCCCGGACGAAACGATCCAGCAGGCCGCCCGTAGCATGGCCGAGTGCGACGCGGGCGCGCTGCCCGTAGGCCAGGATGACCGCCTTGTTGGCATGGTCACCGACCGTGACATCACCGTGCGGGGCGTGGCCGAGGGCAAGGGGCCCGACACCAAGGTGCGCGAGGTGATGACCCCGCACGTGAAATACTGCTTCGAGGACGAGGACCTCGACCACGTCACGCGCACCATGGGCGACCAGCAGGTACGCCGCCTGCCTGTCATGAACCGGGACAAGCGCTTGGTCGGCATTCTCTCGCTCGGTGATGTGGTCATGGGCGAGGGTGGGCAGCCTGCGGGCGACGCACTTGCCGGCGTCTCGCGGCCGGGCGGGGCACATTCGCAAACCGGCGGTGACCGGACGGGTGGCTGACGCCCATGGCCGTAAGGCGCACTGCCGTTGCGGCGGCGGGAGGCGCCGCCGCCCTGCTGGCGAGTAGTCTCCTCGGTAGCTCGGCGCTCGCGCAGCCCGGGGCTGTGCCGGAGCAGCAGGAGCAGCCCCCGGGTCCGGCCCAGCCCGGTCCGGTCCCGCCTGAGCGTCTTGAGCCTGGGCCGCGACCGCCTGCAGGCGAGGAGCGGCGGACGCCCGGGAGCAATGGCCTGGAGGGTAGCGGCCCCGGTGAGCAGAGGCCTGACGCGAGCAGTATACCTGGCGGCGTCCTTCGCCCCCCGGCCGGAGTGGACCCTGAGATCCAGGCACCGGCGCCGAACCCGAATCCGCGTACCACACCGGTGATCCCGCCGCCGGGCAGCCCGGGCGGCGATCCCGGGCTGCAGCCAAGGTAGAAGGATCAAACTGCTCTATGACTGCCCCCTGGGAAGATCACGACCCGGCCACGTCCTCAGAGTGGCGGAAATCCGCGTTGCCACCGCAGGAGCCGCAGCCGCCCGCTCCAGGCCCCGAGCGCCCGATCCTGCCGGGTGGTCCGGATATCCCGAGGCCGATGCCTCCTGGGCCCGATATCCCACCACCGCCGGGCCCGGATGGCCCAACCCCCGGGCCTGGGCCGGACATTCCGCCGCTCTTGCCGCCGGAACCGCGCGAGATGCCGCCGCCAGTGGTCTGACCAGATGGACCGAGAGCCGATCGAGGTCACGATCCCGCCTCTGGGTCTCGCGGGAACTTGGCCCCGTAACGTACCCCCAACACCCCTGCGCTCGCCTACCCGCGATGGAGACATCCATGCCCGAGATCCCGCGCGCGCCCGGATTGGACAACACGCTTTCCTTCCTCCGGGAGGCCTACTCTTTCGTGTCCCGCCGTTGCGACCGCCTCGGGTCAGATCTCTTCCGCACCCGCATCATGCTGACCCCTGTGGTATGTATGCGCGGCGCGGAAGCGGCCCGGATCTTCTACGAGGGCGACCGCTTCACGCGTCGGGGAGCAATGCCGCAGACCACTCTCCGCCTGCTTCAGGACAAGGGAAGCGTGCAAAGCCTGGACGGTGTCGCGCACCGGCACCGCAAGGGCTTGTTTATGTCCCTGATGACGCCCGACAGCGTCGTCCGCACGGCCGATCTGCTGGAGAAGCATTGGCGCGACGTGCTGACCCGCTGGCAGGCCGCGAAGGAGGTCGTGCTGATGCGGGAGATGGGCGAACTCCTCACCCGCACGGCTTGCGACTGGACCGGCGTACCGCTCGCACCGCGTGACGTGCCGGCCCTGGCGCATGAGTTGCAGATGATGATCCGGCAGGCCGGTCATCTCGGCCCCGCCACCCTCTGGGCACTGCACCTGCGGCGGCGAACGGAGCGCCGCATACGCCGCTTGGTCGGGCAGGTCCGTGCCGGAGAGATCTCGTTGTCGGAGGATTCGGCCTTGTCGGCCATCGTCCGCCACACAGACCAGGCCGGAAAGCCCCTGGACACCGCCACGGTGGCGGTGGAGATCATCAATCTCCTCCGCCCCATGGTGGCCGTGCGCCGCTTCATCACCTTCGCCGCGCTGGCCCTGTACGAGCACCCGTCCTGGCGCGAGCGTCTCGCCACCGCGGAGGAGGATCTGGAACCTTTCGTGCAGGAGGTACGCCGCTTCTATCCCTTCTTCCCGGTCATCGGCGGGCGGGTGCGGCAAGGCTTCGACTGGAGCGGCCACCACTTCGCGAAGGGCGACTGGGCCATCCTGGACCTCTACGGCACCAACCACGACTGCCGGTCCTGGGACGAGCCGGAGCAGTTCCGGCCGGAGCGCTTCCGCAACTGGAAGGGCGACGCCTTCACTTTGGTGCCACAGGGAGCCGGCGACTTCATGGGTGGCCATCGCTGTCCCGGCGAATGGATCACCATCGCCCTGATGAAGCGGGCCGTCCGGCTACTCTGCGCCATGCGCTACGACGTGCCGCCCCAGGATCTGAGTATTAGCCTGTCGCGCATGCCCACTGCGCCGAGGAGCGGCTTCGTCATAAGCCGCGTCCGCATGGCGCAGCATTGATCGGAGGCCTCCCCCGTACCCCTTGTCAGGGTTCGGTGCTCCGGATGAGCACCGGTCGGTCCAGCTCACTCAGGGAACGCCGCCCCGCCAGTCCGAGCGTCAGGTCTAGATCCGTGGCAAAATTCCGGATCACCTCACGAACCCCCGCCTCCCCCGCAAGCGCCAAGGCGTACACATAGGGCCGGCCGATCAGCACGGCCCTCGCGCCAAGAGCAATGGCCTTGATGATGTCCGCGCCCGTTCGGATCCCGCAGTCGAAGAGGATGGGAACTCGGCCGTCCACGGCATCCACGATGCCGGGCCGCGCCTCCATCGAGGACACGGCCCCATTGACCTGCCGCCCGCCGTGGTTCGACACGATGATCCCATCCACGCCGGCATCGAGCGCCTGGCGGGCATCGTCCGGATAGAGAATGCCCTTGAGGATGATGGGCAGGCGCGTGCGCTGGCGCAGGAAGGGCAGATCGTCCCAGGTCAGGTCCGGGCGGGAATAGATCGCGATGAAGCGCCGTACCGCATCAACCGCCTCCTTGGCCGAGGTGAGCGCCTCAAGCGGTCCTCCCGGCCAGGAGCGCAGGAGCTGCAACAGGGAGGGAAGCGCGCCTAGTACTGCGATTCCGAATTGGTGATCAAAACCGGGCTCCCGGGAGTGGCTGACAGTGGCCTGGAGGGCGGCTACAAGAATCGGGGCGACTGGCGGAGCAGCGGTGGCGAGGGGCGTCTGGATGTATGTCGGCGGCCGGGCCGGCAACAAGCCGCCGCCGGCCGAGAAGGCGGCGATCACCGCAGCCTGTGAGAGGGTGATTGCCGAGGTGCTGCAGCCGCGGTTCCTTCCGGAGGTCCGTCCCTCTGCTATGTTCAACTATCCGGTCGCTATCGAGGGCAAGTGGCACGGCAACAAGTACCGGTTCTTCACGCGATACCGCTCGGAGGATCCCGCTTCCCTTGCAGCGGAGTTTGACGCGCCCTTCGCCCGATTGGACTACGTCGGCCGGGATCGCTTTGACCTCTTGTGGCACCGTCACACCGGAGAGTGGCATCGCGTGGCCGAGCGTCTGCCGCTGATGGAAGCACTGCATCGGATCGCGAGCGAGCCGTACTTCCAACCCCGTTGACCCGGACCGTGGGTGTTGCGCCAACCAGCCGGCAGTGAGCTGCAACCTGGGAAGACATTGCATGCCGCGCAAAGCCGCCACGCTGGCGCTGTGCCTGACCGACGAGACGCGCGACACCCTGCGTGCACTCGCCCGCTCGCGCACGTCCCAAGCCCATCATGTCGAGCGTTCGGCCATCATCCTGCATCTGGCGGATTAGCGCGATGCCACCGAGATCGCCGCAAAGCTGCGCATTGGCCGTCAACGGGTCACCCGCTGCGCGCGCCGGGTCCTGGCGGTGGGACCGCTCAAGGCGATCGGCGACCTGCCGCGTTCAGGACGGCGGCCGGACATCACGGAAGCGGCGCGCACCTGGTTGATTGGCGAGGCCTGCGTCAAAGCCAAGCAACGCGGTTATCCCCATGAGTTGTGGACGCTTCGCCTGCTGGCGACGCATGCACGCGAGCGCGGACCCGCCGCCGGTCACGCCTGCCTGGCTGAACTCGCGCCCAGCACGGTGCACGAGGTGCTGAACAGCCAGCCAGTCAAGCCGCACAAGGTGCGCTACTATCTTCAACGCCGCGATCCGGCCTTTGAGGAGCGCAAGGCCGAGGTCCTGGAAGTCTATGCCGCGGCGGAGATGCTGCGGCAATTCCCGAGGCCGACCGCCCGGTTGCCGTGCTCTCCTATGACGAAAAGCCCGGCATCCAGGCAATTGCCAGTACCGCCCCCGACCTGCCGCCGAAACCCAGCAAGCATGCCACGGTTCAGCGTGATAACGAGTACAAGCGGCTCGGCACACTGACCCTCTGCGCTGCGGTCGATCTGGTGAGCGGCTTTGTGCATCACGCGGTAACCCAGCGGCATCGCTCGCGCGAGTTCATCGCCTTTCTTGAGCGGCTCGATGCGCATTAATCGGCAGGCATATTGATCTGCCTGCTGCTCGACAATCACTCCGCCCATCGTTCGCGCGAGACCAGGCGCTTCCTTGCCAGCAAGCCGGGCCAGTTTGAACTAGTGTTTACCCCGACGCACGCGTCGTGGCTCGACTATGTGGAGACCTTCTTCTCAAAACTGGCCCGCTCCGTGCTGCGGCGCATTCGCGTCGCCAGCAAGGCCGAACTGGCTGACCGGATCCGTCGCTACATCGAGATCTGCAATACCGCACCGCTGCTCCCGCATTGGCGGTACGGCATCACTCCGGACCGCCAAGCCCAGGCTGCCTGATCGAGGCGCCAATTCGCGAACGCAGTACTAAGGCCCGTTGACATTCAGGATTCCCATGGTGGTCTGGGTGTGATTCAAGCTCCGCTTTGGCGGAGTGGCGGCAGGGATGGATCGGGATCGGTTTGTGGTGAGCGATGCGGTCTGGGAGAAGGTCGCGTCGCTGTTGCCCGGCAAGGCCTCGGATAGTGGAGTGACCGCGAAGGACAATCGGCTCTTCCTCGAGGCGGTGCTGTGGCGGGTGCGCACCGGCCTGCCTTGGCGCGACCTGCCCAGGGAGTTCGGCTGTTGGAACAGTGTATTCCAGCGCTTTCGCCGCTGGGCGCGGGCGGAGGTGTTCGAGCGGATCTTCGAGTGCCTGTCTGACGAGCCGGACTTCGAGTATGCCCTGATCGACGGCACCATCGTCACCGCCCACCAGAAGGCGAGCGGCGCAAAGGGGGGACTCAGAATCAGGCCATCGGTCGCTCGCGCGGCGGCCTGACGACCAAGATCGTCGCCCTCGTCGATGCGCTCGGCAATCTGGTGCGCTTTGTTCTGCTCCCTGGTCAGCGCCACGACACGATCGGTGTGCCGCCCCTGATCGAAGGCATCACCTTCGGCGCCCTGCTTGGCGACAGGGCCTTCGACGCCGACTGGCTCAGGGCCGAACTCGATGACCGTGGCGCCGTCGCCGTGATCCCACCCAAGGCCAATCGCAAAGCCCGCTTCGACTTTGACCGCGATACCTACCGCTGGAGGCACCTCATCGAGAACTTCTTCGCCAAGCTCAAGGAGTTCAGGGCCATCGCCACCCGCTACGACAAGACCGACACCAGCTTCCGCGCCAGCATCAGCCTCGCCGCGGCCATCATCGCATCGCGATGAATGTCAACGGACCTTAG